>JBGMQU010000004.1:8026-58205 GCA_048060725.1 Gemmatimonadota bacterium | reverse complement strand
GCGGAAGACACAGCGGAAGACACGGCGGACGAGCCCGGCGAGGCCGGCGAGGCCGACGCGGAAGACAGCGATGAGGAAGGTGCGGAATGAGCCGTCGCCCCAGAGAAGTCATTCTGCGACCGATCTTCACCGAGAAGAGCGCGGGCGCCCTGCAATACGAGGGGACGGACGCGGGCGGTCGCCGGCTCGAGAAGCTCCGTGACCGCGGGGTCGAGCCCCGGCCGAAGTACACCTTTGCCGTGGCTCCCAACGCGACGAAGATCGAGATCCGACAGGCCTTCGAGCAGTTGTTCGAGGGCAGTCGCGTCACCTCGGTTCGCACCATGAACGTGCGTGGCAAGAAAAAGAGAATGGGGCGCACCACGGGGCGTCGCCCGCATTGGAAGAAAGCCATCGTCGAGGTTGCCGGCGGCGCGATCGACCTGGTCGAGGGAGCCTGATTCGATGTCCATTCGCAAGTTCAAACCGATTACGTCCGCTTCGCGCTTTCGCAGCGTCTCCGGGTTCGACGAGATCACACGCTCCGAGCCTGAGAAGTCGTTGACGGAAGGTCTGACGAAGAGTGCGGGCCGAAACCACCACGGCCGCATCACCAGCCGTCGGCGTGGTGGCGGTCACAAGCGGCTCTACCGGAAGGTCGACTTCAAGCGGAACAAGGATGGGATTCCGGGTCGGGTCGCCGAGGTGGAGTACGACCCCAACCGGTCCGCCCGTATCGCCCTCATTCACTACGCCGATGGGGAGAAACGCTACATCATTCACCCCAAGGACCTTTCGGTGGGCGACGAGGTGCTCTCGGGGTCGGGAGTCGAACCGACCCTGGGCAATTCCCTCCCGCTGCGCGAGGTGCCCCTCGGAACGGTGGTCCACGCCGTGGAGCTCTTCCCGGGGAAGGGCGCTCAGATGGCTCGGTCCGCGGGAGCGTCGGTCCAGGTGGTCGCGAAGGATGGCAACATGGTGACGTTGCGTCTCCCGAGCAGCGAGATGCGGATGGTGCCGCGCGACTGCCGCGCCACGGTCGGTCAGGTGGGGAACATCGACCACGAGCTCATCCGGTCGGGTAAAGCGGGTCGCACGCGCTGGAGGGGCCGGCGTCCCAAGGTCCGGGGCGTCGCGATGAACCCGGTCGATCACCCGCTGGGTGGTGGTGAGGGTCGGAGTTCGGGCGGGCGCCCGCCGGTGTCGCCGTGGGGCAAGCCGGAGGGTCGCAAGACGCGGAAGCGCCATAAGAAGAGCAACAAGTACATCGTGCGCGGTCGCAAGCGCGGTAAGGCCACGCAGTAGACATCAGACCAGCGGGATTCAGCAGGAATCAGGAGAGGCAATGCCCAGGAGCGTGAAAAAAGGCCCGTTCATCGATGAGAAGCTGCTCCGCAAGGTGCAGGTGATGAACGACTCCGGTGACAAGCGCGTGATCAAGACGTGGGCGCGAGCGTCCACCATCAGTCCCGAGTTCGTGGGCCACACGGTCGCGGTTCACAACGGGAACAAGTTCATCCCCGTGTACATCACTGAGAACATGGTCGGCCACAAACTGGGCGAGTTCTCGCAGACGAGGATGTTCCGCGGTCACGCGGGGTCGGTAAAAGACAGGCGAGGGTGATGAGAGCGCACGCGATCGCAAGAGGGGTTCGCATGTCCCCGCGGAAGATGCGTCTGGTCATCGACCAGATCCGTGGGCAGGACGTGGATCAGGCGTACTCGATCCTCCAGTTTTCGAAGAAAAAGGCGTCCGGATCGATCGACAAGGTGCTTCGGTCGGCGGTCGCGAACGCCACGCACAAGGCCGACGAGGCGGGCGAGACGCTCGACGTCGACCATCTCTACGTGAGCGAAGCGTTCGTGGACGAGGGCCGGACCCTGCGTCGCTGGCGAGCGCGCGCCTACGGGCGGGCGACGCCCGTGCTCAAGCGCAGCAGCCACGTGACCGTCGTTGTGGATACGAGGGAGGAATAGTCTAGCCGTGGGCCAGAAAACACACCCGTACGGGTTCAGAATTGGCGTCGTCAAACCCTGGAAATCGCGTTGGTACGCGCAGGGCAAGGATTTTCCGAGGCTCCTCGCCGAAGACGAGAAGCTGCGGAAGTATCTGAACGCACGTCTCGGACACGCCGCGATCTCGAGGATCGAGATCGAGCGCAAGCCGACCAAGATCGTCGTGGCGATCCACACGGGCCGACCGGGCGTCGTGATCGGCAAGCGCGGCGCGGAGGTCGACAAGCTCCGCGATGAGCTCGCGTTACTGACCGATTCCGAGGTGTCGGTCAACGTCGAGGAGATCAAGCGTCCCGAGACCGATGCGCAGCTCGTGGCCGACAACGTGGCGCACCAGCTCACGCAGCGGATCAGCTTCCGCCGCGCGATGAAGCGGGCCGTGCAGGCGGCCATGCGCGCCGGGGCCCAGGGCATTCGGATTCAGTGCGGCGGACGACTCGGCGGAGCGGAGATCGCCCGCACCGAGGGGTACAAGGAGGGGCGGGTGCCGTTGCACACGATCCGCGCCGACATCGACTACGCGGAGACGCAGTCACGCACCACGTTCGGCACGATCGGAGTGAAGGTCTGGATCTTCAACGGCGAGATCGTCGAGGACCGCCGCGGTCAGACCTACACTGCCGGCGGCCAGCGACGGGCGGGACGGAGATAGAACGATGCTGCAGCCAAAGCGCGTAAAATACCGAAAGCAGCAGAAGGGCCGCATGCGGGGGAAGGCCACGCGAGGCAACAAGGTCTCCTTCGGTGACTATGCTCTCCAGGCGATGGAGCCGGGCTGGATCACGAATCGACAGATCGAGTCCGCTCGAGTCGCCATGACACGTCACATCAAGCGCGGTGGCAAGGTCTGGATCAGGATTTTTCCGGACAAGCCGCTGACCCAGAAGCCTGCGGAAACCCGGATGGGCAAGGGGAAGGGCAACCCGGAGTACTGGGTAGCCCCGGTCAGGCCGGGCCGTGTGCTGTTCGAGCTCGAAGGCGTCGATACGGACCTCGCCAAACGGGCGATGCAGCTCGCGGCGGCGAAGCTGCCCATCAAGACGCGCTTCCTGGTTCGGGAGGAATAGATGAGCGAATTGGGTGGCACGGAGATTCGCCAGTTGACGGACGACGAGATCGATGAGGAGATCGAGCGCGCCCACGACGAGTTGTCGCGGCTGCGATATCGAGCCGCGTTCGAGGAGCTCGAGAATCCCCTTCTGCTGCGTATGCGGCGTCGGGATCTCGCGCGGTTGAAGACGATCAGGAACGAACGGACGACGGTGACGGCGTCCGAGGAGTCTACGGATGTCTGACAAGAGCGAGCAGGGACGACGCAAGGTCCGTCGGGGGACGGTCGTCGGTGACCGGACCGAGAAGACCGTGGTCGTCTCCGTCGAGCGCCGACTGGCACACCCGATGTATGGCAAGCAGGTCAGCCGGCGGAAGAAGTACCACGCACACGATGAAAACAACGAGTATCGCGTGGGCGACATCGTCCGGATCGAGGAGACGCGTCCGCTTTCCAAGCTGAAGCGGTGGCGTGTTCTCGAGCTGATCCAACGGCCCGACTAGCGGAGGCGGAAGATGATCCAGCAGGAATCGGTCGTTCGGATCGCGGACAATTCCGGAGCGCGTCGTGCGCTGTGCATCCGGGTGCTCGGCGGGTCCCGGCGGCGCTATGCGAGCGTCGGTGACGTCATCGTCGTGACCGTGAAGGATGCGCTCCCCGGTGGGGCCGTGAAGAAGGGCGAAGTAGCCCGTGCGGTGGTCGTGCGCACGGCGAAAGAGAATCGGCGTTCCGATGGAAGCTACATACGGTTCGACGAGAACGCCGCCGTGCTGATCAACGAAAACGGAGAGCCGCGAGGGACGCGCATCTTCGGCCCGGTCGCGCGCGAGCTGCGCGAGAAGCGGTTCATGAAGATCGTCTCCCTCGCGCCCGAGGTGATCTGAGTGTCGAGTGTCGCCAACGGCCGCCTCGGATCGAGAGTGAGCGAGAGATGACGCAGAAGAAACTGCACGTTCGGACCGGTGACACCGTACGCGTGATTTCCGGGAACTACGAAGGAGTGACCGGGCAGGTGACGCGCACGATGCCGTCCAAGGGCCTCATTGTGGTCCAGGACGTCAACATGCGGAAACACCACAAACGCCCGAGCGCGACGAGCACCGGGGAGGTTCGCGAAGGCGGGATCTTCACGTACGAGACGCCGATTCGCGTCTCCAACGTGATGCTGATGTGCCCGCACTGCGATGAGCCCACCCGCATCAACAGACGGCATGACGACGACGGGACGATCGAGCGCATCTGCAAGCGGTGCGACAACCCGATCCCGACCGCCAGCTGAGCATAGACTTCCAGGAGCGACGATCAGTTCATGGCGAAACCGAGACTCCGAGTTCACTACGACGACACCGTGCGTGCCAGGCTCGCCGAGGTGTTCGGCTTCGAGAACCCGAATCAGATCCCGAAGATCGAGAAGATCGTGATCAACGCGGGGATGGGTGACGGGAAAGACAACCCCAAGCTGCTCGAGTCCGCGACGAACGAGTTGCGTGTGATCAGCGGGCAGCGGCCGGTGGTGACGAAGGCGCGCCAATCGATCTCGAACTTCAATCTCCGCGAGGGGATGGCGATCGGGACGATGGTCACGCTGCGTTCGATCCGGATGTACGAGTTCCTCGATCGGTTCATCAGCACGGCCGTGCCGCGAATTCGCGACTTTCGCGGGTTCAACAGCCGTGCCTTCGACGGTCGCGGGAACTACACGGTCGGGATCCGCGAACAGATGGTGTTCGCCGAGGTCGACTATGACGAGATCGTGAAGATCCACGGGCTCAACGTCACGTTCGTCACGACGACGGACCGCGATGATGAGGCGCTGGTTCTGCTGCGCGAGATGGGCATGCCGTTCCGCGGCGAGACACCCGTGGTCGTCTGAACGAGTAAGGGAAACGAAATGGCGAAGAAGGCACTGGTCGAAAAAGCGAACCGGAAGCCGAAGTTCAGCTCCCGGACCATCCGCCGCTGCAACCGATGCGGCAGGCCGCGGGCGTACATGAGGAAGTTCGGTCTCTGTCGGATCTGCTTCCGGCAGCAGGCGTTGCGCGGGGAGATCCCGGGCGTCCGAAAAGCGAGTTGGTGACAGAATGACTATGACCGATCCCATTGCCGACATGCTGACGCGGCTCCGCAACGCGGGGAACGCGGGGCACCGACGCGTCGATATCCCGCTGTCGAAGATCAAGATCGAGCTGGCGCGGATCCTCGCCGAGAACCACTTCGTACACGGGTACAAAGTGCTCGATGACGGAGGGTTCGGGCGGCTTCGCGTCTACCTCAAATACACGGGCGATGACCGGCCGGTGATCCGTTCGCTGGAGCGCGTCTCGAAGCCGGGCCTTCGCCGCTATGTCGATTCCAACTCCATTCCCAAGGTCAGGGCGGGGATGGGAATCGCGATTCTTTCTACCTCGAACGGCGTCATGACGGACCGCGAAGCCCGCAAACAGCGGGTGGGCGGCGAGATCCTGGCGACGGTCTACTAGGAAAGCCGGGAACGTGTCCAGAATCGGAAGGCTCCCAATTCCCGTCCCCGACGGCGTCGAGGTGAAGATCGACGGTTCGCGCGTGTCGGTGAAGGGGGCGAAGGGCGAATTGTCTCGGTCGCTTCATCCCGACATGACGATCGCGTGGAACGACGATGGGGAAGTCACGGTGACTCGCCCCACCGACCAGCCGCGTCATCGGGCGCTCCACGGCCTCACGAGATCGCTGATCTTCAATATGGTGCAAGGCGTTTCCGAGGGATTCGAGAAGATCCTGGAGATCCATGGCGTCGGGTACAAGGCCGAGCGGAACGGCGCCCAGCTGGTGCTGAGCGTCGGGTACAGCCACACGGTTCCCGTGGATCCGCCGGATGGCGTCGAGTTCGCGCTCGACTCGCCGACGGTGATCCGCGTGAAGGGGATCGACAAGGAAAAAGTCGGACAGATTGCCGCAGAGATTCGTAAGGTGCGGCCGCCGGAGCCCTACAAGGGCAAGGGCATCCGATATCGGAACGAACACGTCCGCCGCAAGGCAGGGAAGGCGACGGTCGGCGCCTAAGGGCTGCGGCCAGGTCCGTTAATAGACAATCGGTGCGAGAATGAAAAACAGTTCAGAGCAGCGCAGGAAATTCCGAGCGCGGCGTCGTATCCGGATTCGCAAGAAGATCCGCGGAACCGCCGAGCGTCCGCGGCTCGTGGTTTTTCGAAGCCTGAAACACCTCGAAGGCCAGCTCGTGGATGACGATCTCGGGGTTACGCTCGTCGGCATTTCGACCCTGGCAGGGGACGTCAGCGGCGCGGACGCGGAGGAGGAGCTCGCAGGCAAGGTGGCCGACTCCTACGTGGCCGGGAAGAAGCTCGCCGAGCGGGCCGTCGACGCCGGCGTCGAGGCGGTGGTGTTCGACCGTGGGGGCTATCCCTACCACGGACGGGTGAAGGCATTCGCGGATGGCGCCCGGGCGGGCGGCCTCCGCTTCTAGTTCTGGAAGGAAAGACAGAGAGACATGGCGAGAGGTAAGCGGCGCGACGACGGCGACAACTTCAAAGAGAACGTCATCTACATCAACCGGGTGTCAAAGGTTGTGAAGGGTGGTCGGCGGTTCTCCTTCACCGCGCTCGTCGCGGTCGGAGACGGCAAGGGGCGCGTCGGGACGTCACTCGGAAAAGCCAACGAGGTGGCCGAAGCGATTCGGAAGGGCTTCGAGCAGGCGCGGAACCAGATGGTGCAGATTCCGGTCGTGAACGGCACGATTCCGCACGAGATTCTCGGGCGGCATGGCGCCGGGCGCGTGTTGCTCAAGCCGGCGGGCCCCGGTACCGGCGTCATCGCCGGCGGGCCGGTGCGCGCGGTGCTCGAGTGTGTGGGAGTGCAGGATATTCTCACCAAGAGCCTCGGAACGAACAATCCGCTGAACATGGTCAAGGCGACGATGAGCGGTTTGCTCGAGTTGGTCACGCCCGAGCAGATCGCACGAGAGCGCGGTGTCGAGCTCGAGACCATTCGGGAGGCCATGCGTGGCTAAGGTAATCAGAATCCGTCAGGTGAAGAGCGGGATCGGCCAGCAGCGGAAGCAGCGGGACACGCTTCGGGCGCTCGGGCTGAAGCACCATCAGGATCAGGTGGTTCAGCCGGACAATCCGGCGATCCGTGGGATGCTCTACCGCGTCCGGCACCTGGTCAAAGTGGAGGAAGTGGCGAACGATGGCTGAGCGCAAACGAATCGGTCTCGACAACCTGAGCCCTCCCGAAGGATCGCGTCCGTCCAGTCGACGGGTGGGGCGCGGACACGGGTCGGGCGCCGGAAAGACGTCGGGCCGCGGACACAAGGGCCAGAAGGCGAGGAGCGGAGCCAAGGCCAGGGCCTGGTTCGAGGGCGGCCAGATGCCGCTCTATCGACGCACGCCGAAGCGTGGCTTCAAGAATCCCAATCGCAAGGAGTGGAGCGTCGTCAATCTCGCTGATCTCGGCCGCGTCGAGGGCACTGATATCAATCCCGACACGCTCCACACGAGCGGCCTCCTCTCCACGTTGAAGCACCCCGTGAAGGTGCTCGCGCGTGGCGATGCCGACCGTGCGATGACCGTGCGTGCGCACGCGTTCAGCGCGGCGGCCCGCGAAAAGATCGAAGCGGCCGGCGGCACCGCTCAGGTCATCGAGTAGCCCGCGATGTCGAACGGGCAGCAATCGGGCGCGGCGGCCGCCGCGAACATGTTCAAGGTGCCGGAGCTCCGGGAGAAGGTCCTCTTCACCCTCGGATGCCTCGCCCTCTACCGTCTCGGATCGCACATCACGACGCCCGGCGTGGATGTCGTGGCGCTCCAGACCCTGGCCGGTCAGTTCCAGGGGACGATCTTCGGGATCTACGATCTGTTCGTGGGCGGTGGCCTCCAGAGGGCCACCGTTTTCGCTCTCGGGATCATGCCGTACATCTCGGCCAGCATTCTCTTCCAGCTTCTCGCGGCCGTCATGCCGAGCATCGAGAAGCTCCAGAAGGAAGGCGAGGCGGGGCAGCGGAAGCTCACGCAGTGGACCCGATACACCACGATTCTCCTCAGCCTCGGGCAGGCGTATACGTACGCGCTGTTCCTGGAGTCGCAAGCGGGTGCGGTGCTCATCCCCGGGATGGGATTCCGGCTGCTCACCGTGGTGATGCTCACCGCCGGCGCAGTCTTCGTGATGTGGCTCGGCGAGCAGATCACGGAGCGCGGTGTGGGCAACGGGATGTCGCTGCTGATCTTCTTCTCGATCCTGCAGGGGTTCCCTGGAGCCGTCATCAACACGTGGGAACTCTACCAGGCGGGCGGAGTCACCCTGTTCAAGCTGATCGCGCTCGTCGCCACATTGATCCTGGTGATGGCGGCCGTGGTGATGCTGACGATGGGGGCCAGGAAGATCCCCGTACAAATCCCGCGAAAAGTGGTCGGACGCGGACGAATCCGGGAAGGGCAGCGTTCGTTCATCCCGCTGCGCGTGAACTCCGCCGGGGTCATGCCGATCATCTTCGCGCAGTCGATCATCATCATTCCCGGAACGCTGGCCGCGTTTATGGGCAACCCCGGTCCGGGCAGCAGCGGAGCGCGTGGCTTCCTGTACGATCTGAGTCAGTGGTTCCAGGTCGGGACGCCAGCCTACTACGTCTCGTACATCGTGTTGATCGTCTACTTCACCTTCTTCTACACGTCGATCATCTTCAATCCGGCCGATCTCGCGGACAATCTCAAGCGTCAGGGCGGGTTTATCCCGGGCGTGAAACCCGGGAAGAAAACCGAGGACTACATCGATCACGTCCTCACGCGGATCACCTTGCCCGGCGCCATATTCCTGGCCCTCATCGCGGTGCTCCCGTTCGCGATCTTCGCGATGTTCGACCTCCAGACCTTCTTCTTCGGCGGCACCTCGCTCCTCATCGTGGTCGGCGTGGCGCTCGATACCGTGCAGCAGATGCAGCAGCACCTCCTGCTCCGTCAGTACGAGGGCTTCATGAAGAAGGGTCGCGTGAAGTATCGCGGCGGCAAGCGGAGGTACATGTGAGGGTGATACTGATGGGTCCTCCGGGGGCCGGTAAGGGGACGCAGGGCGATCGTATCGCTGCCGCTCGCGAAATCCCGCGGCTCTCGACCGGCGACATGCTTCGCCAGGCCCGTCGGGACGGTACTCCGCTCGGGCAGGAGGCCCGGCGGTACATGGATGTCGGCGAGCTGGTGCCCGACGACGTGATCCTCGGCATCGTCGGCGACGCCCTGGATGGGCCGGCCGCGGCGACCGGCTTTCTATTCGACGGGTTCCCCCGGACTGTCGCGCAGGCCGAAGGGCTGCAGGCGCTCCTCGAGAATAAGGGGATCGCGCTGGATGCCGTCCTCTCGCTCGACGTACCGGACGACGAACTCATCGAGCGAATCTCGGGGCGACGTGTCTGCGAGGCGGCGGGACACGTCACGCACACTCGAACCGTGGGCGACGACGCCGTCTGCCCGGACTGCGGCGGCGAGCTGGTGCACCGTACCGACGACCAGCCGGAGACGGTCGTGCATCGCCTCCGCGTCTACAGGGAGCAGACCGAGCCGGTTCTCGAATTCTACGCATCCGGCGAGGTCGGCCTGACGCTCGTGGATGGCCTCGGCCACCCCGACGACGTCGCCGAGCGGCTCGCCGAGGCACTCGGCGGCGCGCGGTCAGGAGTTGTCGCGTGATCCAGCTCAAGTCGGCGGCCGAGATCGACACGATCATGGTGGCGGGAGCAATCGTCGCGGAGGTCCTCGAGATGGCCGCGGCGGCGGTGCGTCCGGGATTGAGTACGGGTGAGCTCGACGCGCGGGCGGAGGCGCTGATTCGTTCTCACCCGGGTGCGACTCCGGCGTTCAAGGGGCTGTACGGGTTCCCCGGCACGCTCTGCACGAGCATCAACGACGAGGTCGTCCACGGGATCCCCTCGTTCGATCGGGAGCTACAGGACGGCGACATTCTCAGCGTCGATGTGGGCGTGGAGCTGGACCGGTTGTTCGCCGACGCGGCGTCCACGATTCCGGTGGGGTCCATTTCTATCGAAGCGACGCGTCTCCTGGACGTCACCCGACGATCTCTCGACATCGGCACGGAGGCCGCACGGCCGGGCGATCGGCTGGGCGATCTCGGAGCCGCGATCCAGGGGTACGTCGAGGACGAGGGGTACAGCGTAATCCGTGAACTCGTCGGCCACGGGGTCGGGCACGCGCCGCACGAGGAGCCGCAGGTGCCGAACTTCGGTATCGTCGGACGCGGACCTCGCATGGACGTGGGTCTCGTGATCGCGATCGAACCCATGGTCAATCAGGGCGACCGCTGGATTCGCACCCTCGATGACGAGTGGACCGTCGTTACGGCGGACGGTTCTCTTTCGGCGCACTTTGAACATACGGTAGCGGTCACGGCGGACGGACCGATGGTCCTGACGGCCGTGCCCAGTGGGATCCCTGCAAGAGAGGGCTGAGTTTGGCGAAGGAAGAACCGATCCAGATGACGGGAGAGGTCATTGAGGCCCTCCCCAACGCGATGTTTCGGGTCCGGCTCGAAAACGAGCACGAGATCGTCTGCCACGTGTCCGGGAAGATCCGCATGAACTACATCCGGATCCTGCCCGGGGACAAGGTCGCGGTGGAGATGTCTCCATACGACCTGACGAAGGGTCGGATTACGTACCGATACAAGTAGGATCGCCGCACGTTACGCGTTGATCCATGCCAATACCGGTGATATTATAAAAGGCTCCGGTGCATACGAAGCCGGGCACACGAAAAGAGGGTGGAATGAAGGTTCGTTCCAGCGTAAAGCGAATCTGTGAGCACTGCAAAATCGTTCGACGTCGAGGCGTCGTGCGGGTGATTTGCAGTAGAGATCCGAAGCACAAGCAGCGGCAAGGCTAGGCTATGGCACGCATTGCAGGAATCGATCTGCCTCGGGACAAGCGCATCGAGATCGGGCTGACCTACATCTACGGGATCGGCGACTCGAGTGCGAAGGCCATTCTGGCGGAAACCGGCGTCGACGCTGACACGCGCGTTCATGCGCTGTCCGACGATGACATCAACCGGCTTCGCCGCGTAATCGAAACTCACTACAAGGTCGAGGGCGCTCTGCGCACCGAGACCTCGATGAACATCAAGCGATTGATGGATATCGGCTGTTATCGCGGGCTCCGCCATCGGCGCGGGCTTCCCGTGAGAGGACAACGGACCCACACGAACGCGCGGACCCGAAAGGGCCCGAGACGCGCCGTAGCGGGCAAGAAGAAGACTCCGCGGAAATAACGATCGACAACTCCAGGGAACTGAGCGGGAATGGCTAAACCGGTACGGAAGAAGAAGCGTCAGGTCGACGCGGAAGGCGTTGCCCACATCAAGGCGACGTTCAACAATACGATCATCACGATAAGCACCATGACCGGAGATACGGTCGCCTGGGCGAGCGCCGGCAAGGCGGGCTTCAAGGGGTCGAAAAAATCGACGCCGTTCGCCGCCACCATCGCCGCCGAAGCGGTCGGCCGCGAAGCGGTCACCATGGGAATGCGGCGAGTCCATGTGGAGGTCCAGGGTCCGGGCTCCGGTCGCGAATCCGCGATTCAGGCGCTCCAGGCCGCTGGTCTCGCCATTCGTTCGATCAAGGACGTGACGCCGGTTCCGCACAACGGCTGTCGTCCTCCGAAGAAGCGGAGGGTCTGATGGCGCGTTACACGGGACCCGTGTGTCGGTTGTGCCGACGCGAGGGCGAGAAGCTGTTTCTCAAAGGCAAGCGGTGCTTCACCGAGAAATGCGCGATCGAGCGACGCGAGTATCCGCCGGGGATGCATGGAGGCGGTCGGGGGCGTCGTCGTCGGCGTCAGTCGGAGTACGCCGTTCAGCTCCGTGAGAAGCAGAAGGTGAAGCGCATTTACGGCGTCGGGGAACGTCAGTTCCGGACGCTGTTCGAGAAGGCACAGCGTGTTCCGGGCATCACCGGCGAAAACTTGCTGGTGGCCCTCGAGAGTCGACTCGACAACATCGTCTACCGGCTCGGGTTCGCGCCGTCGCGGAAGGCCGCGCGCCAGCTCATTCGACACCGCCACGTGCGCGTCGACGGGCGGTCGGTGGACGTACCGAGCTTCGCGGTGACGCCGGGCGCAGAGGTTGCCGTCGCACCGCACGCGCGGGAGCTACCCGTCGTGCGGGAAGCCATCGAAGACAAGAAGACCCGCGATCAGTTGTCGTGGCTCGGATCGGACTACGAGAAGGCGACGGGCCGCATGCTCGAACGTCCTTCTCGTGCCGACATCCCGCTCGCGGTCGAAGAGCAGTTGATCGTCGAGCTCTACAACAAGTAATTCCCTGGTTTCAACAGAGGCGAGATCGATATGACGGTGTCGGTGGACCTGGGTGGCCTTGTGCTACCGGAGGCGATGGAGGAGCAGACGCGTTCCGAAAACGGAGCGCGTGCATCGTTCCTTCTCCAGCCGCTCGAGCGCGGGTACGGCCACACGATCGGCAATTCCATTCGCAGGATCCTTCTGTCGTCGCTGCCTGGCGTTGCCGTTTGGGCGATCCGGGCGGATGGTGTTCACCACGAGCATCAGACGGTGGACGGCGTGTCGGAAGACGTACATCAGATCATCCAGAACCTGAAAGGTCTGGTTCTGGTGATGGATGACGACGTGGAGGAAGCCAAGCTCCAGTTGTCCGCGCGCAAGGCAGGAGCCGTGACGGCCGCCGCGATCGGGAAGCATGCCAGCGTCGAAGTGGTGAATCCGGAGTTCCTGCTGTTCACCCTCCAGGAGGACCAGCCGGAGAATCGTCCGCTGACCATGGATCTGTGGATCGACCGTGGGCGCGGCTTCGTCATGGCCGAGCACCATATCGACCTGGACGATCCCGAGGTCGCGGGCGAGTTTCCGGTCGGCACGATTCGTATCGACTCGGTCTACAACCCCGTGACGCGCGCCAATTTCGCCGTTCATGAGACCCGGGTGGGTCAGCGGACCGACTTCGATCGACTCGAGGTGGATGTCGAGACGAACGGCGCGCTCGATCCCGCGGCCGCCGTGGCCCAGGCCGCGGAGATCGCACGGCTTCATCTGTCGTACTTCAGTCATCCCGGAAGCATCCCGTCGCTGCCGGAGTATGAAGAGAGGGCGCCGGTCGACGATTCCCAGCAGCCTCTCGAGGAATCTATGGTCGAGTTGCTCGAGCGGTCGCTGGACCAGTTTGCTCAGATCTCGGCCCGTTCGCGGAACACGCTCGAGCGCCAGAACATCAGCACGCTCGGCGACGTCGTGACGCAGTCACGTGACGACATTCTCAACCTCGAGAACTTCGGAGAAAAGTCTCTGGAGGAGATCGCCGAGGTTCTGGCCGAGAATGATCTACGGTTCGGGATGACGTTCGAACGTGACGAAGCCGGCAACCTGTACCTGATCGAGGACGCGGCCGAGAACGGGGCCGGGGGCGACGATGAGGCATAGGAAGAAGGGGAGACAGCTCAGCCGCACGCGGAGCCACAAGCGGGCGACGATGAGGAACATGGCCACGAGTCTCTTCCTCCATGAGCGGATCCGTACGACCGAGGCGAAGGCGAAGGAGCTTCGCCCGTTTGCCGAGAAGTTGATTACCCTTGCGAAGCGGGGCGATCTTCATAGCCGCAGACTTGCCGGGCGTCACATCGCAGACGGCGAGGCGCTGCACAAGCTGTTCGATGACATAGGCCCCCGGTTCGAGGAGCGACCCGGCGGCTACACGCGGATCATGAAGCTCGGCGCCCGCAAGGGCGATGGGGCGGAGTTAGCGTTCATCGAACTGACGGAGCGGGGATAAGGCCGGACCGACACCCTCCCGGGGCAGAGAGGACAGCATGTCTAACAGAGGTGAAGGCACTATCGGAGCGATCCTCAGCGTCGTGGCGCTGGTGGCGATCGGTGCATTCATGTATTGGCTGTACGTGGAATCGCGGGGGATCGAGGTGCAACGAGCCGAGGCTGTCGCCGCAGAGCTGGAAGCGGATCGCGAGTATGATGCCGGGGATTTGCTTGCCGATCCGCAGGCGGCCATGGGACGCGACGTCGTGATCGATACGATCAGGGTTGCCGCGGGTCTGGGCGCCGGGGCGTTCGCGATGGAGCTTTCCGAGACCGTGACCTATGCGGTACTGCTCTCGCCGGACGCGATTCAACGGCTTCGCATGGCCAACATCACGCTATACGGCGGCGACAGGGTATTCGTCTCCGGCCGGATATACACGCTCAACGACTCGATCCGAGGTGTCTGGGTGACCGAGGGTGCGGTGGACGCGGGGATGGCCGAGAGCATTCCGCGCGGTCCGACGTTCCTGCTGGCCGATTCGCTCCTCGTCCACTGAAGCATCCGAACCGCATAGAGGACCAGAGGAGATAGATCAGGATGGCGAACTTCTGTCATGTGTGTGGAAAGGGGCCGGCGGCCGGGAACAACGTCAGCCACGCGCACAACAAGACCAAGCGACGGTTCATGCCCAACCTCCAGCGCGTGAAGATCGTCGAGAACGGCAGTCGCCGTCGGGTGCGTGTATGCACGCGCTGCTTGAAGGCCGGAAAAGTCCTCAAGGCGCCCTGACGGACGCTACACCCGAGCCGCGCGGCCGGCCTCTCGCGGGCTTGCGCGTTCTCGTCACGCGACCGACCGCGCCATCCGAACCGCTCTCAGTGGCGCTCTGTCGGGCGGGGGCGATCGTCGACCCGGTCCCCACGATTCGAATCGTGGATCCCCCGGATCTTGCACCCCTCAGAGAGGCCGCGGATGCCTTCGAGGCATACGACTGGGTCGTCCTCACCAGCGCGAACGGTGTCGAGAGGTTGGCCGTCGCGCTTTCCGAGCGGCTATCGGGATCGGCGTCCCTGCGATCCTGCAAGCTCGCCGTGATCGGTCCGGCTACTGCGGCGGCGGCGCGAGTCCTCGGGGCAGAGCCGCTCGTCGTTCCGGCGGTCCATCGAGGGGAGGCTCTCGCCGATGCGCTGCTCATGGCTGTGCCGGACCTCGCGGGCCGGCGCATCCTGCTCGCTCGGGCGAGCGAAGCGCGTCCGGTGCTTCCGGCGCGGCTGCGGGCGGCCGGGGCGATCGTGGATGATGTGCCGGCGTACGCCACACGCGTCGACGAGTCGAGCCGAGAGGCCCTGACGGCCCTGGTCGACGATGGTGCCGTGGACTGGGTCACGTTTACCGCCTCGTCCACGGTGCACGGGTTCGTCGAGTTGGTCGGACCCCGAGCCGGCGGAGCCCGCGCGGCCGCGATCGGCCCCATCACCGCGGAAACCGTGCGAGTGGTGGGGCTGCCGGAGCCCGTGGTTGCCGAGGACGCTACGGCGGAAGGACTGGTCGAGGCGATCGTTCGCGCAGAGGCGGCATGACTGAACGCCACGCCGACGTCCCGCAGCCGTCGTCCGCCGGGTTCCCCGGCACGCGGATGCGCCGGTTGCGTCGCACGCCGGCCCTGCGAGAACTCGTCCGCGAGACGCGGGTCGAGGCGTCCGATCTCGTCTACCCCATGTTCGTGGACGACGCGTCTGCGACTCGCACCCCCGTTCCCTCGATGCCGGGTGTCGACCGCCTCAGCGTCGAGGCGGCGGCGGACGAGGCGGCGGGCGCCTGGGCTGATGGTATACGCGCAGTCCTGTTGTTCGGGATTCCGCGGACGAAGGACGCCCGGGGGAGCCGGGCCGATCGTCCGGATGGGGTAATCCAGCGCGCGCTGCCGGCGCTCCGCGAGGCCGCTCCGGACATGGTGTTGATTACCGACGTGTGCCTGTGCGAATACACCGATCACGGCCACTGCGGGATCATCGAGGACGGAGACGTGGCCAACGACGCGTCGCTCGAACGACTCGTCGCACAGGCTGTCAGCCACGCCGAGCACGGGGCCGACATCGTCGCACCCTCGGACATGATGGACGGTCGGGTGGGCGCCATCCGGGTGGGGCTCGACGCCGCGGGGTGTTCGAATACCGCGATTCTCTCCTACGCAGCCAAATACGCGTCTGCGTTCTACGGCCCGTTCCGCGACGCAGCGGATTCGGCTCCCGCGTTCGGTGACCGGCGGTCCTATCAGATGGACCCACGCAACGCCGACGAGGCGCTCCGTGAAGTGGCTCTCGACATCGCGGAAGGGGCGGACATGGTCATGGTGAAGCCCGCCCTGCCATCGCTGGATGTGGTGAGACGGGTGAAGGACGCGTTCGGTCTCCCGACGGCGGCCTACCAGGTCAGTGGCGAGTACGCGATGCTCGAGGCGGCGGCGGATCGCGGCTGGCTGGATGGAGAGGCCGCGCACATGGAGACCCTGCTCGCGATCCGGCGGGCCGGAGCCGACCTGGTGGTCACGTATGCGGCGCGTCGACTGGCGCGGGCTCTGGCGGCGGGATGAAGGTGCTCGTCACGGGTGCGGAGGGGTTTGTGGGTGCGCACCTCATGAGACGTCTTGCGGCTGATGGTCATGACGTGATCCCCACGGCTCTCGAGGGCGGGGACGGGATCGATCTGGACGCCGGGGACTGGATCGGTCTCGACGTGCTCGACGGTGAAAAGACCAGGGCGGTCGTCGCCTCCGTCGAACCCGACATCGTGTTCCACATGGCGGGCTTCTCATCGGGAGCGAACGCGCGGGCGAACGCGGCTCGGGCCCTCCGTGTGAACGCCGAGGGCACGCTCAACGTCCTCGAGGCCGTCTTCGCCGCGAAGTCGAGCGCGCGAGTGGTCGTTCCGAGTTCCGCCGACGTCTATGGAGATCCCGGCCCCGATCCTGCTGGCGAGGATGCGCCTGTGGCTCCGCGGTCGGTGTACGGCGTCTCGAAGGCGGCCCAGGAACTGGTCGCGCTGGCGCTGGCGGACGTCCACGGGTTGGATGTGCGGGCGGCCCGACTCTTTCCGCTGGTGGGCCCCGGGCAACGCGACGACTTCGTGGTGCCCGCGTTCTGTCGGCAGGCCACGGCTATCGCGGAAGGTCGCGCGGAGCCGGTCATGCGAGTGGGGAACCTGGACGTCGAACGAGACATCATGGATGTCCGCGACGGCGTGGATGGACTGGTGGCGCTGGCGGGGTTGGACGCACCCGATCGGAGGACGTACAACGTGTGCTCGGGGCGGGGCGTGACGGTCCGCGAACTCCTCGGCTGGATCCTCGCCGAGGCCGGAATCGACCCGAAGATCATGGTCGACCCCGAGCGTGTGCGCGCCGCCGATCCGCAACGCATCGTGGGATCGCCCGAGAGATTGTGGGCGGAAGCCGGGTGGCGATCGAAGAGAGACGTGCGCGAAGGGGTGCGAGACACGTACCGTTGGGTGGGACGGTCCGATGCGCTCCATTGACACGGGACACGGGACGGGGGTACGGCGGCGATGGTAGTGACCGTAGTTGGAACGGGATACGTGGGGTTGGTGGTCGGGTCGTGTCTGGCGGAGGCGGGGAATCACGTCACCTGCGCGGACATCGACGAGTCGAAGATCGTGCTGCTCAATTCGGGTGAGGTACCCATTTACGAGCCCGGACTCGATCGTCTGATCTCCCACAATCTCGCGGAGGGCCGGATCGTCTTCACCACCGACTCGGCAGAAGGCATTCGCAAGGCAGACGTAGTCTTCATCGCGGTCGGGACGCCGCCGGGAGAAGACGGCTCGGCCAACCTCGAGTACGTCCGCGAGGCCGCCCGGACGATCGGCGATCACATTCGCGCTGACACGGTCGTGGTCATGAAGAGCACCGTCCCGGTCGGCACCAGCGAGATCGTACGCGCCGAAATCTCGGATCGCACGGAAGTTCGCTTCCACGTCTGTTCAAACCCCGAGTTCCTCAAGGAAGGCGACGCCATCGGCGATTTCATGTATCCCGATCGCGTGGTGTGCGGTGTCGACTCCGACATGGCCCGCGAACGGCTCGAAGAGCTGTATGCGCCGTTCGTGCGCTCGGGCAACCCGCTGATCTTCATGGATATCCCGTCGGCGGAAATGACCAAGTATGCGGCGAACGCCATGCTGGCCACGCGGATCAGCTTCATGAACCAGATCGCCGCGCTCTGCGAGGAAACCGGGGCGGATGTCGAGCTGGTGCGACGGGGCGTGGGGTCGGACAAGCGCATCGGCCCCTCGTTCCTCTATGCCGGGACGGGGTACGGTGGGAGTTGTTTCCCCAAGGACGTCCAGGCGCTGATCCAGACCGGGGACGAGCACGACGTCGATCTGTCGGTGCTCCTGGCCGTTCACGACGCGAACGACCGTCAGAAATCCGTCCTCGTGGACAAGATCACATCGAGGTTCGGTGAGGATCTCTCCGGCAAGCGGTTCGCCGTGTGGGGGCTCGCGTTCAAGCCGGAGACGGACGACATGCGTGACGCGCCGTCTCTGACGATCGTCGCGGCCCTCACGCGAGCGGGGGCCACGATCTCCGCGCACGATCCTGTCGCTGTCGATGTGGCGCGCGATCACTACCTGGGCGACTCGATCGACTACGCCGATGACGAGTATGCTGCGTGCGACGGAGCCGACGCGCTGATCGTCGTGACGGAATGGCTGCAGTACCGGCGTCCCGACTGGGGATCGGTCGCGAGCCGGCTGTCGCACCCGATCGTTTTCGACGGCCGAAACGTCTACGAAGTCGACAAGATGAGTGAGGCGGGATTCGAGTACTACTCGATCGGCCGGGGCTCGAACGCATGAGGATTCTCGTGACCGGTGCCGCCGGCTTCCTCGGGTCGCATCTGACCGACCGGCTTCTGGCGGAGGGCCACACCGTGATCGGGATGGACAATCTCGTCACGGGCTCGCTCGACAACGTCCGTCACCTGCACGACGACGATCGCTTCGAGTTCGTCGAGCACGACGTGAGCAAGTACATCGACATCCCGGGTGATCTGGAAGGCATCTTCCACTTCGCCTCCCCGGCGAGTCCGGTCGACTATCTCGACCTGCCCATTCAAACGCTGAAGGTCGGCGCCCTGGGTACGCACAACGTGCTGGGCGTGGCGAAGGAGAAGGGGGCACGGCTGCTGCTCGCATCGACGTCGGAGGTATACGGAGACCCACTGGTCCACCCGCAGCCCGAGTCGTACTGGGGCAACGTGAACCCCATCGGGCCCCGCGGCGTGTACGACGAAGCGAAGCGCTTCGCCGAGGCCATGACCATGGCATATCATCGGGTGCATGCCGTCGATACGCGGATCATCCGCATCTTCAACACGTACGGCCCGCGCATGCGTCCCGGCGATGGGCGCGTCGTGTCGAATTTCATCGTCCAGGCACTGCTCGGGGAACCGCTGACCCTGTACGGCGACGGTTCACAGTCGAGAAGCTTCTGCTTCGTCTCGGATTTGATCGACGGAGCGTGGAAAGCGTTCGCGGGCGGCGACCATCGGCCGGTGAATGTCGGCAACCCGACCGAGTTCACCATTCGGGATCTCGCGGAGACCGTGCTGAAGGTCACGGGGTCGGCGTCGGCGCTGAGACACGTCCCGCTTCCTACCGATGATCCGAAGGTCCGCCGTCCCGATATCTCTCGCGCGCGAACACTCGGTTGGGAACCATCCATCGAACTCGCCGTCGGTCTCGAGACCACCATCAAGTACTTTAGGGGCCTGCAGGATCGCGGGGCGCTCGTGAGCCCGCCGGTGCTCACGGAAGAAGCCGACACGGTCGCGAGCGGTGATGCGGGTGGGTAACGACGGGGAGAGGGGAAGCATGTCCGAGACGGCACCTGCTGTCAGAGTTTCGGTCGTCATGCCGATCTACAACGAAGAGGAGACGCTCGAAGCGATCATCCGGCGTGTGAAGGATGTCGCCCCGGACGTGGAACTCGTGGCGGTCGACGACGGATCGGCCGATGGCTCACGCGAGATCCTGGCGAGACTCGAGGCGGAGGGGCTGGTGGACACGGTTTCGCTGCACGCCGAGAATCGCGGGAAGGGCGCCGCGTTGTCGACCGGATTCAGGGCAGTGACGGGCGACATCGTGCTGGTGCAGGACGCCGACCTGGAATACGACCCGGCGGAATACTCGTTGCTTCTGGCCCCGATCCTCGAGAACAAGGCCGACGTCGTGTACGGCTCGCGGTTTCTCGGTGGCCGCCCACACCGCGTGCTGTATTTCTGGCACTCGGTGGGCAACAAGTTGCTGACCCTGATATCGAACATGGTCACGAACCTGAACCTCACCGACATGGAGACGTGCTACAAGTGCTTCCGAAAGGAAGTCATCGACCAGCTCGTCATCGAGGAGCGCGCGTTCGGGGTCGAGCCCGAGCTGACGGCGAAGATCGCCCTGGGCGGCTGGCGGGTATACGAGGTAGGGATCTCCTACGCCGGTCGGACGTATGCGGAGGGCAAGAAGATCACGTGGCGAGACGGCATGTCCGCGTTTCGCTGCATCATCAAGTACGGACTGATCAGACGGTGGATGGGTAAGGGCAATCCGGGGCCGGCGCGAAACGCGATCGAGGGGTCGGACACGCCGACGCTCGAGCGGACTGTCTGAACCATACCCGCCGACAGGTCTTCATGAATATCGTGGCTTCACAGGGCAGGACCGTGGGCGTGCGGCGCGGGTTCCTCGGAACCGTGCCGATGCCGGTGCGCCTGTGCGCCGCCCTCGGGTTCGTCGTTGCGCTCGCCGGGTGTCAGGATCCCGCGGATCAGTCGATCCGGCTCGGGGACCGGTTGCTCGCGGTGGGAGACACCGACGCAGCCATCGCGGAATACAAGCTCGCGCAGCGACAACGCGGGGACGCGCCCGAAATCGTCCTCCGTCTCGGCCACGCGTATGCATCGCGCGGTGATGTGGACGAGGCGCAGGAGTACTACCGGCTTCTCATAGAAGATGACGACCGGTATCGTTATCAGGTCGCGGCGGATCTGATCTCGCTGGCGCTTGACTCGCGAGCGCGAGGCGCCTCGGAAAACATGACTCGTTCGGTCGAGCCTCTTCTCGAGTGGGGGATCGGCTACGTTCCGGTCGACCTGCTGCTCTCGCTCGCCCGACACTACGCGCGTGACGGAGATCACTCGCGCGCGCTGAGTCTCTACCTGGCCGTCCTGTCGGAGGATGAGGCCGCCGACCCGGTCGTGCTGTACGAGACGGGTCGGGCCTACGCCGAGGTGGGAGGCTGCGACCAGGCGCTGCCGTATTTCAAGACGTATATCGAGCAGGCGAACCGGAGGACGGACGAGTACGATGCGGCCCGCTTTCACTACGGAAACTGTCTCTTCGTTTCGGCTGATGAGGATCGGGCCTCCGGTCGGCCGGCCGCTGCAATCGAGAAGCTCAACGAGATGGTCGAACTCGGAGTCCCTCGTACGCTCATGTCGAACGCCCACTTCCTGCGGGGCGACATGTACCTTTCGATCGGCGACAGCCAGGCGGCCCTGGGGGCGTATCAGCGCGTGCTCGACCTGAATCCGTCACGAACCGGCGCCATGGTGCGCGAGGCGGAACAACGCATCCGACAGATCCGCTTCGGCTTCGACAATGACTGACGCCCGCACGGCGCTCGTCCTTACCGGTGTCGTGGCCGCGTTCGCCGCGTGCGCCACGCCGAAGCCGCCGGACGTGATCACTTCGCCGGACCTGTTCGACTGGGCGCAGACCCATTTCGATGAAGAGAACTACGCGGCGGCCCGGAACGGATTCGAACGCTTCCTCCTTTCGGATCCGTTGTCGCCCATGACCGACAGCGCGCAGTACATGCTGGCCGAGGCTCAGCTCCGATTTGGCCAGGAGGTCGAGGCGGCGGAGGGGTTCTCACGGCTCTCGATCGGCCGCCCGAACAGCCGGTTGGCCGACGACGCCCAGCTGGGTGTGTGCCGTGCCTACTACGCGGCTTCGCCTCGCGTCACACTGTCACAGGAGTACACCAACCGGGCGATCATCGAGTGTCAGCGGCTCCTTCAGTTCTTCCCCGCGAGCGATTTGCGACCCCAGGCGGAAGCGCTTCTCGACCAGGCGCGGGGGAAGCTCGCCGAGAAGAGCTTCGTCCTGGGGAAGTACTACTTCGACAGAAAGTTCTACGAGTCGGCCAACGTGTACTTCGAGAAGGCGATGTCGGAGCGACCGAGCCCCGAGTTGATGCCGCGTCTGCTGGCCATGATGTGGGACAGCTACACGCTGGTCGGGTTCGATACGGAAGCACGAGTCGTCCGCGATCGTCTGTACGAGGAGTTTCCGGACTCGCCGGAGGCAGATCGCGTGCGACGGGAGGATGGCGATCGGCAGTGACGATCTCCGGCTGACTGGCGAGCGAATCGGAGTCTTCGGCGGGACGTTCGACCCGCCGCACATCGGGCACGCGATCGTGGCGAGCGATCTGGTCGAGCGGCTCGCGCTGGATCGGCTGCTCGTCATACCGGCGCCCCGACCTCCGCATCGTGAAGCGAGTCTTTCCGCGGATACCCGCCTGGCGTTGACCAGGCGGATGTTCGATGGAGTCGCCTCGATCGAGGTGAGCGATCTGGAGTTCGAGCGGTCGGGGCCGTCGTTCGCGGTGGACACGCTCGAGGAGGTGGCCCGGCGGTTTCCGGAGGCGGAACTCACCCTGGTGATCGGTGCCGATCAGTTGGCCGCGATCGACACGTGGCGCGAGTGGCGCCGCTTGCCGGGCCTCGCGAAGGTCGCGGTCATGCGAAGGGACGGGATGGAGCCAGAATTGCCCGACGCAGCGCGGGGATTGGCGTATATTGCCGTGAATGTTACACGAATCGATCTTTCAGCAAGCGGAATCCGGGACCGGCTCCGGCGTGGCGAAACGATCCGTTTCCTCGTGCCGGAGTCGATTCGGAAGGACATAGAACGCGCCTGGGCGGCAGAGGCGCGCGCACAGCCAGCGAGCACGGAATGCTGAAGAAGGCGGTCAAAGGGGTTTTCGGTACACGCTTCCAGCGGGAGATGAAGCGTCTCAGGCCCATCATCGAAGAGATCAAGCGACACGAAGCCCGTCTGGCCGACCTGTCCGACGAGGAGGTGAAGGGGCAGACGGAGACCTTCCGGTCGCTGATCGCCGAGCGCACGTCCGAGTTGGAAGAAGCGGTCGAGGAGCTGCGCGAAAAACGCCGGCACACGGAAAATCCGGGGAAGCGTGCCGATCTCACGGAGCGTATCGTCGCCACAGAGGGCGATCTGGTCGAGGCCCTCCAGGATGTGCTCGACGAGATCCTCCCCGAGGCCTTCGCCACGGTTCGCGAAGCCTGTCGCCGGTTGATGGGCACCGCGATCACGGTGACCGGCAACGAGATGCAGTGGGACATGGTCCCGTACGATGTGCAGTTGATCGGCGGAATCGTGCTCCATCAGGGGAAGATCGCCGAGATGGCGACCGGTGAGGGGAAGACGCTCGTTGCCACGATGCCGCTCTACCTCAATTCGCTTTCCGGGAAGGGCACCCACCTCGTCACCGTCAACGACTATCTGGCCCGCCGCGACTCGCAGTGGATGGGGACCGTCTTCGGGTGGCTCGGGCTGACCGTGGCATGCCTCGATGAGACCCAACCCGGGTCGCCGGAACGCCGCACGGCGTATGCGGCGGACATCACCTACGGGACGAACAACGAGTTCGGGTTCGACTACCTGCGCGACAACATGGTCATCGACCTGTCGCAACGTGTGCAGCGTCCGCACTCGTACGCGATCATCGATGAAGTCGATTCGGTCCTCGTCGACGAGGCCCGGACCCCGCTGATCATCAGCGGTCCGGCCGGCCGCGACGAGAGGGATGTGTATCGGACGCACAATGCCCAGGTCTCCTCGCTCGTCCGCAAGCAGACTCAGATCGTGAACACGCTGGTGGCCGAGGCGGACGCCTTCCTGAAGGGGGGCGAGGAGAAGGACGAAGGCGAGAAGAAGGACGACGGCGAGAAGCGGTGGGACGCCGGGTTGAAGCTTCTCGCCGCCCAGCGCGGGGCCCCGAAAAACAAGCGTCTTCTAAAGCTCCTCACCCGATCGGGGATCAAGCAGCTCGTCCAGCGTACCGAAGCCGACATCATGCGCGACAAGCGGATGTTCGACGTGGACGAGATGCTCCTGTTCTCCCTCGACGAGAAGGGGCACACGATCCAGATCTCGGATCGCGGGCTCGATGTTCTTGCACCCGAAGACCCCGAAGCGTTCACCGTTCCGGACATCTCCGAGGAAGTGAAGCACGTCGAGGACGATGAGACGCTCTCGGCTGACGAGAAGCGGGAAAGCAGCGAGCGACTCGAACGCGAGTACGCGGAAAAATCCGAGAAGATCCACGTCATTCACCAACTCGTGAAGGCTTACTCCCTCTACGAGAAAGACGTGGAGTACGTCGTCGAGAACGGCGAGGTCCTCATCGTCGACGAATTCACCGGACGAACGATGCACGGCCGGCGATGGAGCGACGGACTCCACCAGGCCGTCGAGGCGAAGGAGGGCGTGTCGGTCAGGGGCGAGACGCAGACCCTCGCCACGATCACGATCCAGAACTACTTCCGCATGTACGACAAGCTGTCCGGGATGACCGGAACGGCAGAGACGGAGGAGGCCGAGTTCCACGAGATCTACGGTCTCGAGGTCGTCGTGATCCCGACGAATCGACCCGTACGCCGTCTCGACCACGACGACATCATCTTCCAGACGAAACGGGAGAAGTACGCCGCCCTGATCGACGAGATCGAGCGGATCAACGAGCAGGGCCTCCCGATCCTCGTCGGTACGACGAGCGTCGACGTATCGGAAATCCTCGCGCGGATGCTCAAGCGCAGGGGACTGTCCCACGAGGTCCTGAACGCCAAGCAGCACGAGCGTGAGGCGCACATCGTCCTGAACGCCGGACAACCGGGGGCGATCACGATCGCCACCAACATGGCCGGGCGTGGTACGGACATTAAGCTCGCCGACCCCTGCGTTCAGTGTGAGGTCTGCGGGATCGTGTCCGACGTCGCCCCCTTCGGCCAGGTAGACGAGGAGCCGGACCTCTCCCGCGCGGAAATCAAGGAGCGGGGCTGCCAGGAAGAGCCGCCGTGCGGCCTGCAGATCCTCGGGACCGAGCGTCACGAATCACGACGCATCGACCGCCAGCTGCGCGGTCGATCGGGACGTCAGGGAGATCCGGGCGCCAGCCTCTTCTTCCTCTCGCTCGAAGACGACCTGATGCGCCTGTTCATGCCCGAGCGTGTCTCCAAGATCATGGACCGGCTGGGAGTGGAAGAGGGCGAGGTCATCACCCACCCCTGGATCACGAAGTCGATCGAGCGGGCGCAGAAGCGTGTCGAGCTGCAGAATTTCGACGCACGGAAGCGGTTGCTGGAGTACGACGATGTGATGAACCAGCAGCGCGAGGTCGTTTACGACCTGCGGCTCTACGCTCTCGAGGGTGGCGAAGACCTCAAGGGCGAAACGTGGGAGATGATCGAGGAGGCCCTCCGGGAGGATCTCGACGGCTACGTCGAGGCCGGAAGTTCGCAGGACGAGTGGGATCTCCCCGGCCTGCGCGATCGGCTCCTCGTCGAGTATTTCCTCCACAACGACTTCCTCCCGCGTGCGAGCAGCCCACACGGTGGCAGGAGCGACGACGACAAGGTCGCCAGCGTCGACAACTGGCCCGATAGCGACTCGCTCCACGACAGGGTCGTCGACTCCGCACACGACCAGTTTCACGCGAAGCTCGACAGCTTCGGAGAGCTGTGGGAGCAGGTGCTGCGCTTCATCGTGCTGTCGGTACTCGACGAAAAATGGAAGGACCACCTCTACGATCTCGACCACTTGCGGTCATCGATCGGGTACCGGTCGTGGGGCCAGAAAGACCCGCTGGTCGAGTACAAGAAGGAAGCATACGAACTATTCGTGCAGCTGATCACCGACATTCGTCAGACGATCGCGAACCGCTTCTTCAAGGCACAGATCGAGGTGCGGCGGCCAGTTCAGCCGCGTGCCCCGAAGATCACGGGGATGAGCGGACCCTCGGACGGCACGGGGTTGGGCGGCGCCGGTGGGGCGCCTGGCCCGGCGCAGCGGACGCCGGCTGGCGAGCCCGCGTTCAGCTCGGCGGGGGTGGCGACGGCGGCGGCAGTCGACGAGCGGCTGAAGCCCGATGATTCGGCCGCCCGGGTCGCGCTCGGCGCGGGCCAGGGGCGAAGTTCGGCGGCGCCTGTCGTGTCGGAGAAGGAGCCCGGGCGGAACGACCCGTGCCCCTGCGGAAGCGGGAAGAAGTACAAGAAGTGCCACGGAAAGGTCGGCTGACCCGGCCCGTCTCTTCCGGCGCGATCACGTTCCCCGTCAGGATCAGTTGATCAGCGTCATCGTCATCGACTGAGTCATCGACATCTGCATGCCCGCGGTGTTCACGTCCATCGCCATTTCGAAGTCGCTGCTGGCGATTCGTCCGAGCGTGACATCGAAGACCAGAGTGCCCGAGCTGGTGCCGCTGGCGTCCATCCCCATCCCGCCGCCGGCCGCCGACATGACGACCGGCCCCTCGAACGTGATCGTCGCGAACTGTGATCCGCCGGCCGACGCGACCTCGACCAGCGTGTACGTCATGTTCATTTCCATGTCCATCGCCCCGCCACCCGGCAGGCTCGGGGCCCCCGTTTCGATGTTGGCCGTCCAAGAGTCACCGGACGACACCGGCTCCTCGGGGAGCTGAAGGCCCAGGCCCCCGAGCTGCCCGAGGGCCTGTTGAACTTCCGGCGATGCGCCCTCGACGGTGAGGTCCACCATGCGGCCGCGGGTGTCCATCTTCAGCGTCTGGACGTCGCCGGTCTGATCCGGAACCTGCTGCGCGATCATCGGCATCGCCGGCGAGCTGACGTCGGTGGAATCTGTCAGGATCGAGTACTCGATGACCTCTCCCTCCACACCGATCACCGTCTGCGTCGTGTAGGCCGTCACGACCATGAACGGCTTGTCGGACGACATCATCGGTGAATCCATGTTCGTCACCATGTGGGTGACGTAGCGGGACTCGAGGCCCTCGTCCGGATTCAGGCGCAGGAGGACGGACTGGCCGAACGCGGGAAGGGCGACGGCGAGCGAAAGGATGGCCGGCGCTGCGCCGCGGAACACTCGGGATTTCATGTGGCCTCCTGAAGGCGGGGAGAGTCGTGACCCGAAGCAACCTAGCGAACCGATGTCTTGACACGCGATTGATCGCCGCCCGTATCCTGGGCAATGACTCCGACAATACGCGAACTTCCCCTGAGCGAGCGACCGCGCGAGCGGTTGCTCCGACTGCGTCCCGACGCCCTGTCGACGGCCGAACTGCTCGGTGTGATCATCGGATCGGGAGGGGTGGGCCGCTCGGCTGTCGATGTCGCAGCCGAACTCTTCGCGGCGCACGACGGCTCGCTCCGGCGTCTGGCGATCGCCGAACCGCGCGGCCTCGAACAGACACGCGGCGTGGGCCCGGCTCGGGCGGCAGCGGTCGCGGCCGCTCTCGCGCTCGGCCGACGTCTCGCGGCGGAGCCGGCCCGTGAAGTGAGCCGCATCAGCGGGCCACGCGATGTCTACGGTCGGCTCGGCCCGCTGCTCCGCGACCGGAAACAGGAAGAGTTCTGGGTGCTGCACCTCGACACACAGAACCGGATTCTAATCGAGCGCTGTCTTACGATCGGGCTCCTGAATTCCTCTCTCGTGCACCCCCGCGAGGTGTTCGCTCCGGCGATTACCGCCGGGGCGGCGAGCCTGATCCTCGCGCACAACCACCCGAGCGGGGACCCGGAGCCTTCGCCAGAGGACATCGCCGTGACCCGGCAGCTCGTCGAGAGCGGTCGGCTCCTCGGGATCCCCGTGCGAGACCACGTCGTCATGGGAGACCGCGGCTACGTCAGCCTGGCCGACCGGGGTCTTTGCGGCTAGAAGGCCCCCGGTGCGCGGCCCATGTCCGAACCTCTCGGGCACGTTGCCGCTTGCGTCGGGGTAAAGAGGAGCCAGCTTAGGAAGAGGTAACGTGCGTCGCGTTGCGGAACACAGAGCGCGAATCGGGCGAGAAGATGGAACGCAGCGCCACCAAAACCACGGGGAAGGACTCGGGCCGGCGAGACACCGGGCCCCGTTCGTTATTGCCCAAACAGTTGCTCGCGGTGATCGCCGATCACGAACATCACCTCGATCTCGATCTGCTGGCGCTCGCGTTCCAATACAGTCAGGAGAAGCACGAAGGCCAGAAGCGGGCCTCCGGCGAAGACTACATCACCCACTGCGTGGAAGTCGCGCGGATCCTCAGCGAGATCCATCTCGACACGGTGAGCATCGCCGCCTCGTTGCTGCACGACGTCGTCGAGGATACGGGGACGTCGATCGAGGAGATCCACCGGGAGTTCGGCGAGGAGATCGGGATGATCGTCGACGGGCTCACGAAGCTGGCCCGCTTCGAATTCGGGTCGTTGGCCGAGCGGCAGGTCGAGACCTATCGCAAACTCCTCCTCTCGATGGCGAAGGACGCGCGGGTGATCCTCGTGAAACTGGCCGATCGCCTGCACAACATGAGGACGCTGGAGCACGTGTCGGCGGCCCGACGCGAACGGATCGCGCTGGAGACCCGTGAAATCTACGCGCCGCTCGCGCACCGGTTGGGCGTGGCGCGCGTGAGATGGGAACTCGAAGACCTCGCCTTCAAGCACCTCGAGCCCGAGAGCTACCGAAAGCTCGCGAAGAAGGTGCGGCAATCGCGGAAGGAGCGCGAAAGCCTGATTCGTCAGATGGAAAAACCGCTTCGCGAGGAACTCGCCGAGGCCGGCATCGACTGCGTGGTCACGGGTCGGCCGAAGCACCTCTGGTCGATCTACGGAAAGATGCAGAAACGCGACAAGCCGTTCGAGGAACTCTACGACATGCTGGCGATGCGAATCCTCGTGGACACGGTGCCCGACTGTTATCACGCGCTCGGGGTGGTGCACAACCGGTGGACCCCGCTGACGCACCGCTTTCACGACTTCATCGCGACACCGAAGTCGAACATGTACCGAAGCCTGCACACGACCATTTTCGGGTCGGGCGGCAAGCTCTACGAGATCCAGATCCGCACGCACGACATGCACCGCACGGCCGAGTACGGGATCGCGGCGCACTGGCGCTACAAGGAAGGGCTGGATGAGGGGGACGAGGTCGACGAAAAGCTGGAGTGGTTCCGCCAGGTCCTCGAGTGGCAGCGAGAGACTCGCGAGCCCGAAGAGTTTCTCGAGTTTCTCCGTATCGACCTCTTCAAGGACGAGATCTTCGTGTTCACGCCCGCCGGGGACGTGAAGCAGCTTCCAAAGGGTGCGACGCCGATCGACTTCGCGTTCGCGGTACACACGGAAATCGGCCTTCACTGTTCCGGCGCGCGGGTGAACGGCAAGATCGCGCCGCTGAGCCGGCCCCTGCGAAACGGGGTGACCGTCGAGATCCTCACGTCCGATTCTCAGACCCCCAGTCGTGATTGGCTCGGGTTCGTACGCACGTCCAAGGCGCGCCACGAGGTCCGGCAGTGGATTCGCTCGGAAGAGCGGGAGAGCGCGATCAGGCTCGGCCGTGACATCCTGGTCCGCCGCTTCCGACGGGTGAAGCGGGGGCGGCCCGAGGAAGCCACGCTTTTGGCCGCGGCCCAGGGACTGGGGTACAAAGAGATCGACGACCTCTACGCGGCGACCGCCCGGGGCGACGTGAGCCTGACACGCGTGACGCGCGCCGTCTTCCCGGAAATGACCCCGGAGGAGCCCGAGCGCGAACCGACCCCCCTCAATCGTCTCGTCGACAAGGTGTGGGCGGGAAGCGGAAAAGGCATTCGGATCCAGGGGCTCGACGACCTCATGATCCGGTATTCTCAATGTTGCCAGCCGGTGCCGGGCGACGACGTCACCGGGTACATCACTCGCGGGCGCGGGATATCGGTCCATCGGAAGGATTGTCCCAACGTGCTCAACCTGTCGGCCGACCCCGAGCGACGCGTGGACATCGAGTGGGGCGACGATGACGCGCGCCGGTTCCTCGTGCGCATCGTCATGGAAGGATCGGACCGGCACGGCCTGTTCGCCGATATCGCAAAGGCCGTGACCGACACCGGGACGAACATCCAGTCGGCCGACATCCACGCGGTCGAGGGCGGGATGCGCGGGCAATTCGTGGTGGAGGTCGAGAACCTCAGCCGCCTCAAAAAGGTCATGCGCAGGGTGCAGCGCGTGAAGGGAGTGTTGTCGGTCGAGCGGAAAGAGTCGGTAGGCGAGTCGGATTTGAAGCTCGAATAGATCGAGCGCGTTCACTTCGTCAGACCGAACACTTCCCGAAAGCCCCCCGCCGCGATACTCTGTATCCCCCCGCACGCCCCGCGTTCCCGCGAGGTCTGCAGCGGCGACACGCGAGAGGACATCGGACACCACAGTGCACGACATTGCCCTGAACCCGGGGGTCTTCGACCTCCAGCTTCCGTTCGAGCCGACCGGCGACCAGCCCGAGGCGATTCGGCAGCTGGCCGAGGGGGTCCGCCGGGGCGATCGCTGGCAGACGCTCCTTGGTGTGACGGGGAGCGGCAAGACCGTCACGATGGCGGCCCTCACCGCGGAGACGGGGCTGCCGACCCTCGTCATGAGCCACAACAAGACGCTGGCGGCACAGCTCTACGGCGAGCTCAAGCAGTTCTTCCCCCGAAACGCCGTCGAGTTCTTCATCTCGTACTACGACTACTACCAGCCGGAGGCCTACGTCCCGTCGACCGACACGTTCATCGAGAAGGACGCGTCGATCAACGAGGACATCGATCGATTGCGGCTGCGGGCGACGTCTTCGCTGATGGAGCGCAAGGACGTCATCGTCGTGGCGTCGGTATCGGCGATTTACGGGCTCGGGGATCCGGTCGGGTACCGGAAGTTGATGCTCACGATCACCGAGGGCGACGAGATGCCACGCCGGGACATTCTCTCGGGTCTCGTTCGCATTCAGTACTCCAGAAACGACCTCGACTTCAAACGCGGCACGTTTCGGGTCCGCGGCGACGTCGTCGAGATCATGCCGGCCTACGAGGAACAGGGCGTCCGGATCGAACTCTGGGGGGACACGGTCGAACGGATCTCGAAGATCGATCCGATGACCGGGGAGACGATCACCCGGCTCCCGCAAATGGCGATCTTCCCGGCCACCCACTACGCGACGCCGGCCGACCAGCTGGAGGCGGCGGTCGACAGCATCTACACGGAGCTCGAAGAACGGCTGATGGACCTCCGCACGAACGGCAGGTTGCTCGAGGCGCAGCGGCTCGAGCAACGCACGCGCTTCGATCTCGAGCTGATCTCCCAGATGGGGTTCTGTCCCGGCATCGAGAACTACAGCCGACACCTCGACGGACGGGCGGCGGGCGAGCGGCCATACTGTCTGCTCGACTATTTTCCCGATGACTTCCTCATGGTGATCGACGAGTCCCACGTCTCGATCCCACAGATCGGCGGGATGTACGAAGGGGATCAGAGCCGCAAGCGGACCCTCGTCGAGTTCGGCTTCCGGCTGCCTTCGGCGCTCGACAACCGGCCGCTGTCGTTCGCCGAATTCGAGGAGGTCGTCCCTCGCGTGCTCTTCGTTTCGGCGACGCCGGGGGACTACGAGCTCCGGCGAAGCGATGGCGTCGTCGTGGAGCAGTTGATCCGCCCCACCGGGCTGCTCGACCCGGAAGTCGAGATCCGGCCTGTGGCCGGCCAGGTGGACGACCTGCTCGGCGAGATCCACGAACGGACAGGGCAGGGTGAGCGCGTCCTCGTGACGACCCTGACCAAGCGCATGGCCGAGGACCTCTCCGAGTTTCTCGCCCTGCGCGGCGTGAAGGTGCGCTACCTGCACTCCGACATCGCGACGATCGATCGGGTCAAGATTCTACGGGATCTGCGCCTCGGCGCCTTCGAGGTGCTGGTCGGGATCAACCTGCTGCGGGAAGGGCTGGATCTGCCCGAAGTGTCGCTCGTCGCGATTCTCGACGCGGACAAGGAGGGGTTCCTGCGCTCGGATCGGTCGCTCATCCAGACGATCGGGCGCGCCGCGCGCAACGTGAAGGGGAAGGCGATTCTCTACGCGGATCGGGTCACCGACTCCATGCGGCGGGCCCTCGACGAGACGAGCCGCCGGCGCGAGGTGCAGGCTGCCCACAACGAAGAGCACGGAATCGTGCCCCGATCGATCGTGAAGTCGGTCACGGAAATCCGATTCTCGACGGCGGTCGCGGACGCTCACGAGCAGCCTGCCGTGGCGGAGCGCGGCGAAGCGTACGCCGATCTTTCGCCGCTCGAACTCGAGAAGGTGCTCGAGAAGGAGATGCGCACCGCCGCCGCCGCGCTCGACTTCGAGGCTGCCGCCCGGTTGAGAGACGAGTTCTTCGAGGTCAGGGCGATGCTGGATGCGAAGGGCCGCGCGGCTCCCCCGGGTGTGCCGGTACTGCCCGAGTCGGGATCGGGTGCCCTGTGAGCGGGCCGGTCATTTCTGCCTGTCTCGACTACGAGGAACTCGTCGCCTGGGGGCGGCAGATCGGACCGACCGCGGTGGGGTCTCGGGTGTTCGTCACGCTCGACGGTCCGCTGGGGGCGGGGAAGACGACCCTCGTTCGGGCCTGCTGCGAGGGAGCCCGTGTGGACGGGCCGGTGACGAGTCCCACGTTCACGCTCGTCCAGCGGTACGGCTCCGGTGAACCGGTGCACCACGTCGACCTCTACCGGATCGAGGATGAGGAAGATCTTCGCGAGCTCGGTTGGGACGAGCTGACCGGGGGGCGGGGCGCCGTCTTCGTAGAATGGGCCGATCGCGCCGGAAGCCGCTTGCCAGCCGACCGCTGGGAGATTCGACTCGGCATCCCCGCGCAAAGCGATCGACGGGGAGTGGAGGCGCTGTCGCACGGTCGGGCACCCGCGATCCCGGGCATCGAATGATGTTGCTGGCGCTCGAGACGAGCACCCGCCTCGGCAGTGTGGCGGTCGGCGACGGCCACGAGGTTCTGGCGGAATCGGTGTTGTCGGTGCGCGCGACGTACTCGGAGACGGTGCTCGACGAGGCCTCACGCCTGCTCGATCGGGCCGGCGTGAGGGTCGGACGGCTGGCCGGTGTCGTGGTCGGGGCGGGGCCGGGATCGTTCACCGGGGTCCGGATCGCGGCCGCGTTGGCCAAGGGGTTGTGTTTCGCACACGATCTGCCGTTGTTCGCCTTCTCGAGCCTGCGTGCGCTCGCGGCCTCCGTGGCGACCGCGCCGATCTGCTCCCTGTTCGATGCGCGCCGCGACGAGGTGTATGCGGCGGCCTTCCCGAGCGGGGCGGGAGACGCGGCGACGTTCGGCCCGGCCGCCCTGCCGCTCGACGAGTTGCTGAGTCGACTGGAGCCCCTCGATGGGTGGTCGTTTGCCGGCGACGGGGCGCTCGCCCACGCCCAGGCCATCTCCGCGCGCGGCGGTCGGGTGTTGCCGCCGCACCTGTCCGTGCCTCGCGCCTCGGCTCTCCTCTGGCTCGCCTCCGTGGCGCCCGAGGACGGCAGGGTGCAGGATCGGGGCATCTGGGAGCCCGAGTACGTGCGCGCGTCCGGTGCCGAACGCGGCGCCGGCGTGAGGGTTTGAGGAGCCGGAACATGTCGAACGTCGGGAAAGTGCCCGCCATTGGCGAACCGAGGATACGTGCGATGCGCGCCGCTGATCTGGAGCAGGTGCTCGAGATCGAGACGGCGTCCTTCGGGACGCCCTGGTCGTCAAAGACGTTCCTCAACCTGCTCAGACGGCCCAACGCGGCGTTATTCGCGGCCGAGGAGGTGCCCGGAAGGTTGATCGGGTATGCCGTCATCTGGTTCGCGGGGCCGGAGGGCGAGCTCGGCGATCTCGCCGTGCGGTCTACCTGGCGCCGTCGCGGGGTCGCGTCTGCGTTGCTCGAGGCCGTGGTGAACGAAGCGGCGGACCGCGGGGCTACCGAGATCTATCTCGAGGTGCGAGAGAGCAACGAGGCGGCTCGGGGGCTCTACGATCGGCACGGTTTCGAGATCGTGAACCGGCGTCCGGAGTACTATTCCGACCCGGTCGAGGACGCCATCGTGATGAGACTCATGCTCGTCCAGACTGCAGGAAGCGACATGAATTGACCGACTTTTCGGGCCCGTCTATGTTCGGGCTCCCGACACGACCCGCCGGATTTCTCAACCGTCTCCACGGAGGTGAAAATGTCCCGCAGTCTCAATAAGGTGACCCTGATCGGCAACCTGGGCGCCGATCCTGAAGTTCGATCGACCAACACCGGTACCCGCGTGGCGACGCTGTCCGTGGCGACCAGCCGTAGCTGGACGAACCGCTCGGGCGAACAGCAGGAAAAGACCGAATGGCACCGGGTGGTGTGCTGGGACAAGCTGGCGGAGATCGCCGAGAAGTATCTGAAGCGTGGCGACCGCCTCTACGTCGAGGGCCGGATCGAATACCGGCAATGGGAAGGCAAGGACGGTCAGACGAAATACACGACCGAGATTCGTGCGGCGGAAATGATCATGCTCGGGAGCAGCGGGGGTCGCGAGGGCCTCCAGGAGTCGGCGCCCGCGCCCGCCGGCCAGACTGCCGAATTCTCGGAGTTCTCGAACGAATCGCTGGCCGGAGAGGACGATCTGCCGTTCTGACCGGGTTCGCCGCTCGACACATTTTGCATGGTCGGTCGACATTTGTGCCCGCCAGAGGGGCGGCGTACGTTTGATTCGGGTGGTGGTTATGGTCTGAAACCGCGCAGCGACGGGGGTTGCCGTTCGGCGCGGAGGGCGAGGCGCGGAGCCCGGAAGTTGCAGGGGTTCGCGCGATGCGGGAGGCGGGGCGCCTCCGCACGCCAGGCAGGTCTGCTTCGGGAGGAGGGGCGCGATGAGCGGGGAGTCGGGGAAGTTGGTGAGGCGCGCGATGGTTCTGGGTTGCGTACTCTCTCTTGCGGTGCTGCCGGTCGTGGCTGCCGCGCAGGAATCCAGTGAAGTCACCGAGTCTGCGGCAGCGGCGAAGGCGCAGGGGGCGGTGCATGAGGTTCGCCGGGGCGACACTCTGTGGGACCTCGCGGGCGTGTATCTCGGGAGCCCGTTCCTGTGGCCCCGAATCTTCGAGAGCAACCGACAGGTCGTAGAGGACCCGCATTGGATCTATCCGGGCGAAATCCTCGCGTTGCCGGGCGAGAGCGGCGTGGCGACAGCAGACGCTTCCGCGGTGGCGGTCGAACGGCTCGAGACATGGGATACGGCACGAGAGCAGCGGGCCGCTCCATACGAACCTCCCCCGGGCAGGGGAGAGTCTCTCCCGGGAAGGGAAGTCGTGAGCGGGTTCGGTGGATCGAGCCTCTTCGACACCTCACCGGACGTCGGCAGCGTGATCGGCAGGCTCGACGTCGAGTCCTACGGCGACCCCGTCCTCGTTTCCGAGAGCGACTTCTATCGCGCACCGTTGCTCATCCGCGAGGAGGAGTTGTCCTACACGGGACGAACGGTGCGGAAGCTGGAAGGAAATCCGCTCGGACTGCGAATGCCGGCGGGCGTTCGGGTGCACGATCTCGTCATCATCGAACTCGACGCCCTGGATGTCGTGGCGGGCGACGAGTTGCGGGCGATCCGCTGGGCAACGGGGCTCGACGAACGACGGATCGCCCGATCGGTCGCGATGCTGGACGTGCTCGACGCCGATGGAGAGACCGCGCGGGCTCGCGTCACCAGGCTGTTCGACGACTATCAGGTGGGCGACATCGTGATGCTGGCGGAAGGGTTCGATGTGCCGGAGACGCTCGGACAGGCCGTGGACGAGGACGGCTTGAAGACGGTGGTCGCCGGCGCGGAGACCGAGCAGCCCGTGTGGGGAGAGGGCGACATGATCTTCCTCGAGATGGGTTCGCAGGACGGAGTGGGCATCGGTGACGAGTTCCTGCTGTTCGATATCGAGGATGACGCCGACGCCCGCGCGTCTGATCGCCTCGCCACCGCGCGGATCGTTCGGGTCACGCCGGAAACATCGACCGCCCGGATCGTCGACCTCCGTGACACCTCGCCCCAACGTGGCTCGGCCGCGCGTCGGGTCCTTCGGGGCATCTCGAACTGATTCACCCGGGGTGCGCGCATTCGTCGCGCACCCCGGTCTCCACACCCGCACCCGCGGCGCCCCATCCCGGCGTCCCCATCGGGTGCGCGGATGATCGCGACGGCGCTCCTGGCCGGCGCACTCGGGGCCTACGCGATCGCCTGGGTCCTGCACCTTCAGTCGTTCCGCGGCGGAGCCCACGACGCCCGTCGTCGGTCCACCACGATCGCGTTGGCTGCGGTGTCTCTGCATGCCTCTGGCCTGATCGCTCTCTGGATGACGTACCTCGCGCCCCCGCTGGTGGGGTTCGGTCCGGCCAGTACCACCCTGGCGCTGGCCATCGCAACCGCCTTTCTGGCTACCAGTAGAACATCGGAAGGCTGGACCGCGGGGCTCATGGTGCTGCCCGCCGTGATCGCGTTGTTGGCCGCCGCGCTCTGGAGTGGGGTTCGCCCCGCGACCCCGGCGACATCGTTCGAGGGGCCCTGGTTCGTCGTCCACGTCGTCTCGGTGTTGTTGGGCTACGCGATCCTCTTGCTCGGGTCGGTCGCGGCCGCCATGTATTTGCTGCAGTTTCGTGCGCTGAAGCGGAAGGACTTCGGAAACGTGTTCCGGTCCTTTCCGTCGCTCGAGAGCCTTGACCGAATGAACTCGATCGCGCTTGGCGGAGGGCTCGCCGCGCTCACGCTCGGGCTGCTGGCAGGGTGGAGTTTCACGCTCACGTTCGGACAGGGATTGGCCCTGAGCGATCCAGACGTCGAATTCGGACTGCTTACCTGGACCGCCTTTGCGGCGGCGCTGGCGCTGCGGCTGACGCCCGGCGGCAGGGGACAGCGGGCGGCCGGGCTCACGGTGGTCGCGTTCGTCGCGTGCGCGATCGCGTTCGTGATCCTGCGGGCGTTTTCCCCCGCGCGGCAGTTCTTCCTGTGAGCCGAGTTGCGGGCGGGCCGCTGACCGGCCGGCGCGAGCCCGACCGGCTCGTGATGGTCGGCCTGAGCCACCACTCCGCCCCCATTGGCGTGCGGGAGCGCTACGAACTCTCGGGGGACCGGCTCCACGGCTGGATCGCCCGGGTGCTGGAGGCCGAACTCGTGTCCGAGTGCGTCGTCCTGTCGACCTGCAATCGCACCGAGTGTTACGCGACCGGGCCCGATCCCGAAGGCGTCGTGGCGACCTTGCGCGGGGAACTGGACCGTGCGGCGGGAGTCGACGACGGCCGGGAGCATGTGGTCGCTCGTCGGGGGCTGGAGGCCGTCCAGCACCTCTTCCGCGTCACGTCGGGGCTCGATTCGCTCGTGATCGGCGAGCCTCAGATCCAGGGGCAAGTCAGCGCCGCCTACCACCGCAGTCACGAACATTCCATCGGGCCGGCGCTCCACAGGCTGTTTCAGTCCGCGCTGGCGGCGGGCGGACGAGTCCGCGCCAACACGTCGATTTCCCGCGGCGCGGCGTCGATCCCGTCGGCGGCGGTCGATCTCGCTCGGAAGGTGTTCGGATCTCTCGAGGATCGCTCCGTCCTGGTGATCGGGACGGGAGAGATGGGCCAGCTCACCGTCCGCTGTTTGCGATCGGCCGGCGTCGGGCGGGTGATGATCGCGAGCCGCCACCTCGGTCGAGCCGAGCGCGTGGGACGCGAGCTGGACGGCATTCCCCTCACCAGAGAGGGGTTGTGGGATCGACTGGACGACGTCGACCTGGTGATCGCCGCGACCGACGCCGAAGCCGCCTTCGTGACGGCCGACCGGCTGGCCGAGGTGCACGATGCGGCCCGGCCCACAGTGATCCTCGACATCGCCTTGCCGCGAAACGTCGAGGAAACCGTTTCGACCCTACCCGGTGTCTTCCTGTACAACATCGACGATCTACAGCGCGTGGTCGATCAGACGCTGGAGGCGCGGGGGATTGAAAACGAGGGTGCGGAGGCGATCATCGATTATCATGCCGGCAAGTTCTGGCTGTGGTATCGGAGCCGGGAGGCGACGCCCGCGATCCGGGCCCTCAGGGGTGCGGTGCAACGATTGTTGTCCGAGGGACTGGACGCCGATGCCGGGCTGGGGCCTCGCGACGTCGATCGAGTCGAGGAGCTGCGCTTGGCAAGCGGGTCGTTACTCAACAAGATACTGCATGGACCTACGCAGGCGCTTCGTCGCCTGGCGGAGGAGCCAGGGGGCGAGGACGAGTTCCAGCGACTCGTCGATCGCCTCGCGGCCCCTACCGAAGCGTGGGAATCCTCGCGGATCGCGGACGAAGGTCTGGGGTAGCAGCGGCGCCCAGAAGTTCATGGGCGGCCGCCCGCTGGGGCGTGGGGAGGAAGAGGAGCGAGGAGGAGCGCATGAGCCCGGGTAGGGTGCTGGTGACGGGTGGGGCCGGCTTTATCGGTTCGCACGTCTGCGACCGATACATGGCGGAGGGATGGGAGGTGACCGCGCTCGACAACCTGAGCAGCGGCCGCCGCGAGAATGTACCCTCTGGTGTCGACCTCATCGAGATGGATGTGCGCGCGCCCGAGGTGCGCGACGTATTTGTCGAGGGGGCGTTCAACGTGGTCAACCACCACGCCGCTCAGATCGACGTCCGGACGTCTGTAACGGATCCCTGGCTGGACGCCTCGATCAATCTCGGAGGCCTCCTGAATCTCCTGCAGTGTTCGGTGGAATTCGGGCTCGATCGCTTCGTGTTCATCTCCTCGGGCGGCGTCGTGTACGGCGAGCCGGACGAACTCCCGACGCCGCGGACGGCACTCAAGAAGCCGCTGTCTCCCTATGGGGTCAGCAAGCTCAGCTCCGAGTATTATCTGCAGGCGTTCCGCGAGCTCCACGGGCTCGAGTACGCGGCCCTGCGCTACTCGAACGTGTACGGTCCGCGTCAGGACCCCCACGGTGAAGCCGGCGTCGTCGCGATCTTCTCGCAACGGATTCGCGACGGCGAGACGCTGACGATCTTCGGAGACGGCGAGCAGACGCGCGACTACGTGTTCGTGAAAGATGTCGCGGCTGCGAACCTCCTCGTGACGAGCGCGGACCTGCCCGACGGAGGCGGTCTCGACAGCGTCGCGTTCAACGTCGGCACCGCGACGGAGACGAGCGTCAACGGACTCGCCGGCACACTGATCCGGATCGCGGGGAACGACGTCGCCATCCACCATGCCGAGGCGCGGCCGGGAGAGTTGTTCCGGAGCTCGCTCGATTGCGCCGACACCCTCGCACTCGGCTGGTCGCCCGCCTACGGTCTCGAAGACGGCCTGCGCGAGACCTACGAGTCTATCGCCGGGATCGTCGCATGATGGCATCTGTCTCCGTCGCGGCGGGTGTCGCGGCGCTGCAGGCCCGCGTGATCGATTCGCCGCTCGACATGATCTTCGGCGCCACGGTGCCGACGACGATCATCCTGCTCGTGCTGGCGGTGTTCTCGGTGGTGTCCTGGGTCCTGATCTTCTGGAAGTGGAGGGAGTTTCGGGAGCTCAACGCGAAGGCGAACCGGTTCGTCTACGCCATGGAGGGCGCGCGCGGTCTGCACGACCTGCACGGGGCCCTGGGAAAACTCGAGGAGTCGCCGTTCACGCGTGTCTTTCGGGAAGGCGTGAATTTCTTCAGCGATCTGCGGCCGGGTGCGCTCGATACGCCGGCGGTGACCGGTGAAGGCCTCACGTCTACGCAGCTCGACACGCTCTGGCTCGTGCTGGAGAAAAACCTGTCGCAGGAGCGTGACGAGCTGAGCCACGGGATGCCCTGGCTCGCGATCATCGGATCCGTCAGCCCTCTCCTGGGTCTTATGGGTACGGTCGTCGGTGTCATGAACTCGTTTATCGGGATCACGTCGCAGGGGTCGGCGAACATCGCCGCGATCGCCCCGGGGATCGCCGAAGCGCTCACCACGACCGTGTCGGGTCTTGCCGTCGCGATCCCCGCGGTGATCGCGTACAACCACTACGCGGCGCGGCTGCGTCTGTTTACGGGCGAACTCGAGGGCTTCGCGAGCGAGTTCGTCGGCACGCTGGCGCGAGAGGGGCGGATTTGAAGCGCAGGTTCACGAACGACGACTCCGGCGTGGAGGTCTACGCCGAGATCAACGTCACCAGTCTGGTGGACGTGGCGTTCACGCTGCTCATCATCTTCATGATCACCGCGCCGATTCTGCAGGGCGGTATCGAGGTGCAGGTTCCCGAAGCGGCGGCGGGGCCGCTCAGTTCGTCCGACGCGCTCATCGTGACGATCGAAGGCGACGGACAGATCTACGTGGAGGATGCCGCCGTGACGTTCGACGAGTTCGACGCCACGATCGATCAGCTCATCGAGCAGCACGAGGGAGACGACGTGTTCCTGAAGGCTGACCGGTCCCTGACGTATGGAGAGGCGATTCGTGTGATGGGCCGGCTTCACGAGGCGGGGGCCGTGGTAAACCTGATCACCGAACCGTTCAGCCGGGACCGGCCATGACCGGCTGGACCCGTCGAGAGTCGCCGTTCGACCGGCCGCCCCGAGCGGCGCTCATCGGCTCGCTTTCGGTGCATGGCGCCTTCATTCTCGTGGCCCTGTTTGCCGGGCGGCTGCCGCGTCCGCCCGAGATCCAGTCGATTCGCGTGCGCATGATCGCGGCCGCCCCGGAAGAGGCGCCGATTCGGGCCGATCCGGCGCCGCCCGAAGTCGCGGAGGAGGAGTTTCGCCCGCCTCCGCCCGACCTGACGCCCGATCCGCTCCCGCAGGTCGAGACGCCGAAGGTCGAGGACGATGTCACGCCGGCCGTCGAGCCCGAGCCGGAGCCCGCCCGAACGGAGGACGTGGGGGAAGAGGCGGTGAACGTCCAGACCGAGGGCGCCGCGTTCTCGGACCCGGCGTACATGAGGAACATCATCCGCCAGGCCCACCGCTACTGGCGTCCGCCCGCCGGCGGGCGGGCCTACAAGGCCGAAATGTCCTTCGTGATCCACCGGGATGGGCGGGTTACGGACATCAACTGGGTGCGAAGGTCGGGAAGTGCACAGTTCGATCTGCTGGCCAGCAGCGCCATCGAGTCGGCCGGCCGCAACCAGGCATTTGGTCCGCTCCCGGCCTCGTATCCCCGCGATGAACTCCTTGTTTCCTTCTTCTTCGACCCAACGGTGCGATAGGTGAGCTTCAACCGGGCCGCCCGGACTCTGTTCGCCACGGCCTCGCTACTGGCGTTCGGCGTACTTCCCGCACGCGCTCAGCAGCAGCAGGGCGTACGCCTGGGAATCACCTATCAGCCGGGGTACATCCCGGCGCTGGTCGTCGCCCCGATCAAGGCGGATCCCGCGCTTCGGGCCGTGGCGCTCGAGGCGGCCGACATCCTCCGAACGGATCTCGATTTTTCCGACCGTTTCGAGGTCATCGCGGTGCCGGACTCGATGCGATCGGACGGCCCGCCCAACTATCAGTTGTGGAATCAGCTCGGGGCGGTCTGGCTCGTCACGGCGGACGTCACCGGCTCGCCGACGGCGCCGATCCTGAGGGTAGGGCTGCACGACGTGGTATACGGAGACCTCAAGAACGTGCAGGCGTTCAGCCTTCCCGACCCGGGGAGCGTGGACTTTCGCATGGCCATCCATCGCGCCTCCGACGCGGTCGTTTCGTGGGCGACGGACGGCGGGAGCGGAATCGCCGCGTCCAGAATCGCGTTCACGCGCAGGGCGCAGGACGGGTCGTCGTCGCTGTGGATCATCGACAGCGACGGAGAGAACCCGCGGCGCATCGAGACCGGTGCATTCTCGGTCTACTCCCCGACGTTTTCCGGCGACGGAACCCGGATCGCGTATGCCATCCAGGACGTCCAGGGGAACTACGCCATTCTCGAGACGAATCTGATTACCGGGCGGCGGCGAACCGTCGCCACGAGTTCGGGGCTGATCCAGACACCCACGTACACTCGGGAAGGGCGGGTGGTCTACGCCCGCACGGTGGGCTCGGGTCGCGTTCAGGTGTTCGTCGACGGCGGCGGTCAGCTCACCGACGTCCGGGGCGACGCCCTGAATCCGACCTTTTCGCCCGACGGCCGAATGTTCGCCTACGTGTCCGATCAGACGAACGAGCCGCAGGTATACGTGCAGCAGACATCGGGCGGATCCGCCCGACGCATCAGCGTGTATGTGCGGAACGAGCGAACCAACGCGGCAAGCCCCGACTGGTCGCCGAGCGGCGATCGCATCGCATACGCCGCGTTCAGCCAGGGCGTCTTCCAGATTTTCACGGTCAACCCGGACGGGAGCGACCGGCGGATGCTCACGACGAGAGGCCGCAACGAGTCGCCGAGTTGGGCACCGGATGGCCGCCACCTCGTGTTCGCCTCGACTGACAGAAACGGATACGCGATCTGGGTGATCGACACGGTGACCGGTCGCGCCAGGACGGTCACATCGGGCCGAATGGACCAGCTACCGTCCTGGTCGGCGAGCCTGCGACCGGGCTCGTGATGACCGCCCCGATCCGCTTGCGGTCGAGACCCGTGATGGTAGCTTGTGAATTGGTGTGGCGGTGGGGAACGGGAGGTGCCCTATCTTTGCGTGAGCGCTTGGTTTTCCTCACTCCGTGGTATCCCGGGAATACCGAAAAAGGAGGGTCCCATGCGGCGTCGTAAGACCTTCGCTGCGGCGTTTTTCATCGCGCTGTTTGCCGTTGCGTGTAGCGGCAACCCTGAGCCGGAGCCGGTCGAGCCGCCTCCGCCTCCGCCACCCCCGCCGCCGGCAGTGGTAGACGACACGGCCGAGCGCGAGGCCGCGGCCAGTCGACTCTGCGATCGGGCCACGGCGGCCATGCAGTCGGGCGACTATTCCACCGCCGCGGACATTCTCCGCCAGGTGCTCCGCGATTATCCCGGAACCGAGTGTGCGCAGTTGGCGCCGGACGTCATCGCACGTGCGGAAGCCGCCGTCGCGATCACCGCCCGGATCCAATTCGACTTCAACCTCGCGCAAATCACCGATGAGGCGGCCGCCATCCTCCGCGACAAGTCGGATGCGCTGCGCGCGTACCCGGACGTGATGATCACCATCGAGGGCCACGCCGACGAGCGCGGGTCGCTCGAGTACAACCAGGCCCTGGGTCTCCGGCGTGCACAGGCGGCCACGGAGTATCTGGTGAGTCTCGGGCTCGACGGGAGCCGGTTCCGCGTCGTCACGTACGGCGAGGAACGGCCGATCGCCTCGGGAGCCAACGAAGATGCATGGCGGCAGAATCGCCGCGCCGAGTTCGTGATCACGTCAGGGGACTTCTAGTGGGTCGGCCGCCGCTGTGGGTCGGGGTGTTCGCGTTGGTGGCGGCCGGCTGCGCGACGAAGGCGGACGTGCAGACCCTCGAATCTTCGATGGTCGAGGAGATGAGTCAGATCAGGGATGACCAGGTTCAGGTCGTCGAACGTCTGCAGTCTGCGGTGGATGGCCTCGACGCGGCCATGGCCCGCCGGGCCCAGCAGGGCGAGGGCGAGATGGATCGGCGAGTCCAGCGGCTCGAGTCGTCGCTCTCCGAGCTTCTGGACATCACGCTGCAGAACAACCAGCTGCTGAACGATCTTCTGACCCAGCGTCCCGCTTCGCTCGGCGTCGCCGCAGGCGCGGCGGGTGCGGCGGCGGGCAGGGCTTCCGGGGGCGCCATGGGCGGCGCCCAGAGCACGGATGACGCAACGCAATTCTACGCGCTCGCGCTCGAGGAATTCCGTAAGGGGAACCTCGAGACGGCCCGAGGGGCGCTCGAGGAGTTCCTCGCCCGCAATCCCACGCACCAGTTGGCGCCCGATGCCCAGTACCACATCGGGCGCACCTACGAGGATGCGGGCGAGATGGCGTTGGCCCTCACCGAGTATCAGAGGGTGACGGAGCTGTTTCCCGACTCGAATCGGGCCCCGACGGCGCTGTGGCGCAGGGGGCTCATCGAGGTGGCGCGCGGCAATACCGCGGCTGCCCGTCGACTCTTCACGCAGATCTCGACCGGTTACCCGAACAGCCCCGAGCTGACACTGGCCCAGCGGGAACTGGCGAAGCTCGGAAACTGACGGGGGCTGACGGGAGGACCGGCGCCCATGCGCTGCCCGAACTGCGAACACGAGGAAGATCGCGTCGTCGACTCCAGGAGCAGCCGCGGCGGCCGCGCCACGCGTCGTCGCCGCGAATGCCTCGCCTGCGAGCATCGCTTCACTACCTACGAGCGCATCGAAGAGGAGCCCCTCCTCGTGAAGAAGCGCCCCGGCGGTATCGAGACGTACGACCGCGAGAAACTCACCTCCAGCATCCGGGTCGCGTGCGCCAAGCGTTCCGTCTCGAACGTCCAGATCGAGGCGTTGGTAGATGGAGTAGAGGAAGAACTCGAGGCTTCGGATACGCGCGAGGTGGAGAGCGTCCACCTCGGCGAGCTGGTCATGACGCGGCTGCGGTCTCTGGACCAGGTGGCGTATGTTCGCTTCGCGAGCGTCTACCGGAATTTCCAGGACACGACGGAGTTCATGGAGGAAGTACGGGAGTTGGTGCGACGGGCTGGACACAATGTGGCGGGCCAGGCGGATCTGTTCGGGACGGGTGAGGAGTGATCGACCGATCGCAGGCGGAGATGCCCTTTCTCGACCATCTCGACGAGCTGAGGAAGCGGCTGATCTGGTCGCTCGCGGCGCTCACGGTCGCGTGCATCCTGGGGCTGATCGCCACCACCCAGTTCGGCGTGCTCGAGATCATCGAGCGCCCGATTCGGGGGCTCGTCCCCATGGACAACCTGATCTACACGAGCCCCACCACGCCGTTCTTCGTCACGCTCAAGCTCGGGTTCATCGTCGGACTGATCCTGGCGTTTCCGTTTCTCTCCTGGCAGCTGTGGTCGTTTCTCTCGCCGGCGCTGTACGAGAGCGAGCGGCGCTTCGCGATCCCCGCCATCGCGTTCGGGAGCGTCCTCTTTCTCGGCGGAATCTCGCTCGCCTACTTCTGGGTGCTGCCCTTCGGACTCGAGATTCTCCTCGGGTTCTACCGGGAGTCACTGACGCCGTTGATCAGTATCGACGAGTATCTGAAGTTTGCCACGGCGTTGATCCTGGCGTTCGGGCTCATCTTCGAGATGCCGGTCCTGCTCGTTTTCCTCTCCATGGTGGGCATCGTGACGCCGGAGGGGCTCGCCAAGTACCGACGGCACGCAATCGTCGTGATGGCGATCCTGTCCGCGTTCCTGACCCCGCAGGATCCGTTTACCATGGTCGCGATGATGATCCCGCTGATGATCCTTTACGAGAGTTCGATCATCACCGCGCGGATGATCCGCAAGCGGCGAAACCAGCGGCAGGAGGCCGAGTCGGAAGGGAGCCCGGCCTGACCTCGCGGGTCCTTCACGGGATCCTCGCCTTGACGCTCGCGATCGGGGGAGCCGGGAGCGCCGCCACCGCCCGCGCGAACCCCGCGCCGGGCTTCCAGCTCTCGATGGTTTCGGACACCGACTCGGTCGTCGTGCGAGCGGACAGCCTGCGCGCCGACTCCGCGGCCGCCCGTGACACGCTCGACCGCGACTCCACGACCACCCGCCAGGACACGACCGGGGCCGCCGGCCAGGACACGACCGGGGCCGCCCGCCAGGACACGACCGAAGTCGAGACCAGGTTCCCGAAGGAGGACGACGTGTACCGCGACCTCACGGGCCTGTCCGGGTTCCGAATCATCGAGTACAGGGGTCGCGAGGTGAACCTCGATATCGAGAAGGAGGAGGTGCGACTCGAGGGAGAGGCGCAGGCCAAGTACGGCGAATCGGTGCTCGAGGCGGAGAGCATCTCATACTGGATCGGGCTCCAGTTCATCAACGCGCGCCGGGCGATCACGCTCACGGGGGAAGGGGAGACCGTCACCAGCGACGCCGAGGTCAATTACGACGTCTCTCAGACGAAGGGCACGATCATGGATGCCCGGACGTCGTTCGCCGAGCGCGGGACGGAGTGGTTCGTTCGGGGTGATGTGACCCCACGCGGTGCGGGAACCGTGTTCGTCCTGAAGGGGCAGTTCAGTTCCTGTGAACTCGACGTGCCGCATTACTACTTCAAGGCCGGCAGCATCAAGGTGGTGACGGAGAACGTGCTCGTCGCCTGGCCGGTGACGCTCTACATCCACGAGGTGCCGATCATCTGGCTTCCGTTCTTCGCCCAGGACATCCGGCCGGGGCGCCGGAGCGGGTTCCTCCCTCCCCGGTTCGGGGTGAACGACATCGTCTCCACGTCGACCGGGGTCGGGCGCAGCGTGACCGACGCGGGGTATTACTTCGCGATCAACGACTTCATGGATTCCCAGGTCACGATCGACTGGTTCAGTGGCAATTTCACCCGAATCAACGGCGGGTTCCGATACAAGAACCTGAAGAAGTTCTTCGAGGGAAATCTCCTGGTGTCGTACAGCTTCGGCGACTCGAGGACATTGCAGGTGCGCGCGAATCACCAGCAGGACATCACCCCGGTCACGAACCTCCGCATCAACGGGAACTTCGTCACCAACACGAGGGTCTTCGAGGAACAGAGCTTCGACCCGAGGTTGCAGACGCAGCGCATCTCCTCCGATCTCGGGCTACAGCATCGGTTCCCCTTCGCCTCGATCAACGTGAGCGCGAGCAGCCGCCAGGATCTTGGAACCCTGCAAGGCAACCAGGACCTGACCCTCCCGAACATCCAGGCGACGTTCACCCCCGTCACGTTGTTCCGGGCGCCTCGGAACCGGGCAGGGGTCTTCAACAACATGGTCCTCAGCGGCGGCACCTCGTTCTCGAGGGTGAGCCGTCTGAAGGAGACCGCCGACGACCTCCTCACGACCCGCGCCAATGCGAATTCCGCCATCCGGATCGGATCGCTCGGGATCTCCGGCACCGCGCTCCTCGACAACCAGCTCACGACACCGTTCGATTCCACCGGAGCCGAGGTCACCGAGGCGGGCCGGACGCGGGTCGACTACGGCGGTCAGGCCGACTATCAGCTCGATCTGCTGGGGAGCACCACACTGCGACCGACGGTGAGCATCAACGGGAGCAGGTTCGAGTCCGTGGACACCGGTGGACAGTATGTCTCCGCCCCGACGCGGCTGCGAATCGGGGCGACGCTGTCGACCGACGTCTACGGTTTCCTACCCGGCTTCGGTCCGTTCGAGCGGATTCGGCACAAGATTTCGCCACGTTTCAACTACTCGTTCTCGCCCGCCGTCGAAACGTCCGATTCGCTGCTGGCCATCCCGGGGTTTCCGGTCTCGAACTCGGCCGCGCAGAACATACTTCGGATCGCCCTCAATCAGACGTTCGAGGCGAAGCTCCGCGACGACATCGAGTTGGAACCGGATGAACAGGCGCTACTCGAGGGGCGGGACATCGTCCAGGATTCGGTCCAGGCCCGCCAGGATTCGCTCGCCCTCGTCGCGTCCGATTCCGCGGCGGTCGCGGCCCCTGCGCCCGATTCCCTCGGCGTGGCGGCCGATTCGATCGCGACCGACAGCCTCGCGCTGCGCTCCGGACCGAGACGCCCCTCGCCGCCGCCGCAACAGAGAAACGTCGTGCTCCTGGGAATCAATTCCAGTTCGCTGGACTTCGATTTCTCCCGGAAAGACCAATCGCCACTGATCACGGACGCCTGGAGCCATCGGATCAACTCCGACCTGCTCCGGGGGTTGTCGGTCAACCTCGCGCTCGACCTGTTCAACGGGACCGGCGAGGAGCGAGCTTTCGCGCCCATTCTCTCGTCGCTGACGGGAAGCTTCACGTTCAGTTCCTCGCGTGGACTCGGGGGATTGTTCGGTCTCGGGGGAGGGGAGAACCGGCGCCGCGACGCCACGGACCGTCGTCTCTCGTCGGCGACCGACTCGCGCTACCGGCTGCAGAGTTTCGATGAGAATCCCGATCCGCTCGACCCCGGGATGAGGGACGGCGGACCGTGGACCCTGTCGCTGACATACTCCATGCAGCGGTTCCGGGAGGAAGAGTCACGTGACGCCCGGAAGTCCCTCGGGGCCACACTCTCGCTGGTCCCCACGCCGAACTGGCGGCTGACCTGGCGAACGAGCTACAACCTGACCGACAAGACCTTCGGCGAACATCTGGTTACGCTCGACCGGGACCTTCACCGCTGGATCGCCTCGTTCATCTTCTCCCGCGCCCCCAACGGCAACTTCATTTTCTCGATGAGCGTCAGCCTGAGAGACGCGCCCGATCTCAAGTTCGACTATGACCAGCGAACCTTGGGTCGTTAAAGGGCTTCCGCCGTTCCGCTGGCCGATTCCTTGCCCCTGGATAGCTCCGCTCGAGACGACTTGCGGTGTCCTGCAATAAATGGGGAAAAGGGGCGCATGGCCAACATTCGCAAGTGGATCGCGGAGGCCAGAGAAATGGAGGAGTCGGGAGACCTCCAGGGAGCTCTGGGCGCCTACCGCAAAGCCCTTGTCGCACAAGAGGAAACGTCGGGTTTCGCCGACCTCAGCCTCTACAACGGTCTCGGGGATCTCTTTCTGCGTGCGGGCGACATGCAGGAGGCCGTCGAGGCCTACGAGAGCGCCGCCGCCCAATGCGAGGAGCAGCAGCTGTTCGCGAACGGGATTGCACTCTGCAAGAAGATTTTGCGCAACGCACCCGACCATCTTCCCGTTTACCGCCGAGTGGGGCGCCTTTTCGCCCTCTCGGGCCTCGACGTTGAAGCCGCAGCCAGCTACCGCGAGTACGCTGCCCGAGCCACCGCCGCCGGACACCGGGATCTCGCGCTCGAAGCTCTCCGCGAGATGGTGGAGCTGACCGCGGACGAGGGCGCCGCCGTCGAACTCGCCGATACATTCGCGGACCGGGGTCGGGTGAACGAAGCCCTCGAAATGCTCCGCACGGCGCGTGACCGGCGGGAACGGCAGGGTCGCGATTTCGTGATCGTGCTGCGGAAGATCCAGGAGCTCCAGACGCGCGCTACCGCAGGCGGCGACGCGCCCGCGGAAGCGGTCGTTCAGACGACACCGACGCCGTCCGTGCCGAAGGTGGCCCCGGCGGCCACGCGTCGGGTTCCGCGGCGGCCGCTCGCTCCGGAGGCGCCGCCGCAGCCTTCTGCGGTGCCGACTTCCGGGCTCCAGGGCGTGGGAGACGCTCCGCAGCCGACCGACCCCGTGGGTGCCGGTCCTTCGACCGAGCCGGCCCCCCCAGCCGCGTCCGAGTCCACGCTCGACCCGGGCTTCTCGCTGGACGACGCCGATCCGGGCGCCCTCACTCGAGAGCTTCAGCGGGTGCTGTCACAGTTCACCGGCGACGATCGCTTTCGTCATGCGCTCCCGCTTCTCGAGCATCTCCTCGACCTGCAGCCTGGCCGGTTCGAGTTGTTGCACCGCAAGCTCGCCTATGCGTTCGCGCTCGGCGATGAGGCGCGCGCGGTTTCCGCGTATCTCGCTCTGGGCCAATGCCTCGATCGGGAGCTTCACTCGTTTACGCTCCGGACACTCTCGACCGCCACGCAATCGGGCGCCGTCACCGCGGCCGTCAAGGTCGAGTCGTCGTCCGAAATGGCGCCGGGTTCATAGGGCGGGGTGACGATCATGTCCAAGGTGAATCAGCTCAAGAACAAGGCGCGCCGAGAGGAGCAGCGAGAGAATTGGTCGAAGGCGATCGAGCTCTACACGCACGCGCTGGACACGAGCCGAAAAGAGGGTGAGGCGTTCGCGGACCTGTCGTTGTACAACCGGATCGGCGACATCTACCTGCGGATCGGACAGAAGAACACCGCGGTTCGATACTACGAACAGGCGATCGAGCGGTACGGCGAGCAGGACCTGCACACGAGCGCGATCGCGCTGTGCAACAAGGTGCTCCGGATTCAGCCGGAGCGCTCCACGGTCTTCCTTCAGCTCGGTCGGCTGCACCTGGCGACGAACCTCATCGTCGATGCTCGGGCGCATTACCACAGGTACGCCGAGGCCATGCGATCGCGAGGCAGCACGACCGCCGCGTTCGAATCGCTCGAGGAGCTGATCGAGGAGACGGGCGACCCGCAGACTCTGGCGATGTGGGCCACGTGGCTCTCCAGGCTTCCCGACCGGGACGAGGCGCTCGAGCGGGTCGAAGAACTCCGCGGGGTCCTGATCGGCCATGGTGTCGAGCCCGACAACATCATCGAGCAGGTTCGTACCGGAGAAATCGAAGGAGTCGAGAGCACGTCCTCCATGGACGCGGCGCCCGATCCGCTGGCGGCTGCATTCCTCCTGACCCCGGACAGCGT
>JBGMQU010000004.1:0-7926 GCA_048060725.1 Gemmatimonadota bacterium | reverse complement strand
CGAGACGGAGACCGTCGTCGAGACTGAGGCGGAGACCGTCGTCGAGACTGAGGCGGAGACCGTCGTCGAGCCCGAGGCAGAGACCGTCGTCGTACCCGAGCCGCTCGAACTCGGATCGATCCTGTGGGACGACGAGGCCGAAGAGTTGTTGGCCGAACTGAATCGGCCTCTCGAAGCGGCCTGGGCGGCCCTCGGCGCCGAGGTGCACGACGCGCCCCCCGTTCACAGCACCCCCCTCGAGATCGACTCCGATCTGGAAGTCGATGAGCGCCCGGGTGCCGACGCCGTGACGCAGTCGGTCGGGCTGGACGCGCCCGAATCCGCCGACCCGCCGGGAGAGCACCAGTCAGAGCCGCCCTGGCGCGACGCCCGGGACCTCATGGAGCTCGAGGCCGAGACCACTCCGATGGGGCACGTCGACCCGGATGAGGGCTACGAACTCGAGGCCGGCGAACCGAATTCGACGTCGTACGTCGACGCCGTGGTCGGGACTGATGCGCCGTTCGACAGATGGGAGACGCTCGAGCCCGACGCGCTCACGCCGGGGGACGCCGGTCGCGCCGACCCACCGGATCTCTCCTTCGAGGCCGCCGAGCTCGATACGCCAGCGGAGCCGTCGGTCGAGGAGATGGGATTCTCGGTCGAGCCGCCTCTCGTGGAAGACGAGCTTCCAGAGCCCGAGGCCGAAGAGCCCGTAGAGCCCGACCTCGATGCCTCGGCCGCCGACGACGTTCCGTACCCCGATCGGTTCGAGTACGAGGACGCGGCCGAGGGCTCGGAGGCCCCGCCCGTGACCGCTGACCTCGGTGAGAGTTACGTGACCGCATTCGAAGGCGCGGAGACCGAAGATGCGGGGCCCGACGCGTGGGAGGACGACGCGCTGGCCGTCGTCGAAGCCGCCAATGAGCCCGAGCCCGAGCCCGAGCCAGAGCCTGTCGTCGAGGTGATGCCTGAGCCAGAGCCCGAACCGGAGCCTGTCGTCGAGGTGATGCCTGAGCCAGAGCCCGAGCCACAGATCGTCTTCGCCTCTGGAGATCCCGAAATCGAGGTCCTGCCGGAGCCCGCCCCCGATCCTGCGGGCGAAGTCGAGATCGTGGACGTGGCCGACGACGTTCTTCCTGTCGTGAAGAACCCGTTCGTGCCGCCGGACCTGCCGAGGCCGGCCCGGGAAGAAGCCGCGGTCGCGGCCATCGAGGCGGAGACGCTGACCGTCGAGGTCGCGCCGCCGCCCGATGCGGTACCTGCCGCGCCGGTGGCCTTCGGGCCCAATCCGGCGTCCGCGACACCGCGCGCCGACGACAACACGGCGCCCTTCGACCTGAGCGAGATGGAGGGTCCGTTCGCGGAGCAGCGCCTGACGGTGGAGGAAGATCCGGAGGATGCCTTCCGCGACTGGGTGCAGTCGGCCAGCACGGGTGTGCTGAAGCGCGCCCTGCCCGAGCTCGAGAACCGTTCGGAGGACGACAAGGCGCTCCTGGTGATCGAGCGGCTCGCGCGGATGGAGGACTCCGGAGTCGAGTTCAAGACGAAGCTGGTCGACAGCCTCGAGAGGCTCGCCCGGACCGGGCCGGCGGTGGACGCGTGTCTCGCCCTCGCCTCCGCCCTGGAGATGCAGGATCGGCGATCCGAGGCGCGCGAGGTGTATCATCGTTTACTCCGTCTCAAGCCGGGGCACGAGGAGGCACTTGTCGCCCTCGAGCTGCTGGGCAACGTGGCGGAGGATCAACTTCTGGAGGAGGCGGTCGAGATTCGGCCGACACCGTACATGCCCGATCATGTAAACGCCACGGACTCGCCGGGAGCTCTGAACCTGCCCAGAGCGACCCCCGCGCCCAACGGACACGGGGCCTCCAACGGGGACGCCGATGGCGGGCAGGGCGCGCGACCCTATTCGGGCGTGGCGGGTGGCGCCGAAGCATCGGCCGACTTCGAGCAACTCCTGTCGGAGTTCCGGGCGGAACTCCACCACAAGCCGGGCGATGGAAATTCGACATCCCGCACCGAGCTCGGGGCCAGCCTGAAGGACATGGGCCGGCTCGACGACGCCATTCGCGAGCTGCAGGCGGCGGTGCGAGAACCCTCGCCACCGCCTCTGGCGTTCGAGTTGCTGGGTGAAGCCTTCCTCGAGAAGGGACAGGGCAGAATCGCGATTCGACTGCTCGAGAAAGCGGTCGGCACGCTGGGGAGCACCGACCGTGAACTGATGGGCGTGCTGTACCAGTTGGGTACGGCGTACGAGGCGCTGACCGACGCGAACAAGGCGTTGATCTGTTACGAGCGGATCTTCAGCGTCGATATCGACTATCGGGACATCCAGGAACGGATTATCGCCTGCTCCACCTGAACAGAGCGCCATGGTTCCGCTTTGACATTCTGCGGACGCGAACCGAGATTCTCCCTGCGCGACCGGCTCGCCGCAGAGAGAAGACGTGCTTCCTACCACTTCGGTTCGACTCGATGAAATCCGACATCCCGTAGGGGAATCGCTCGCCGCGGTCGAGCGGACCCTGATCGAGATGATTCCGTCCGGATTCGAGTCCATGGACGAGGTCGGGGCCTATCTGTTCTCCAGAAGCGGAAAACTCTTTCGGCCGACGTTACTGCTGCTCTGCGATCGCCTCGGGGGAGGGTCTTCGCCCAACGCGGCGAAGCTCGGCGCGATCGTCGAGTTGCTCCACGTGGCGACACTCGTCCACGACGATGCGGTGGATCATTCAGCGACGCGCCGCGGCATGCCCACCGTCAACGATCGATGGACCCATCAAGTCGCGATCATCGCCGGCGACTACCTCTATTCGCGCGCCGTCATCGAGATCACGGCCCTGGGCGAACTGGAGCCGATTTCGATTCTGGCGAACACCGCGAACCAGATGACGCTCGGAGAAATGCGGCAGCTGGTCCTGCACGACGGGCTCGACTTCACGCGCAGCGACTACGACCATCTTTGTGCATGCAAGACGGCCTCGCTCATCTCCGCGGCCTGCGAACTCGGGGCGATGGCGGGGGTCCCGGAGCACCGGGACGCCCTCCGTTCGTACGGATATCACCTGGGGATGGCGTTTCAGATGATCGACGACGTGCTCGACTACGAGTCGCCCGCCGATGTCATGGGCAAACCGAGCGGTCAGGACCTTCGCGAGCACAAAGTGACGCTCCCCCTTATCGTGGCTCTCGACCGGATGGGTGCAACCGATAGATTGGTCGTGGAGCGTCTTTTCGACGACCTCGAGCCCGCGGAGGATGCGGTGGGCGCGGTCGTTGAACTCGTGACACGAAACGGCGGCCTGGACGCGGCACGCGCGGAAGCGCGGGCCGAAGCGGACCGGGCGAAACGGTGGTTGGACGGGCTGCCCGACGGAGAGGCGCTGACGGCGCTCGGCCTGGCCGTAGACTACGTAGTGGGGAGGGTAGGGTAGAAGGGTGTTGAATGAGGACGGCAGGTTCTAATGGCGGATCTGGGACGTAGGCCGGAGCGGTCGCCCCGCAGGACAACGCTCGTCGTCTCGGGCGGTTTCGTGCTGGGGGCACTGCTGACCGAGTTGATGGCGGTGACCTTGCCCGCATCGGCGGCGAGGCAGTTCTTTATCACCACAGTGGCCGCGTCGTTGGGCCCCCTGACTGTAGACTTGCACGTGATCGCGTTCACGATCGGTCCGCTGATCCTGAGGGCGAACTTCCTCAGCATCGTCGGGGTATTGTTGGTTGCCTGGTTCGCCAGGTCGCTTCTGTAGACGGAGGTTCCGATGTTTGGTTTGAGCCCATGGGAATTGCTGATCGTGTTCCTCGCGATTCTCCTGCTGTTCGGGGCGCGTCGTCTCCCCGAGATCGGGAGTTCGTTAGGGAAGGGAATCCGCGAGTTCAGGGATTCTATCAAGGATGTGGAGGGCGAGGTGCGGCGTGAGATTACGGCAACGCCCGAAACGGCTGCTCCCGCCGCGGCGCCGGAAAAAGAGCCCGTGCAGACTACCCAGCCGGGCTCGGACGCCTGACGGATCCCGTCAGGCGCCCGTCTCCTCCAGGAGCCGGGCGGCCCCCTCCTCTAGAAGCCGCTGGCGTCCTCTAGTAGCCGCTGGCCTCATCGAGATTCTGCTGGAGGACCTGCCGGTGGTCCTCGACGGTGGCCGTTTCCCGTAACGAGAGCAGCCACTTCTGCACGTAATCCTGCGTGCGCTCGAACACCAGTTGGCCGAGCAGGGCCTGCTTGACCTCGTCGAAGCCCTCACGCGTCGCCTCGGTCCGGTCGACGACCTGAACGATGGCGACCCCGTCTCCGGCATCGACGACGCCCGAGATGCCGCCCACCGGGGTGCCGAAGGCGACTCCGATGGCTTCCGTACCCTGCCCGATGCCAGGCACGAAATCGCCGCGGCGGAACTCCTGGCTCTCGCTCACGGTCCAGCCGAAGCGGCCCGCGGCCTCATCCAGTGAGGCGCCCGTCGCGAGGGCCTCGGTGACCGAGCCGGCGAGCTCGGCGGCAGCGGCCTTCTTCTTGTCGACCGAGAGGATCTGACGGATGTTCGGCGTCACGTCCTCGAGCGCGGCCCGCCCCGCCTCCTGGCGCCCGAGCAGCTCGAACACGTGGAAACCGCCCGGGTTCTCGAAGAACCGCGACAGCTCGCCGATCTCGGTCAGCGGGTCGAGGGCCCAATCCGGGGCGACCCCGAGCGCGCCGGCGCCGGGGATGAAATCGATGTCCTCCGACACCGACACATCGGTGCGGACGGGAACCCCCACTGAATCCGCGGCCGTGACCAGATCGCTCTTTAGCGCGATGTCCTCGATGTCGTCCATGAGCGCGAACACACGGTCTTCCGTCTCGTTGGAGATCTCGATGGGCACGTAGATCTGTCTCAACTGGATCGAATCACCCCAGCGATCGTCTACTCGCAGGATGTGGAGCCCGAACGACGTCTCCACGGGGTCCGACACCCGTCCGATGGCGAGGTCGGAGGCGGCCGCTACGAGCGTCGGGTCGAGCACGCTGAGGGCGCGCCGGCCCATGTCACCACCCACGACCGCCGAGACCGAGTCTGCCGACTCGGCCATGGCGACCTCGGCGAAGTCCTCACCGTCGGCGATGCGCTGGCGCAACTCGGCCGCTCGCATTCGGGCGGCGAGCGTGTCCTCCGGCGAGGCGCGCAACGCAATCGACACCATGTTGGTCCTCGCCGAGGCGGGGATCTCGAAGTCGTCCCGGTGCGCGTTGTAGTAGTCGCGGATCTCTGCGCTGGTGATCGTGATCGCCGAATCCGGGATGGTCGCCAGGGGGTCGACCCGGACGAACCGTATGCGGGCGGTCTCGTTCGTATCGCGGTAGAACTGCCAGGCTTCCTCGTCGGAGACGTAGACGCCCCCCTCGACAAGCTCTTCGAGCTTTGCCCGCGGAAGCAGCGATCGATAATACTGCTCGATCTGCAGGAGCTGGGTCTCGTTGGTCGAGGGATCGGTGAAGAACCGCCGGTACTTCTCGATGTCGAACTGACCATCGGTCTGGAAGGCGGGGTGCGTGTACATCTCTGGCGGCGGTTGGTTCAGAAACGCCTGCTGGATCTCCGCGTCGGAGATCACGATGTCCAGCCGATTCAGCTCGGTCTGCAGCATAACGAGGCTGACCAGGCTCTCCCAGGCGCGGTCCGTAATGACCCGAATCTCCTCGTCGGTCAGGCCCCGGCTCGCGTTGCGCGCGAGTGCGAGCTGGTTCTCGAGGTAGGAGTTCCAGACGGAGTAGCGGATCGGCGTGCCGGAGACCTCACCGACGACCGGGTTGATCTCGCCGCCGAGGTTGCCGCCGCGCATGTCGTTGATGCCTTCGAACACCAGCCAGCCAACGAACGCGAAGGACAGCACCAGCATCACGTATTTTGCGCTGTTGCGCATTTTCTTCATGAACATGGGACGTGGATACCGTTCCTGATCAAAAATGGGTCCCAGAAACACCAAACGGCCGTCTCCGGCCGCGATGTGTACATTCTCACCGACGCGGAAACGTATGTTCGGTCGATCTTCCGAGCAACGCGAACACCGGGGTGCCGATCCCCGTGTTTTGGATCGCCCTGACGTTGACAGTAAAAAAAAACCGCAGGTATGTTCCCGAGTGGAAAATCCCCTCGACCGTTCCGATCAGATTTCCCGCCTCGTCGAGCGACGGGAACGCGATCCGCGAACTCACACATTCGCGGAACTGGCCGAGTTGTATCGTCAGGCCGGTGAACTCGATCGCGCGCTCGACGTGATCGAGGACGGATTGCGCCATCACCCGCATTTCCTGAACGCGCGGTTGGTCTACGCCCGGCTCCTGCGCGAGCTGGGACGGGCGGAGGAAGCGACGCGCACCTTCGAGTCTGTGCTCGAGATCGACTCGGAGAACGAGACTGCGCGCCGCGCCCTGACGGAACTCGGACGCGGCCCGGCGGATATGACCCCCGTGCGCGCGTCCGGCCCCGCTCCATCCGAGCCACGGTCGGCTCAATGGCTGGCGAGGCTCGACGCCGAATGGCGAGGCGACTCGCCGGTCGAGCGGAAGCCGCCGCCCCCGCGGGCCGAACCGGAACGCGGCGGCGACCTCGATACGGCGACGCTCGCCCAGCTCTACGTGAGCCAGGGATTCATCGAGCAGGCGGTCGGGATCTACGAGCGACTCCTCGCGCGGGACCCGTACAACGCGAGACTCGCGGCCGCGCTGGAGGACGCGCGGAGCCGAGGGAAGGGAGGGAAGGGAGGGAAGGATCAGGCGCCGATTCGTACGTCCGCGCGCCCGGCTGCGCCCCCCCCTGCGCCCCCCCCTGCGCGCCCCCCCCACCCCGAGCCTGTTCCGGAGCCGCCGGAGTCACCGGAGTTGCCGGATCCGCCGGTGCGCGAGTTTCTTCAGGCGTTGCTGGAGGGCCGCGCGCCCGTCGAAGAGGGCGAAGGCAACCCGATCGACTGGCCCGAATGGCTGCGAAATCTCGGAAGTCGCGGGTGAGCGTCCGGATCGGGGTCCTGAACGGGCCGAACCTCAACCTCCTGGGCACGCGCGATCCCGCACACTACGGGACGCTGACGCTAGCCGAGATCGAGCAGCGTCTCCTCGAGGAAGCGGACGCGCGCGGCGCGACGATCGAGTTTCATCAGTCCAACGACGAGGGCAATCTCGTCGATTGGGTGCAGGCGCGCGGGCCGGAAGTCGACGGGTGGCTCGTCAACGCCGCGGCCTTCACCCACACGAGCGTGGCGCTTCGTGACGCCCTCGCGGCGTCGGATCGCCCGTTCGTGGAGGTCCACCTGTCCAACGTGTACGCCCGCGAGCCGTTTCGGCACACGTCGCTGCTGGCCGACCTCGCCGTCGGCGTGATCGCGGGGTTCCGGGTCAGCAGCTACGTCTTCGGTCTTCACGCGCTGGTCGACCACCTGGAGCCACGGGCCGGCGAGTGACCGCTGAACGGACGGGGTCTCACGGCCGGATCGCTTCTCTGGACGGGGCGCTGCGACGCCTCGATGTCGGGGCCGCCATCGTCACACACGCCCCCTCCGTCCGGTATCTGACCGGATTCTCGGGCTCGTCGGGTTGTTTCTACCGCGCGCTGTCCGGGACGGGCCTCCTGATCACCGACTTTCGCTACGAGGAGCAGGCGGGCAGCGAGACCTCCGGAGACGTGGAGGTGCACATCTCCGCCGAGGGGTGGATCCGCGCGCTGGCGGACATCCTCGCCGACGCCGACATCCGCGTCGCGTTCGAGCCCGAACACATGACCGTGCTCGAGTACGACCGGCTCGAGGAGCGCGTCGAGGGAGCCGAGTTCGAGCCCGCCAAAGGGCTCGTGGCCGACCTCCGCGCCGTGAAGGACGAGTCGGAGATCGAGGCCATCGGTGCGGCCGCACGGGTCGCGGAAACCGCACTCGAGGGCCTTCTGACGGCCGTCGAATGGCACAGCGAGCCGACCGAACTGG
>JBGMQU010000003.1:0-64882 GCA_048060725.1 Gemmatimonadota bacterium | reverse complement strand
CCAGGCTGATATTCGCGGTGGGTGCGGACGGACGCGTGGCGGTCGGCGGCGAGGGGCCGGACTATCGCGTACGAATCGTCACACCCACCGGCGGCGAACAGGTGATCTGCAGACCGGTCACGGGGCTTCCGCTCCGCCCCGACGAGCTGGGAGAGGGACTCGACCCCGACAATCCGTTCCGACAGCCGATGCTGCAGTCACCCCGCCCGGCCGAGCCGGCGCCGATCGGACGTCTGATGCTAGGGCGCGAGGGGCGTCTATGGGTCGAACGCGACCGACCGTCCATGAGCGATCCCCGACAGTTCTTGTCGGGCCGCCCGGGTTCACTCTACGACGTCTTCGACGCGACCGGTGCCTACCTCGGCGAGCTCCGGGCCCCGGACCATGCGAAGCTCGTTGCCGCTTCCGGCGACCGCGTGTGGGCCTTCGAGGTGGGGGAGTTCGACGTCACCTGGGTCGTCGCCTACCGTCTCGAGGCGGCTCCGGGGAGCGGGTAGGCAGGTGAGGGGTTCCGACCCTCTGCGAACCGGGCTCGTCGCGGTGGTGAAGGAGGACTGCCCCGCCTGCCGGCTCGTCGGGCCGGTCCTTCACCGGCTGAGCACCGCCGACGCCGAGATCGTCGTGTACAGCCAGGACGATCCGGGATTCCCCCCGGACGTCGACGGGGTAATCGATGACCGATCGCTCGAGCACTCCTTTCGCCTGCGAATCGAGACCGTCCCGACGCTGATTCGGTTCGTGGACGGAGACGAAATCGATCGGGTCGTCGGGTGGAACCGCGCCGATTGGGAGCGGCTGACGGAGATCGACGGTCTCGGCGAGGGACTCCCGAAGCATCGGCCTGGGTGCGGTTCAAAATCCGTGGAGCCGGGAGTTCCGGAGACCCTTCTGGTCCGCTACGGGGACACCGGCCTCAGCTCCCGCCTCATTCACGTCCCGGAGTTCACCGACCCGATGGAAACCTGTTTCGACCGGGGGTGGACGGATGGGCTCCCGGTGGTCCCCCCCACGCCGGAGCGAATCGTGCGGATGCTCGGGGGCACGCCCCGTCCGGCAGAGGAGATGGTGGGGAAGATCCCGCCCGATCTCGTGGAGTGCACCGTCGAAAAGGTGGCGATCAACGCGGTGATGGCCGGCTGCAGGCCGGAGTACATGCCGCTCCTCCTGGGAATCGTGGAGGCGGCGCTGGAACCGGGCTTCACGCTCCACGCGATTCTGTGCAGCACCTGCTTCAGCACCCCGGTCATCATCGTGAACGGCCCCATGGCCCGTCGACTCGGCATGAACTCCGGAATCAACGTCCTCGGCCAGGGGAATCGGGCGAACGCCACAATCGGTCGCGCGCTGAACCTCATCGTCCAGAACGTCGGCGGCGGGAGGCCGGGCGGCATCGACCGGGCGACGTTCGGCTCGGCGAGCAAGTTCACGCAGTGTTTCGCCGAAGACGAGTCCGACCCGGAGTGGGAGCCGCTCGCCACGTCGCGCGGCGTCGCCCCGGGCCGTAACGCGGTCACGCTGTTCCAGGGAGAGGGCGTGCAGGGGTTCGTGGACCAGCAGTCCCGCACCCCCGAAGAACTGGTGCGGTCTCTCGCGATGAGCCTCGTGTCGGTCGGCCACCCGAAGCTCTGCGAATGGGCGTTCACGCTGCTCCTGCTCTCGCCGGAGCACTACGCGATCTTCCGGGACGCCGGCTGGGATCGGACCCGGATCACCCGTGCGCTGACCGACGCGACCACCCGGCCGGGCCGGGATCTCATCGAGGGCGCGGGCGGCGTCGGGGAGGGCATGCCGGCCTCGCGGGCGGACGACATGATCCCGAAGTTCCCCCCAGACGGCCTGCTGATCGCCCGGGCGGGCGGGCCTGCAGGGCTGTTCTCGGCGATCCTGCCCGGCTGGCCGGGCGGGCGGGCTCACGAGCATTCGCATCCGGTAACGAGGGAGATCCGGACATGAACGACGCGGTCAATGTGCTGTGCGACCCTACGGCCGAGACGGAACCTGTCGTCCGGCCCCGAAGGGCCCCGCCGGCCAGCCTTGTCGGCAAGGTCGTCGCCCTCCAGGGGATCGGGAAGGCGCGCAGTGAGGAGTTCCTCGACTATCTCGAGATGCGGTTGACCGCGCGCGGCGTCGACACGATCCGATCGAGGAAACCCACGAACGCGCGGACCGCCTCCCCCGACATCCTCCAGCGGATCGCGACGGAGGCGCACGCCGTCGTCCAGGCACTCGCCGACTGAGGATCCTGCACGTCGTGCGGTCTGCACGACCTGAAGGCGCTCGATGACCGGGGCGTACCGGGCTGCTTCGTCGTGACGACGGAGTTCCGGGACGCGGCGGCCAAGCAGTCGCGGTCGCTCGGGTTCGAGCCGGGGATCGTCTGGGTTCCGCACCCGATCCAGAACCGCTCCCCTGCCGAACTGGAACAGATTGCTGAGGGCGCCATCGATGACATCCTCGACCTGATCACCTCGTAGGACGCCGTGCCGGTGCCTCGCCTGATCTCCGAATCGTGCTACGCAAAGGCGTCTTCGTCGGCGCTCCGTCCGTACGTGACAGGCACGGGCACATCGAGAAGACGGAGGTATACGGACAGCTGACCGCGATGGTGGTACAGGTGGTTCATCATGAGCGATCGAGCGAGCCAGGCCTTCGGAATCGTGAAGATCTCGGTGTCGCCCTTCGACAGAGTCCAGGGCGCCGCCGCCTGGTCGTCGCTCAAGGCCGCGAACCGTTCGCGCGCCATCGCCTGCGCAGTTTCGAACTTCTCCAGGATTTCGTCGATGGACGCCGGTTGGGCGGCTTCGAAGTCCGCGTCGTTCACGTCGAACCCCTCGAGTTCGAGGAAGTTGCTGATGTCGCCGATCGTGCCGGCGGTATGGAGAGCGAGCTGCCCGAGCGTCATCGACTTCGGGTGGGGGCGCCACTCCAGCTTGTCCGCGGGGACGCGCTCCAGCATGCGGAGCGTCGCGGCCTCCTCCTGCTCGAGCTCGGCAAGCATCGAGGCCATCTTCGGGCTGTTCATTCTTCGCCTCCGTTGCGAGTCTGTTCTTCATGCGAGGGGCTCGGGTCCACCGAGCCGAAGCCCACCGTACGTTGTTTGCTTGCGTTTTGCAAGTAGCGTAGGTTGTCGACATGAGAAAAGGCAGAAGGTCGGGGTGTCCCGTCTCCGTTTCGCTGGAGTTGTTCGGCGATCGCTGGAGCCTGCTGGTGCTCCGGGACATCCTGTTCGGGGGCCGGCGGTACTACGGCGAGTTCCTCGACGCTGGTGAAGGGATCTCCACGAACATCCTGGCCGACCGGCTCGAACGACTGGAGGCCGCGGGGTTGCTCACCAGGACCCGCGACCCCGGCGATAGGAAGCGATACGAGTACGGCCTGACCGAGAAGGGTCTCGATACGCTCCCGATCCTGATCGAGATGATCCTGTGGGGAGCGATCCACGACCCCGAAACGGCGGCGCCCCCGGACGTTGTGCGACGAATCCGAACGGAGCGCGAGGACCTGATCGAGGAGATCCGCTCAAGGTGGTACGACTCTCTGTCCAGGGCTCGGCCCTGAACCACCCCGCTGTATGCCTTGGATGCGGGGCCGCGCCGCCGTAACGTGACCTGCCAGTCTTTTTTTCAGCAGCGTCTCAGGAGAAGCACATGCGCACCACGCCCACCCCCGTAGCGGCGCTCCTCGCCGTCCTGACCTTCGGCGTTCTGGCCCCTGGCGCGGCGACCGCGCAGGAGGGAGCGGCGTTCGATGAGTCCGCATTCGGCGATCTTTCGTATCGGTCCATCGGTCCACCGCGCGGCGGGCGCAGCACTGCCGTGGCCGGCATCACGGAAAAACCGCTCACGTTCTTCATGGGGGCCACCGGGGGCGGAGTCTGGAAGACGAGCGACGCCGGCCTGAACTGGACCAACGTCTCGGATGACTTTTTCTCCACGGGGTCGATCGGGGCCATCGACGTCGCGGACAGCGATGCGAACGTCATCTACGTCGGCACGGGGTCAGCCTGCATCCGGGGCAACGTGTCGAAAGGCGTCGGAGTGTATCGAAGCACCGACGGGGGTGACTCGTGGAGTCACGTCGGCCTCCCGAACGCCGGCCAGATCGGCCGCATCGAGGTCCACCCGGACGACCCCGACGTCGCCTTCGTGGCCGCGCTCGGCGATCCGTTCGGGCCGAACCCCGAACGGGGCGTATACCGCACGCTCGATGGCGGCGACACCTGGGATCGGGTCCTCTTTATTTCGGACTCGACCGGGGTCGTGGATCTCGCGATCAACCCCGGGAACCCTCGGGTCATCTTCGCCGCGGCATGGCGGGCGGAACGAAAGCCATGGACCACGATCTCGGGGTCCGAGGAGAGCGGGATCTTCCGCTCGACGGACTCCGGCGACAGTTGGGAGCGGCTGGAGGGCGGACTCCCCACCGGGCTGGTCGGCAAGGCGGCGGTCACCGTGTCGCGGGCGAACCCCGACCGGGTGTGGGTGCTGATCGAGGCGCCGGATGACGCGGGCGGCGTGTATCGCTCCGACGACGGCGGCGACACGTGGAAGCGGGTCAATCGCGAGCGCAAACTCCAGCAACGGGCGTGGTACTACACGCACATCTACGCCGACCCGGTCGACGAGAACACCGTGTACGCGCTCAACACCGGATACTTCAAGTCGATCGACGGCGGCACGACCTGGCAGAGCTACGGAGTGCCCCACGGCGACGTCCATGACCTCTGGATCAACTACGATGACCCCGACTTTCAGGTCGTGGCGGACGATGGGGGCGGTCAGGTAACCACGACCGGGGCCGAGTCGTGGTCGACCTACTACAACCAGACGACGGCTGAGATCTACCGGGTCTTCGTGGACGACCAGTTCCCTTATCGTGTGTACGGGTCGCAGCAGGACAACTCGACGATCATGGTGCCGAGCCGCGGGATGCCCGCGGTTCAGCCGAGCCAATACTGGGCTGCGGTCGGCGGGTGCGAGAGCGGCCACATCGCGATCGATCCGCGCGACCCGATGGTCACGTACGCCGGCTGCTACGGCGGGAACATCAATCGCGTAAACCGGGCCACCGGGGACGTCCGGCAAATCCTCATCTACCCGGAACTGCAACTCGGACAGGCGCCCAGAACCTTGCGTCACCGCTTCCAATGGAACGCGCCGATCCGGATCTCACCCCACGACCCGGACGTAGTCTACCACACGTCTCAGTTCGTGAACCGCACGACCGACGGCGGATACTCCTGGGAGACCATCAGCCCCGACCTGACCAGAAACGACACGACCAAGCAGGACTGGGCCGGCGGCCGAATCACCTGGGACAACACCGGTGTCGAGGTCTACGGGACCATCTTCGCGTTCGAGGAGTCGCCCCACGAGCGCGGTGTGCTTTGGGCCGGCTCGGACGACGGACTCGTCCACGTCTCTCGTGACGATGGCGCGAACTGGGCAAACGTGACGCCGCCCGGACTCCCCGAGTTCTCGACCGTGAACATGATCGATCTGTCGGCCCACGGCGCCGGACGGGCGCTCGTCGTCGCCTACCGGTACCGGATGCAGGACGTCGGGTCCTACATCTTCCAGACCGACGACTACGGCGAAACGTGGACCCGGCTGGGTACGGCCGGTATCGAGGACGGCCACTTCGTACGGGTCGTCCGCGAAGATCCCGTCCGACAGGGGCTCCTGTTCGCCGGCACCGAGAACGGCATGTACGTCAGCTTCGACGACGGCGGGATGTGGCAGTCGTTCCGGCTGGATCTCCCCGTCACTCCCGTCACCGACATGCGCATACACCGGGGCGACCTCGTGGTGGCGACGCAGGGCCGGTCGTTCTGGATCCTGGACGACATCACACCGGTTCGGCAGATGACGGCCGCCACCGCTTCCGCTCCGCTGCATCTCTACACGCCCGGGCCATCCGTTCGCGCTCAGGGGGTCTTCCCCAACGGGGCGGCAATCTACTTCCAGCTGGCGGAGGATCCGGACGACCCTCTGAGCCTCGAGATCGTCGACCGCACGGGACGAACGGTACGCGTCTACTCGACCGAACCGGAGAGCTGGGATGACGAGGCGAAGGCGGCGATCGGCCGGTCGCCCGATTGGAGCCCGGATCGCCTCGACGCGGAGGCCGGCCTCAATCGAGTGATCTGGAACTTCCAGGAGGAGGGCCCCGACATCGTGGACGGAGCGCAGATCTGGGGCTTCACGGGTCGGGTTCCCGCGGTTCCCGGCGAGTACGAGGTCCGGCTTTCCACGGGTGACGTCTCGCAGACCCGGCCCCTCGACGTGGCAATCGATCCACGCGTGGCCGGCGAAGTCTCGACAGCGGACCTGCAGGCTCAGCACGATCTGATGGTTCGTGTCCGGGCCATGCTGGAAGAGTCGCACGACGCCGTCCGCGAAATCCGCTCCATCCGCGATCAGATGACGGACGTGGCGAAGACGGCGAAGGACGCCGGCTTCGGTGACGAGTTCGAGACGATGGCCGAAGACACGGGAGAGAAACTGACCGCCGTCGAGGAAGAGCTCTTCCAGACGAAGAACGAGTCCGGGCAGGATCCGCTCAACTTCCCGCCGATGCTCGACAATCAGATCGCCGCGCTCTACGGCTACATCCGGTCCACGTACGATCGGCCGAACGCCGGCGCCGCGGAGCGCGCGGACGACCTGCGGGCGGCCCTCGGCGTACACCTCGATGCGCTCGAGCAGATCATCGATTCGGATGTCGCGGAATTCAACCAGCTGTTGCGCGAAAAGGGGGTGCCCGGCGTGATCATCCGGACGCCGGCCCGCGCCACGAGCTGAAGACAAACCTCCGAAGCGCCACACCCGGCGGGCCCGGGCGTGCAGGCCCCGTCCGGCCCGCTGGGTGTCAGACCGCGACGTGCCCGCACGTTCCTTCTCTGACGACCGAAGATCAGCCGGCTCCGGCCGGACACGCCTCTGCCCCGGACGAACGAACCGGGAGGCGCGGATAGATGAGACGTTCGATGATTGCCGGAATCTCTGTGCTCGCCGCGGGCCTGGTAGCGTGTAGCGAGCCGACGGCAGTGGCCTGCACGTTAGAGTTTCGATACGGACTCTCGATTGCGGTCCTCGACGGTTCCGGGACGCCGGCCGCCGAGGGGGCGTTCGGGCTCGCGGTCGAGGGGTCGTTCGTGGACACCATGATGGTGTTCTCGCCGGAAACGTTGGTCGGCGCGGGCGAGCGAGCCGGGACCTACGACATCACGATCACGAAGGAAGGGTTCATGACCTGGACCGCCGAAAACATCACGGTCACGGCCGACGAGTGCCACGTGATCCCGGTCTCGCTCGATGCGAACCTGATCCCCGTGCCTTAGAAGGCTACGACCGAAACGCCGACACGGGTGGCCGTCGCACATTTCTGCGCGCTCCGCGGAACGAGACTCCGCGATGCGGCGGTCACCCATTCATGCTCCGGACGACGGGGCCTCTCCCCTTCCTTCGCGGACGCCTCGCCGGTACAGCAGTTGGATCCGGGGCTACGGCGTCATAACGTGACCGACCAGGGGTTTTCAACAGCATCCTGGGCGCAGGCACGCGAAACCCGTCGGATGACTCGGATGACGAGGAGGGGCACGCACGTATGTACGAAACGACCATTGCACGCATCGTCGATGCGATCTCGCCCGAAGCCCAGGCCATTCGGGGTCTCGAGCTCGACGAGGCCAGGGCCCGGCTACTGTCGGCAGACCCCGGGGCGGTACTCGACATCGAGGGTTCCTTCGCGCTGTACGCCCGCGACGGCGAAGTCGTCCGGCTGGCCCGAAGCCTCGACCGGCCGCTCCGGTATTTCCTCGCGAAGGAGACGGACGGCCCCATGCTGGTCGTTTCCGATCGCATCGATGCCATCCGCGACGTGCTCATGGATGCGGGCTACGCGGATCAGTTCCACCCGTCGTATACGCGTATGGTGCCGGCCCACCACGTGACGGAAATCCGGCTCGTCGGGTGCCCCGATCCCAACCCGGTGTATCGCAGGTTCTTCGACCCGCCCCGCGAAACGCTCCCCGCCGACGTTGACGCGATTGGGCGGGCGTACGTTGGGGCGCTGTTCGCGGAGGTGAGAGACACGATCGAGTCGATCCCCATCGACGAGCCGCTGGGCGTGTTGTTTTCCGGAGGAGTCGACAGCGGGGCGGTGCTCCTCGCGACCTACCGTGCACTGCTCGATCTCGGGCAGTCGCCATCGAGATTGAAGGCGTTCACGCTGTCGGTCGACGGCGGGGGGGACGACGCAGATCAGGCCCGTCGGTTCCTGTCCGCGACGGGACTCGAGATGCTGGGCGAACCGATCGAAGTGTCCCGCACCGCCGTGAAACCGCTTCGCGCCGTCGAGGTGATCGAGGACTACAAGGCCCTCGACGTCGAGTGCGCGGCGGTCGCGCTCGCGCTCCTGCAGGGCATCCGGGATCGCTATCCTGCCTGGAAGTACCTGATCGACGGAGACGGGGGCGACGAGAACCTGAAGGACTATCCGATCGAGGAAAACCCGGAGCTCACCATCCGCAGCGTCGTGAACAACCGCATGCTGTATCACGAAGGGTGGGGAGTCGACGCGATCAAGCACTCGCTCACGTACTCGGGCGGCTTGAGCCGGGGCTGCGTGCGCGGGTATGCGCCGGCCCGACTCCATGGCTTCCGTCAATTCTCCCCTCTCTCGTCACCTCGCGTGATCGGCGTGTCTGAAGCGATTCCCTTCCGCGAACTCACGCGGGGCTCCCACGAAGCGCTGTACCGCCTCAAGGGAGAGGTGGTCGCGAGCGGGTTCCGACAAATCACGGGGATCGAGATGCCCGTGTTCCCGAAGCGGCGCTTCCAGCACGGGGCGGCGGACGAGGAGGTGACCGTCGATCTGTTCACGAGCGAGACGCGGTATCGCCGGCACTTTCAGTCGCTCCACGCATGATCGGAATGCCCGGGTGAGGAGCCCCGGGACCCGCGAGATTCGCGCGCTCCGCCCGGCCCGGGAACCGGTGGACCCCGCCCGTCCCATCGGCCAGCGGTGGGACATCGAGCGGGGGGTGAGGACAGAATGGCGTCGGGTTCTGACGGTATTCCTGGCCGGCGCCGAGTGCCCGTTCACCTGCCTGTTCTGTGACCTCTGGAGACACACGCTCGATGGCCCGACCCCTCCCGGGGCGCTGCCCACCCAGCTGGCGCTCGCCCTCGAGGAGGCGGACCGGGGCGCAGAACCCATCGGCAGAGCCGATGCACTGAAACTGTACAACGCGAGCAACTTTTTCGACGCGCGGGCGGCACCTCCGTCCGACGATGCGGCGCTCGTGCGCCTCTGTGAGCGGTTCGCGCGGGTCACCGTGGAAACGCACGCGCGCCTCGTCGGGGAACGAGCCGCCGTGCTGGCACACGCCCTCGAGGGGCGTCTCGAGATTGCCATGGGGCTCGAGACGGTCCACCCGGTCGTGTTTCCGCGACTCAACAAGGGGATGGAGCTCGCCGATTTCGAAGATGCCGTCGAGTGGGCACGCGAACGCGACATCGGGACGCGAGCATTCGTGCTCGTCGGGCTCCCGTGGGTGCCCCCCAGCGAGTTCGCGAAGTGGGCCGTGCGTTCCGCGCGGTTCGCCGCCGACCTCGGGGTCGAGCGACTGTCGCTGATCCCGCTCCGGCGCGGCAACGGGATCCTCGACGACCTCGCGACACGAGGCGACCTGAGACCGGTCAGGCTCCGACATCTCGAGGATGCCCTCGAACTCGCGCTCGAGGAGGTCGGGGAGATCATGATCGTGGACGCCGACCTGTGGGACGCCGATCGCCTGTCGACCTGCGCCCGCTGCGCCGTTCGGCGCGTCGAGCGGCTGAGCGCAGCGAATCTGCAGCAAGTCCTCGGGGCGCGCGTCCCCTGCGACTGCCGCGACTGAGGGCGGGATGGATGCGCGAACCGTCATCGTCGTCGGGTCCGGCTTCGCGGGGACCATCCTCGCCCGCTTGCTCGCGTCGCGCGGTCGGCGGGTCACGCTCCTGGAACGCGGGACGCACCCGCGATTCGCGATCGGTGAGTCGTCGACTCCGCTGGCGGCCCTTTGTCTCGAGCGGCTCGCGCGTGACTACCGCCTCCCGGATCTGGCGGCCCTGGCCGCCTACGGGCGGTGGGGACGCGAACTGCCCGGTCTGCGACGGGGCCTGAAGCGGGGATTCACGTTCTACGCGCACTCCGGCGATCAACCCTTCGCGAACGACGCGTACAACGCCCGACGGTTGCTCGTGGCGGCGAGCCCCGACGACGAGATCGCCGACGCTCATTGGCTGCGCGCCGACATCGACGCGCACCTCGTGGCCCGGGCCGTCGACGAGGGCGTCGAGTACATCGATCGCTGCGAGCTCGACGGACTCGAACGGATGGGAGACCGCTGGCGCGTCGAGGGACGTAGAGGGGGCAGGCGCCTGCGGCTGGACGCGGAATTCCTCGTCGATGCCTCGGGCGCCGGTGGGTTCGCGGCGCGACACCTTCCGATCGGTAACCGCATCGACGTCGTGGCTTCGCGGCCGGATTCCGCCCCGAAGGGAGCGGCGAGACCACCGAACACGGGTCTCGTGTTCGGCCATTTCGAGGCCGTCGGTTCGTTTGCCGCGATCGCCGAAGCGGGCGGCGCGGTTCTCCCGCCGGCACCCTATCCCGAAGAACGCGCCGCCATCCACCACCTCCTCGAGGAGGGCTGGATGTACGTGCTCCCGTTCGATGACGGCCTGGTCAGCGCGGGCTTTCTGGTCGACCGCGAACACCCCGAGGCCGCCGCGATACTGGCGATGGACCCCGAAGACTCGTGGTCGCGGCTCATCGAACGGTATCCGACGCTTCGTGAGCAGTTCGCCGACGCACGTACGGTACGGCCGATCGGCTCTTCGAAACGTCTACAGCGGCTTCTCGACCGCGCGACGGCGCCCGGACTCGCCCTCCTTCCGCATACCTTCTGCTTCGCCAGCCCGATGTTCTCGACCGGGATCGCGTGGAGCCTGGCGGCGGTCGAGCGACTTGCCGGCATCCTGGCTCCCGATTCTGGCGAGTGGCCGACCGAGGCGGCCGTCGAAGGCTACGGCGAACTGCTGAGGACCGAAGCGGAGACGATCATGGCCCTCACCGGATCCGCGGTTCGTCTCAGGGGCGACTTCGAGGCGTTCAGGGCGTGGACGCACCTGTATTTCGCAGCCGCCAGCTACTCCGAGGCCTGGCAGCGGCTCTGTCCGGCGCCGGAACCCGGAGGCTGGGTCGATATCGGGTTCCTGGGCGCCACGGATCCCGTGATTCGGGGGGCCATCCGCGCGGCATCGAGCAGGCTGGCGCGCGGACACGACGACGGGCACCGAGGGCGACGCGACGTCTGCCCCGTTCCGAACGACGTGGTCGCGGCTCTGATCGCCCCCCGAAACGTCGCGGGTCTGGCGGACCCGAGCCGAGCTGGCGCATACCCCGTGGACCTGGATGCGCTGGTGGAGCACGCATCGCTGCTCGGACTCACCCGAGCCGAGGTCCGTCAGGCGCTGCCCCGCCTCCGGCGGGGGTCGGGCCCGTGAGGGGCCCGGGACGAAATGTCCCGAACGTGCGGGCGAACCGGGTCGAAAAGTCGCCCGTGACGGGGCTTCCAACACCGGGGTCGCGTTGACCGTGTTCAAGCGGGCGCGGTACGTTTGGGAGCAGGCCACGCAGGCATTGGACGGGTACGATCCCTGCAACCTTCGGCAAGACACACGAAGGGGTGTTGAAACCCTGGATTCGGGATTGGTCGCGTAGGTATCGTTACCGCGACCTGCCGTATTTCTTCAAACATCCTTATCTTTATGATCTTTATGGCATCAACGCTTCACATATAGAGGGCCCAATGTCGCAGACGGACCAGCAGGGCGGCACGCACGTGACCGAGGCGGAAGCCCGACAAGTCGCGGAGGACGCGCGAGAAAAGGACTGGACGGGCCGCACGTTCGTCCGGAATCTGTTCCTCGGGAACTTCCGGCTCGACGCGATCGATCCGTACCCGGACCCCGAAGATTTTCTCTCCGATCGGGCCCGGGACTGGACCGAGGAACTCCGGACGTTTCTCCGTGATGAAGTCGACTCCGACGCCATCGATCGCGAAGGACAGATCCCGCCGGAAATCGTACGGGCGCTCGCGGACCGCGGGGCGTTCGGGATCAAGGTACCGCAGGAGTACGGGGGCCTCGGCTTCAATCAGACCGAGTACGCGAACGCGATGCGAATGGTCGGCAGCGTCGACGGGAACCTCGTCGCTCTGCTGTCCGCCCATCAGTCGATCGGCCTCGGGCAGCCGCTGAAGACGTTCGGGACGGAAGAGCAGAAGAAAGAGTTTCTCCCCCGCCTCGCGAAGGGTGCCATCAGCGCATTCGCCCTGACCGAATCTGATGTAGGCAGTGATCCCGCCCGGCTCGCGACGACGGCCGAGATCACGGAAGACGGGGAGCACTACATCCTCAACGGCGACAAGCTCTGGATTACGAACGGGACGCTCGCCGAACTTTATGTCGTGATGGCGAAGCATCCCGATTCCGGAAAGATTTCGGCGTTCATCGTCGAGCGAGACTGGCCGGGCGTCGAGGTCGTCATCCGCTGTCACTTCATGGGTCTCCGGGCGCTGGAGAACGGGGTCATCCGGTTCACCAACGTCCGCGTCCCGAAAAAGAACCTCCTGTGGAAGGAGGGGCGAGGCCTCAAGCTGGCCCTTGTGACATTGAATACGGGTCGTCTGACGATTCCCGCATCCGCCGTGGGCGGTTGTCAGGCGGCGCTCGAAGTCTGCCGCGAATGGGCTGCCAGTCGTGTGCAGTGGGGTGTGCCCATCGGGAAGCACGAGACGATCGCGCACTACCTGACTTCGATCGCGGCTCGCACCTGGGCCATGTCGGCGATTGCCGATCTGACGCAGACGATGGCCGACCGGGGCGGGTACGACATCCGACTCGAAGCGGCCGTCGCCAAGCTCTGGAACACGGAGACGGGGTGGAGCGTGACCGATGACGCGCTCCAGGTGCGGGGCGGGCGCGGTTACGAGACCGCCGATTCGCTGGCGGCACGTGGCGAAGCACCCATCGCGGTCGAACGGTGGCTGCGTGACTTCCGGATCAACCGGATCTTCGAGGGGTCGAGCGAGATCATGCGTCTGTTCATCGCTCGTGAGGCGGTGGACAAGCACCTCCAGATCGCGGGCGACCTCGTCGATCCGACGCTCGGGTTCGGAGCCAAGCTCAAGGCGCTCCCCGGGGCCGCGCTCTTCTACGGATGGTGGTATCCGACGCGCTGGCTGGGGTGGAGCCTGCCGCCGAAGTACTCGCGATTCGGCCCCGCCGCGAAGCACCTGCGTTATGTCGAGCGAACCAGTCGAAGGCTGGCCCGCACGATCTTCCACCTGATGGTCCGACACGGCGGTGCGCTCGAGAAGCGTCAGGGTTTGTTGTTCCGGTGCGTCGACATCTGCGCCGAGCTGTTCGCGATTTCCGCGACGGTGCTCAAGGCCGACATGATGAAACGGAAGGGGCACGAAGGGGCAGAGGAAGCGGCGCGTCTCGCCGACTCCTTCGCGGTTTCATCCCGGCGACGGATCGGCGAGTTGTTCCGGCACATTCGGTCGAACCACGACACGCACGACTACCGAATCGCTCAGGACATCATGGGGGGCGACTACGAGTGGCTGGAGCGCGGCATCGTAGGTCTGCAGAAAGCGGCGTTGGAATCAGTCCGTTCGATCGAGCCCGACGCGGCGTCGGCGGAGACGTCCGCTGTGGCCGACGCGGACCCGGCGGTCACCGCGGGGGCCACAGGCTAGGGACGCGCCGGGACGTTAGCGGCCGCCTCCTCCAAAACGCTCAACAAAGGTCTTTTGCCGGTCGGTCAGACTGTTCCAGCCCGCGTCGTCCACCTGCTGCGCGATGCGGTCGTACTCCTGCCGATTGACCTCGTGGAGCCGTTCTGCGTCGATGGCCTCCCAGCGATCCTTTAGCTGTCGATCTCCCATACGACCAGCGGGGCCGTCGATCTTGCGCTGGAACTGCCGGGCGGGGGATCGGTGCTCCATCCACCTCAGATAGAGCCAGCCGCCCAGAAACCCTCCGAGATGGGCGAAGTAGGCGACGTTGCCGCCGCCGGAACCCAGCCCGAACCACAGCGAGATCAGCGTCAGACCGATGACCGCGGTCCTGATCTCGATCGGTATGATGAACCAGATAAGAATCTTGTCCTTGGGCCAGAACCGGGCGTACCCGAGGAGAACGCCGTACACGGCTGCGGACGCTCCGACCATCGGAACCGCGAGCCCGCCGTCGGAGATCGGTAGCGCACTAAACAGGATGTGAACAATCGCCCCGACGACTCCGCTGACCAGGTAGAGCCCGAGAAAATGCCGACCGCCCAGCCGTTCCTCCAGGCGCGGACCGAAGAAAAACAGGCCCAACATGTTGAAGAAAATATGGCCGAGCCCCGACCGGTCGTGAAGAAACTGGTACGTGATGAGCGTCCACGGTTTCTGCAGCACCAGGGCTGGAACGAGCGCGAATTCGGCGTAGAGACGCGGCATCTGGTTGCTGAGTAACCACATCAGCACGGTGACCAGGATGAGCTGGCCGACCACCTTCCTCATGAGGTCAGCATCTGCGTGAAGCGTCCCGCGAGGGCCGGCCCGACTCCGGCGTCTTCATGCCTGAAGAACACGTAGGCCTCCCGACAGTCGAATCCGTCCAGCCGCTCGACCCAGGTCTCCAGGTCCGGTTCCGCGTACGCGGTTTTCCGAAGACGGATGTACACCCAGTCTGCCGTCGCGACGGGTGGCGGATCGTTTCCTTCGTCCGTTTCCGCGAGGCAGAGCGCGGCGTTCCGGCTGCCGAGAATCTCGAAAACGGCGTCGGCGAACCAGGTTTCGTGCCGGAACTCGAAGGCGGAGCGGTCGGGGTTCGGCAATTGCTCGATGAAGTCGGTCAATCGTTCGTCATCTCGTTTGAAGTTCGGGGGCAGTTGATACAGAATCACGCCTGCCCGGTCGGCCAGCGCGGACGCGGTTCGAACGAAGTACTCGGTCTCTTCCTCGACATCCTTTAGACGCTTGAAGTGCGTGATCCGGCGCGAGGCCTTGAGCACGAAGCGGAACCCGTCGGGGACCGTCTCCGCCCACTTCTCCAGCACGCTCGCGCTCGGCATCCGGTAGAACGTGTGGTTGATCTCCACGGCCGTCAGCTTCGAACCGTAGAACGACAGCATGTCCTTGTTCGGAAGGTCTTCCGGATAGAACGATCCTTTCCACGCTTTGTAGCTGTACCCGCTGGTGCCGACCCATGCCTCCATCCCGCTCTCCTGTTCGTGGGCCGTGGATGATACGGCGTCGCCGATCGACGGCCAACGCGCACTGCGTCTACCCTTCGACTTCCAGTACGATCTTTCCGAAGGAGCGGTTTGATTCCATGTAGCGATGGGCTTCGGCGGCGTCCGAGAGAGGGACGGTTCGATCGATGATCGGGCGCAGTCCGGCGGGAGTTTCATCGAACAGCCGGAGGAACCGTTCCGCGAACAGCCTGGTGACCGCGGCCTTCTCGTCGATCGAGCGCGCCCGAAGCACGGTACCGATCACGCTCGCCCGCCGGGCCATCAGGGCGCGAAGATCGACCTCGACGGTAGACCCGCCCATCACCCCGACGATCACGAGACGGCCGAGCGAGGCGAGGCTCGACACGTTCTGCTGCCAGTACGGAGCACCCACCGTATCGAGAATCACGTCGACGCCCGCGCCTCCGGTCCACTCGCGGACCGCGTCGGCAAAATCGTCCCGCGTGTAGTCCACACCCAGGTCCAGTCGGAGATCGCGCGCGCGGAGGAGTCCGAGTTTGGGGCCCGACGCGGTGCCGCACACTCCGGAAGCACCGGCCGCGGCGGCAAGCTGTAGAGCCGCGCTCCCGACCCCTCCGCCGGCGGAGTGAATCAGCACCCGATCCCCGGCCACCAGTTTGCCCCTCGAGAAGAGCGCGTCGCTCGCCGTCAGGAAGACCTCGGGGATGCCGCCGGCTTCCGTGATGGATAGCGAGGCGGGGGCCTGCATGAGGTGCTCGACCGGAACGGTCAGGTACTCGGCGTACGCACCGCCGCCCACGATCCCCATCACGGCGGCCCCGGGGCCGAACGCCGCTCGCGCGGCCGTCTCGCCGACCCGACCGGCTTCGGGGCCAAAATCGACGAGCTCGCCGGCGAACTCGAGGCCGGGGATGTCCGCGGGGACGCCTGGCGGCGCGGGATAGTGCCCTGCCCGCTGAAGGAGGTCGGCCCGGTTCAGGCCGGCGGCCCGCACCCGCACGAGCGCCTCGCCCGCCGAGGCCACGGGGGCCTCGACGTCCACCAGCTCGAGGACCTCCGCCCCCCCCGGTTCGCGAATCCTGATCGCCTTCACTCGCTTGCCTCCTCTTGAAAGACGGCTCGGGCGTCGGCAAGCCGGTCCGGGGTCCCGATGTCATACCACGACGAGTCGGTCGCGTCGTAGCATGCGATGACGTCGCCGGCCGCCACGAGCCTCATGTACACATCGATGATCGAGTACGCCCCGCCCGCCGTGAAATGCCGCAGGATCCCCGGAGACAACACGTGAATTCCGGAGAACCCGACCTCGAGCGTCGGTCCGACCGGCTGTCGGTAAGCCACATCCCACCCTTCCGTGCGGTTGGCGCGCCCGTAGATCCCGAGTTCGTCGGCACGCAAAGGCCGAGTGGTCTCGCGTCGAGTTACGACGAGGGTCGCGAGGCGACCGTCGTCGATCACACCTCGAACGTGGGAATCGTAGACCGCGGCGAGATCCAGGTCGGTCAGCACATCTGCGTTGTGCAGGAAAAACGGTGCGTTTCCATCGAACCTCTCCCGGGCGAACGCCAGCGCTCCGCCCGTCTCGAGGGCCGAGGCAGACTCGTGGTCCTCGCGCGACACGGTGACCCGCAGTCCCGGCCGGACGAGCTCGAGCGCCGCCCGTTCGACTTCGTCCGCGAAGTGGTGCGCGTTGACGATGAGGTGATCCACACCTGCCGCGGCCAGCGCCGCGGCAACCCGCTCCAACGCGGTGGCACCCCCCACATCCACCAGGGCCTTGGGCGTGTGATCGGTGACCGGGCGCAACCGCCGCCCTTCGCCTGCGGCGAGGATCATTGCCTGCACGGCCGCCCCTCACTCCCCCGGGGTCGGGGCCAATCCGCGCTCTCCCGGTGCACCACGTTCACCCCCACATCCGGACACACGTCTCGCAAATGAGCCGCAAGCCGCTCCGCGAAGTACACCGACCGGTGCTGCCCGCCCGTACAGCCGAAGTACACGCTGAGGTGGGAGAACCCGCGCTCGCGGTACTCCACTACGTGCGCATCGACGAGCGTCCGCACCCGATCCCAGAAAGCCTCTACCTCCGGCCGTCCCTCGAGAAACGAGATCGTGCGTCGATCGAGCCCCGTGAGACGCCGATACTCCTCCTCCCGCCCCGGGTTGGTCAGTCCGCGACAATCGAAGACGTAGCCGCCACCGTGCCCGCTCGTATCCTGGGGGTACCCGCCCGAAAACCTGAAGCTGCCAGTCGACACGGTGAGCGTATCGTCCACCGTATCCGTGGAGACAGACTCTCCCCAACGTTCGACGATCCGCGTGAGCGCCGTCTCGAGCTCAGGGACATTCAGCGGCAACCCCGCGTCCAGAAGGCCCGCCAGGTTCTTCGCCGCGTATGGGACGCTCTGCAGGAACCGTGGTTTTCGCTCGAAAAAGCCGCGGTATCCGTACGCCCCGAGCGCCTGGAGAATCCTGACGAGGACGTATCCCGGCCAGGTCTCGAGAAAAGCCGACCGATCGATCGCGTGGTGCGAAGCGAGCGCCTCGAGATAGTGGTCGAGCAGGTGGGCTCGCAGTCCATCGTCCAGGTTGACCTTCGCATCGTACAGCAACGACGCGACGTCATACTGGAGCGCGCCGCGCCGCCCTCCCTGATAGTCGATGAACCACGGCTCCGGGCCGTCGGCGCCGTCGCGCACCATCACGTTCCTCGACTGGAAGTCCCGGTAGAGGAAGTGCCCGGTCTCGGCTGTCAGCAGGAAGCGGGCGAGCCGGCCGAAGTCCTTTTCCAGCTTCGCCTCGTTGAACGGGAGATGCGCGAGCTTGAGAAAATGGTATTTGAAATAGTTGAGGTCCCAGAGGATCGACTGGCGGTCGAACGCCGCCCGTGGATAGGCGATCCGGAAGTCGATCGACTGCCCACCCAACACCTGGAAACGCGGCAACTCCTCGAGCACGCGACGATAGATGGGGAGCATCGTCTCCGGAAACCGGTCATCATAAGGCTCGCGCGCCATCCGAAGCATCTCGAACAGGGTCCGGTCGCCGAGGTCCTCCAGCAGCCATACACCGCTCGCCTCGTCGACGGCGTAAAGCTCGGGGACGCGCAGGCCGATCTCCCGAAACGTGCGGGAAAACGCTACAAAGGCCCGGTTCTCATCCCGATCGGGACCGTACGCGCCGAGCGCGGTGGCACCGTCCGGACCGGTCAGGCGCCAGTACCGTCGAGCCGAACCGTCTCCGGCAACCGGGGAGACGTCATCGGGGGCGCTGCCCCGCCATTCCTCGAACAGGGCGGACGCGCGATCCACCAGCCCGCGGGTCCCGGTCATGCGGGAGGTTGGTCGATCAGTGTTCCTACGAGATCCTCCAGCCGGGCCACGCGGTGGGTCTCGAGATAGTCCCGTATCCCCGCGTGTGTAGTGACGGCGGCGTCAGGGTCGACGAAGGACGCCGTCCCGACCTGCACCAGGGCGGCCCCGGCCAGCAGGTACTGGACCGCATCGTCTCCGTTTCGAATCCCTCCGATCCCGATGATCGGGATCTTGGTCACCTGCCGCGCACGCCACGTCGCATAGACGCCCATGGGGAGAATCGCGGGGCCGCTCACACCGCCCGACCGATTGCCGATCACCGGGCGACGCGACGCCGTGTCGATGAGCATGCCGGGGAACGTGTTGATCGCGCTCAGCCCATCGGCCCCCTGCTCCTCGCAGATTCGCGCGAAGACACCGACGTCGGCCACGTTCGGTGTGAGCTTGATCACCAGCGGACGATCGGTCTCCTTACGGAGGCGAGCGACCAGATCGGCGAGCGCCGACTCGTCGGTACCGAACATCGTGCCGCCCGTCACGTTGGGGCAGGACACGTTGATCTCGAACCCCAGGAACCCGTCGTGCGGGTCGAGGCCGGACACGACGGCCGCATACTCGTCCGCGGTTCGGCCGACCACGTTGACGAACACGTGCGCTCGCGTCAGGTGCTCGCGAAGCCACACGAGCTTCTCGGAAATGAATCGGTCGAGACCGACGTTTTCGAGGCCGATCGCATTGATCATCCCGCCCGGCGTCTCGGCGACGCGGTGCGGGGGATTCCCCGTGCGGGGTTCGATGCTCACGGCTTTCGTGAAGATTCCCCCGATTTCGTCGAGCGGAATCAGGTCCGCATACTCCTGACCGTACCCGCACGTGCCCGACGCCAGAAAGACCGGGCTGGCGATCTCGACGCCGAACAGCGTCTGGGCCATGATCGGGCCGGTCACGGGGCGCCCCAGTCGAGGTCGCGGGCGCGGAACACCGGTCCTTCGATGCAGGCCTTCATCCAGCGCCCCTCCGCGGACCGGACGACGCACCCCTGACATGTTCCGATCCCACAGCCCATGTGCTCCTCGACGGAGACCTGGAGATCCCGGCCGTTTTCCTTCGCGAACCGGGCCAGCGCCACGAGCATCGGGGTGGGCCCGCAGGCACAGATCGTCGCGTTCGAGGTCGCTTCGAGCCCTGCCGTGACCCGGCCCTGCCGTCCCGCTGACCCGTCTTCCGTATAGATTTCCGGCTCCACTCCCGTGAGGGACGTGAGCAACTCCATGTCGAAGACGGCCCCGGCGTCGCGCTCGCCGTAGATCAATCGGGTGGGGTGCCCACCGGCGAACCGGTCTGCGGCGAGGAAGATGAACGGCGCCAGCCCGACTCCCCCCGCCACGCACTCGGTCATTCGGTCCGGCTCGGCCTGGAAGGCGGTCCCCAGCGGACCGAGGACGAGGGCCCGGTCGCCGGGAACGAGCCCCGACAACGCGCGCGTCCCCCGTCCGAACACCCGCAGCAGAATTCCGATCCGCCCGTCGTCGGAGCGCCAGCCGACGCTGAACGGCCGCGGGAGCAACCACGTACCGGGTTTATCGAGGCCGAGCCCCAGCATGACGAACTGACCGGGGCGAGCCGCCGCCGCGATCTCGGGCGACCGGTATTCCTGCCACCATGTGTCACGCGCCACACGGCGGGAGGAGACCAACTCCGCTTCGTCACGTACCGGGCGCGTCATCGGCGTCAGCGCCCCGCTCCTTCCTGACCGGAGAATCTTCGTATCACATCCTCCCGGTACGACACGATGGCCCGCGCGATCGCCCGCGCCACCTCCCGCTGTCCCTCCACGCTGGCCAGGTACGCCTCCTCGCGCGGGTTGCTCACGAATCCCACCTCGATGATTACCGACGGCATCCGGGCCAACGCCCCCAGCAACACCCACCACGGACCCTGTTTCACTCCGCGGTCGGGCACGCCGGCCCCCCTGGCTTCCCGCAGAGCATTCTGGACGAAACCCGCGAATCGACGCGACTCCGAGATGTTCTCCGTACGGTCGAGACCGGTGAGGATGAAGAGACGATCGTCGATGGACCCGGCGTGCGCCCCTCCGACGTCGGGCGTCCGATTCTCGCGGAGCGCGACCCTTCTGGCCTCTTCCGAGCGGGCCGGCCCGAGGAAGTACGTCTCGAAGCCCCGAGCCGAACTGGCCGATGGGACCGAATTCGCGTGGATCGATACGAACAGGTCACCCCCCTGCTCCACCGCGAAAGCCGACCGATCGTCATGCGGAACGTAGACATCGGTATCGCGCGTCATCGCAGGCTCGATCGTGCCGGTCGCTCTCAGTTCATCGCGCAGTGCACGGCTGATCGCGAGTACGATGTCCTTCTCACGGGACCGATCCCCGAGCGTGCCCGGATCGCGCCCGCCGTGGCCCGCGTCTATCACCACGTGCCACGGCACCGTCGGGTCGACGCGACGGGCCATTTCGTCCTCTACGATCGTGGTGACGGAGGTGGGGCCTCCTGCATATGTAGGCAGCCAATCGGTCACGAATTCGACAGGAATCCAGAAGGCTCCGCCCCACAAATACGGCGCATTCGCGAGTTGAAACGCCCGGTTTCCATATTGGAAGAAGGGCGATCCCGCCTCCAGGACGAGCTCGGCGGACCCGAGTCGGGCCCTGAGGAAAGATCCAGACACCGTCCCCGCATCGAGCACGGCGGAGACGAGTTCGCCGCCGTTGACCACGGGGTACGCCTGGTGGCTCGAGACCCGCAGTCCCGCTCGACGCCCCCCGACCTCGGCCTCGACACGCTCGGGTTGGGCCTGTGCGAGCGCGTCTGTCGGCCCGACCGCCAGCACGAGAGCGACCAGCCACGCCCCGCCCTTCACGTCCCCTCCCCGGCGCGCATCACCGACGCAGCGCGTCCGTGACCGCCCTGTCCGCATCGCGTTTCATCGCCTTCTTCTTCAGGTCCTCTCGCCGATCGTATCGCTTTTTTCCTCTCGCCAGCCCCATCTGGATCTTGGCCCGACCCCCGCGAAAGTGGATGTCGAGCGGCACCAGCGTCAGGCCGGCCTCCTCCGTTTTCGCGCGTAGCCGGTCTATCTCTCTCCTGTGCAAGAGCAGCTTTCGCGGGCGAACGGGATCAAGCGTATCGACCGACGCGTTCTCGTACGGCGGAATGTGAAGGCTGTGCAGCCAGAACTCACCGTTCTGGACGCGTCCGAACGAATCGGCAAAACTGGCCTGGCCGTTCCGCAGAGACTTCACTTCCGCGCCCTTCAGCACGAGACCGGCCTCGTACTCCTCGAGGATCTCATACTCGTGACGCGCCTTTCTGTTGCGCGCGACGATCTTGATGCCCTCGTCTTCAGCCACCCCTGCCCCTCCCCTCTACGGCCACGTCGTCGGACAGCGAATCTAAGGTCGGGCGGCCGTTCACTGGAAGATCTCCCTCTGTCGCCGGATCAGGCGGTGGACGCGAAGCGTCTGCGCGACTTCGCCGCCGACCAGAAAGAGGATCGACGCGTAGTACACGGCCAGCACCAGAACGACGAGCGTTGTGAACGTAAAGAAGATCGACGATACGTTCGAGTACGCTGCGATATAGCGGCCGAAGGCGAACTTCAACACTTCGAACGAGACGGCCGCGACGGCGGCCGCGACGGCCGCGGAACGCCATTTGAGACGTCGGGCGGGCACGAATCGATAGATCAGCAGGAACATCACGAACACGGTCACCAGCGCCGTGGCGAAGGCGGTGAACTCCTGGCCAAATGGCAGATCGAGCGTTCCGCCACCGGGGAGTAGCCGTCGGTTGACGTTCAGCCAGATCGTGAGGGCGAAATTGGCGACCAGAAGAAGCGAACTGACGGCAACGAGACGGAGATCGAGCAGCTTCCCGAGTATTACGCTCTGTGTCTCCTCCATGTCGAACACGATGCTGAGCGCGGTTCTGAGTGCACCGAACAACCTGGTCGAGAGCCAGACGAACACGATGCCGCTGATGAGCCCGATCGAACCGGCGCTGTCGAGGACCACGTCCAACTGCTGGCGGAGATCTTCCTTTACCGCCGGCGCGTCGACGGGAAAGATCCGCCACAGGTAGATCAGGGTCTGGTCTCGGAAATCTCCGGACTCGGCGCCCAGCAGCCACGTCGGAACCGCGATCAGCAAGAGCAGAAACGGAATCGCGGCGAGCACCACGCTGAACGTGACCCCCGACGCCAGAAAGAAAATCCGGTCGTCCGCAGCACGCGTGTATACCCGAGCGACGAACGACCGTACCGGGTGAGGTTCGGCCCTCACCGTTCAGTCGCCCTGGCGAAGTGCGGAGCTACGAGGCCTCCGAGTCCTCGTCCGGCCCTCCTGCTTCTACTGCCGCTTCTTCCCCGTCATCAGGCTCCACGTCGGTCGCACCGTCGAGTGCGGCCCTGTAGGCGGCCTTGGATTCGGCAACTCGCTGCTCGAGATCGGTGCGGGCCTGACTCGCCGCGTCCTTTCCGGCCTTCAGGGCCTCCTCCGCCCGGTGACGCCGGTCGCGAACCGTGTCACGGGCCGACTCGACGCGATCTCCGATCTCGGAGCGAGCCTTCTCGTATCCTTCCTCCACGCTGCCCCGCAACTCGCCGATCCGCGTGCCCGCGTCTTCTCGAACGCGTCTTGCTCCGTCGCGCAGACCCCGTTGCGTTTCCTCTCCGCTCTTCGGCGCGAGAAGCAGGGCGGTCACCGCCCCGACCATCGCGCCCATGACGAACGCGATGAGCCCCGACCCGTGCCGCTCGACGATGACGTATGGCTGCTGTTGATTCTCTGACATCGCTATACCCTCGGTGCTGTTTGATGAACCGGGGCGAACCCGCCGTGTGGTCCCCCCGCACCGATACAATCTATCGTGCCGAACCCTCAACGGCCTCCCTCCTGAACGACCCGCCGATAGGCAGCCTGATCCCAAACGGGCCGCCCGTCCGCATCCGCGATCTCGAGGCCGAGATAGAAAATCAGCCGGGCGATGCGCGACGTCTTGTCGTAGAGAATGCGGTCCGGTTCGTCCCGTAGCCCGTGATAGTCCGCATGCGTGCCGGTGAAAAAGAAGAGGATAGGGACGCCGTTGCGCGCGAAATTGTAATGGTCTGAGCGGAAGTAGAAACGCTCCTCCGGCCACGGATCGTCGATCATGGTCAACCCGAGTTCCGTGCGATCCGCGACCACGTCCTCCAGCGTCTCGCCGAGTGAACTCTCGTCTCGACCGATGGCGACCACCGTGTCCTGCCAGTTCCGACCGATCATGTCGATGTTCAGGTTCGCGACCGTGGACTCCAGCGGAAATACGGGGTGCTCCGCGTACCACTCTGAACCGAGAAGGCCCTTTTCTTCTCCGCTCACGAGGAGGAACACGAGGGAACGGCGCGGCGGAGTTTCCATCGAAGCGAAGGCCTCGGCGAGCTCGATGACGGCGGCCGTACCCGACGCGTCGTCGTCCGCTCCGTTGTAGATCGAATCTCCGTCTACGGGCTCGCCCACGCCGACGTGGTCCATATGCGCGGAGAACACCACGTACTCGTCGCGCAAATCGGGGTCCGATCCCTCGATCCAGCCGATCGTGTTGAACGCCAGAGTTTCGCGGATGCTCGCGCTCGTCGTCACGGTCGCCGCATACCCGGTCGTGGACCCGGATGACCCGATCGCCGCCTGAAGCCCCTCAGGCAACGCGGCGTGCGAGACCAGCACCACGGGAGCCAGCAACTCGTCAACGACTCCGACGGAAAGCTGCTCGCGGTCGAAGAAACGCCTCAGGCCCTGCAGGTAGAAATCCGGCGCGTCGACGGAGAGCAGCAGACCCCCGGCACCGCGATCCAGAATCCCCCGTACGGCGCCCAGGGCCGCCTGCATGCCGTCCTGGGTCACGTGCAGCACGGCGACGTCGCCACCCAGTGCGGACCGATCGGCGGCAGTGGTGACCACGACCGGGCCGTCGACGGACCCCAGGCGGCCGCCGGGCACCGCGATCATCGCCTCGGCCGGAATCGCACCTCCTCCGGGGCCATCGATGACGACGGTCTGGGCAGACGCGGGCCCCGGCGCCGTGAGGGTGAGCGGATACGTCTGCAGATACGAGTCGCCGTCGATCGGCTCGAGCCCGAACTCACGAAACTGGCGCCCGATGTGCCGGGCCGCCTTTTCGAGCTCGGGGCTCGGGGTGTCGCGGCCTCGCATCGAGTCATCTGCGAGGGCTCCGATCCGTGACTGGAGATCTTCGATCGTGATTGTCGCGGCGGCTTCGGCGGCCGCGGTCGGATCGGTCTGGGCGGACAGCTCGCCGCCCGGTTGCGAGCACGCGACCGACGCGAGCACGAGAGACAGACCGGCGATCCGGTAAACGCGAGAGGGAGTCTTCTGCACGGAGGTTCTCCTGTTGGCGACCACTGTCAGCGTCGGCTAGTCTTTCCCTGTGAACGAACCGACCGCAAGCTTGCAAACTCCGATCGAGGCCACGCGACAGCGCCTCGACCTCGCCAGTCCTCGCGAGATCGCCGGGCTCGAGCACCTGGAACTCATGGCCCGCGGGGTCGTAGAGGGGTTTCTCATCGGGCTCCACCGCTCGCCCTTCCGGGGTTTCTCGGCCGAGTTTGCCGAGAACCGCCCCTATAACCTCGGCGACGACATCAAGTTCCTCGACTGGAAGGTATACGCCCGGTCCGATCGGCTGTTTATCAAGCAGTTCGAGGAGGAGACCAACCTCCGCGCCTACATGCTCCTCGACGTGAGCAAGTCCATGGACTGGGTTTCGGACCCGGAGCGGTATCCGACGAAGCTCGCGTACGCACGTCTGTTGGCGGCTTCGCTGTCGCTCCTCCTCATGCAGCAGGGCGACGCGACCGGGCTCATTGCCTTCGACGAACGTGTGCGGGCGCATCTCGCGCCTCGCACCACCCGACTGCACTGGCGGCGCTTCCTGGGAAAGCTGGAGTCGCTGGAGGCCGATGGCCGGACCGAGGCGGGGAGCGCACTCAAGGATGTCGCGCAACGACTCCAGCGTCGCGGCCTCGTCATCCTGATCTCCGATCTGCTCGTGGATCCGGAAACGACCCGCACGTCGCTCCGTTATCTGCGTCACCGAGGGCACGAGGTGCTGATCTTCCATGTCATGGATCCCGGCGAGCTGGAGCTTCCCGCTGCAGGCGAAGCGGTGTTCTTCGATCCGGAAACGGGCGAAGAGCTGGGAACGAATTCCGCGGCGCTGAGACGGCAGTATCGTGACGCGGTGGAGGCGGCGATCGCCGGGTGGCGGCGCGAAGCCATGCGGGTGGGTGCGGAATACGCGTTCGTTACGACCGATACGCCCCTGGGACTCGCGCTCCGCAGGTTCCTGCGTAAGCGGACGCGTCTCGGATGAGCTTTCTTCACGCCTGGGCGATCGCACTCGGTCTCGCCGCGATCGTCCCGCTCATTCTTCACCTGCGACGCCGCCGGACCGACCGCCGCGTGGCGTTCCCGGCGCTGCGCTACCTGACCAGCGCAGAAGACGCGAGGTCCCGGTCGCTCGCCGCATCCGATATCCTGCTTCTGGCCACCCGAGTCGGCCTGCTGATCGCGCTGGCGCTCGCCGCCGCCGGCCCTCTCCTGGGTCGAGGCGGAGCCGCCGACCACGACCCGACCGACCTGGCGCTGGTCATCGACAATTCCGCGAGTACGGGCCGGCTGGTCGGCGACCGGACCCTTTTCGAGCATCTGCTCGATCGGGCCCGCGAGTCACTCGAGTACACGCGCCCGGAGGATCGGGTGTGGGTGTTCCCATCGATCGGCGATCCGGTCGCTGCAGGGGTAGGTGGAGTCCGGGCCGCAGAGGCGCTCCGGCTCATCGAGCTTTCCGACGGCGGCGCGGATCTGCGCGACGTGGTCGTACGGGCGTCGTCTGCGCTCCCGGCGGACGGCCAGCGGCGGCGTGAGGTCCAGCTGATCTCCGATCTTCAACGTGGAGCGTTCGACGCCACCGTTACGGGAGAGGACGCCGCCGCGCTGGTTGCGTACGTCCCGCCCCCACCCGACGGGCCGAATGACGCCGTCGCGGAGGTTCAACTGACGGGTGGCACCACCGTTTCGTCGGGAATCGGCCACGGTGTGATCGTGCGTGCCACCAGGTCGGGCGGGGCGTTCGATACCGGGACAAACCCGCCCGACTCCGACGAAGCCTCGATCCGTCTTCAGCTCGATGGGCGGATCGCCGGCGCGGCGCGCGCCACGTGGGGTACGGACGCGACGATCGGACTCCCCGCACTGACGATCGGCACCCACGAGGGCCGGGTGGAGGTCGACCCGGCGGGGGCGCGTGCGGACGACACCCGCTTCTTCTCGATTCACGTCGTCGTGCCACCAGGGGTCACGTTCGTCGGCCCCGACACCAGCTTCGCGCGCATCGGCATCGAGACCCTGCGCGATGCAGGGCGGCTGAGCTCGACGGCCGGGGGGACGGTCACCGTGATAGAAGGCGTGCCATCGGGCGGAGTGGGCGCCGCCACCAACGCCGAGGGCACGCTGATATTGCTCCCGCCGGCCGATCCGGTGGACGTGCCGGCATTCAACCAGATGCTGACCGGTTTTGACGTCGGGTGGACGGTCCGCATCGATCCGGGACGGGGTAGCCTCGCCCTGGATGAACCCGATGCGGGATTCTCGCTCGCCGGGATCCGGGTGCGAGACCGCTATCTTCTGCGCCCTCGAACGGGCATCGCTGCCGGTGCCGACTCGGCGATGCTCCGCACGGAGGACGGCGAGCCCTGGCTCGTCCGGACGACTGGACGGGCGAGCACCGTGTTGCTCCTCGCGTCTCCGCTCGTCCCCCGCGCCAGCGATCTCCCCACTCACCCCGCCATTCTGCCGTTTCTCGAGGCGCTGCTGGTCCGGTGGTCTCACCTTTCGGGGTGGCCGACATCGGACTTCGACGCGGGCGTCCCGCTTACGTTGCCACCCTGGGCGCGGACCGTGACCGCCCCCGACCAGAGCGTGTCCTCCGTCGAGGGCGGTGGATGGTTCACGGCCGGGCGTTCGGGCATCTACCGGGTTGACGGAGGCGACCCCGTGGGCGGGCCTCGAGTGGCCCATTTCGCGGTCAACGTGCCCGAGCGCGAACTCGACCCGACCGCCATCCCGGCCGGCGAGCTCGCGGAGATGTTTCCGGGCAGGGCCGTATTCACTGGCGGGCCCGGAGCAGCGGAATGGCAGGATGAGGTCTTTCGTGGGCGTCGCGGGCGCGATATGGCTCCCTGGCTCCTCGGACTCGCACTGGCGCTCGCGGCGCTCGAGTTGTTCCTTGCCACGCCTGGACGCGCGCGAAAACGCGCAAACGGGACCGGCGGGTGGAGGGGAGCCGAGCCGGACGCCGAAGCGAACACCGGGGCCACGTAATACCGGAGTCACGCGACATCTCGCGCTTCGAAGCGATTCATCGAACGTTCGCCGCACTCGTAAGACACGCGGATCTGCCCGCGAAGCTTTCACGAGGGGGGGCACGTGTATCCATCCCCCCCATCCCCGGCGCCGGCATCGCCGCCCTCGCGACGGCGCTGCGTGACGCCGCCGTCGGCACTCCCGTCGTCGTGGTCGCGCCCACGCCCGGGCGAGCCGACGAGATACACGCCGACGTCCAGAGCCTGTCCGGGAGAGGGTCTCGGTGCTTCCCACAGCGAGAGACGCTGCCATACGAGGACGCCGATCCACATGTCGAGATCGCCGCCCAGCGGGTCGACGCGCTGGGCGCCCTTCTGGCCGGTCGGGTGACCATGCTCGTGACGACAGGACGAGCGCTCGCCGAGCGAACTCCCGTCCCGGTGACGCCGGGTGAGTCCTTCGTCCTCACGCTGGCCACCGGCGACTCGCCGGGCCTCCACCCCCTGGCGGAGCGACTCGACCGGATGGGCTTCGAACGGACGGGTACGGTCAAAGAGGTTGGAGACTACGCTCTCCGCGGGGGCCTGATCGACGTGTTTCCGTTCGGCCACGCGGCGCCCCTGCGCATCGAGTTGTGGGGCGACCAGATCGAGTCGATCCGACCGTTCGACGCGCTGACCCAGCGGTCCACGGACACCGTCGACAACTGCGACATCCTGCCCATCGATCTCAGTCCGGGCGCGGAAGCGACGGAGCCCCGATCCCTTCTCGAGATGCTACCGGAAACGACACTCCTCGTTCGGCTCGATCCCGGGGCGGAGCGCGGGGCCCGCACGAGGTTGTGGGATGAAGTCCGCGACGCGCGGGGCCGGGCCGGACCCGACGCCGCGCCAGTCGAGGCGCTCGTCGAGCCCCCCGACGCATCGGAAACGCGGATCGAGCGTCTCCGACGGATCGAGGTGATGCCGGAAGGCGAGGCACCCGACACCGATCTACCCATCGAACCGCCCCCCCCGATCGACCGTGACATGGGCCGGCTCGTTCAGGTGCTCACGGCTTCCGTCCGGGCGGGGGAGCGACCGACCATCCTCTGCGACAACGACGGCCAGATCGAGCGACTCGAAGAGATTCTGGCGGAGCGCGGCAGCCCGGGTCTGTCGGGGGGGATCACCCTCGGAATCGGTTCTCTCAGCGGCGGATTTCGGGTCGGCGGCCCCGCCCCCGCGCTGATCCTGACGGATCACGAGATCTTTCGCCGGACCTACCGTCGGGCGCGTACCCGTTTCCGGGGAGCCGCGACGCTCGAGTCCATCGCCTCGATCCGGCCGGGCGACTATGTGGTCCACATGGACCACGGGATCGGACGCTACCGCGGGATCGAGCGCGTCGAGATCGGCGGCGAGACGATCGAGACGCTCGCGATCGAGTATGCGGATCGCGAGATGTTGAAGCTGCCACACTATCGGCTCGACCTCATCGAACGCTGGAGCTCGTCCGGCGGTGAGACCCTGGAGTCGGCGCCGCCGGTGCACAAGCTGGGAGGCAAGCGGTGGAAGCAGCTCAAACGAAGAACGGTCGGGGCGATCGAGGCCAGCGCCGTCGAGCTTCTGCAACTGTACGCCAAGCGACAACTGGCGCCGGGACGAGCGTTCAGGTCGGACACGGCATGGCAGCGCGAGATGGAGTCGGCGTTTCTTTATGATGAGACTCCGGATCAGCTGGAGGCGTGGCGCGCGGTCCGGAAGGACCTCGAGGAGGCCCGACCGATGGATCGGCTTGTCTGTGGCGACGTAGGCTTCGGAAAGACCGAGATCGCGATCCGGGCGGCGTTCATGGCGGTGCAGGGTGGAGCGCAGGTGGCCATTCTGGCCCCGACCACGATCCTGGCGGACCAGCACCTCCACACGTTCCGGGAGCGTCTGGCCGGCTTCCCCCTCCGCATCGAGGGACTGTCCCGATTCCAGACGCCCGGGAGCCAGCGGAAGATCGTCGAGGGCATCGAGGGCGGGAACGTGGACATCGTGATCGGCACCCACCGGCTTCTTTCGAAGGACGTACGTTTCGCCGACCTGGGGTTGCTCATCGTCGACGAGGAACAACGCTTCGGAGTGAAACAAAAAGAGCGACTCAAGGAGTTGAAGGAATCGGTCGACGTCCTCACCCTGACGGCGACGCCAATTCCCCGCACGCTTCACCTCGCGCTTGGCGGAATCCGGGATCTCTCGCTGATTCGAACACCGCCGCGTAACCGCATGCCCATCATCACACACGTCCTCCCGTGGGACGACCTCGTTCTCGAGGACGCCCTCATGCGCGAACTCGATCGAGGGGGCCAGGTGTTCGTCGTCCACGACCGGGTCGAGACGATCGAAGCGCTCGCGGAGAGGGTTCGCGGACTGGTTCCGGAGGTCGAGATCTCGGTTGCGCACGGCCAGATGTCGGAACGGGAGCTGGAGCGGGTAATGCGCGGGCTGATGGACGGAGATGTTCAGGTAATGGTGTGTACGTCGATCATCGAGAACGGACTCGATGTACCGAACGCGAACACGATCATCGTGCACCGCGCGGACAGGTTCGGGTTGGCGCAGTTGTACCAGCTACGCGGCCGGGTCGGCCGGTCGCACCGCCGGGCGTATTGCTATCTCATTCTTCCGTCGAGTGTCTCGCGCGACGCGGAGCAGCGTCTCCGCGTGCTCGAGCACCACACGGCGCTCGGGTCGGGATACCAGGTGGCCCTGAAGGATCTCGAGCTGCGCGGCGCGGGTAACCTGTTGGGAGCCGAACAGAGCGGGTTCGCGACGGCAGTCGGAATCGAGACCTACCAGCGATTGGTCTCGAGCACGGTGCGTCGTCTGCGCGGAGATCCGGGGGAGGAGCGCCGCAGTGCTCGGGTCGCGATCGACGGAGAGTCACTTCTCCCGGACGACTATGTGGGGGAACCCGAAAACAAGATGCATCTATATCGGCGCCTCTCGCGTCTCACTGAGTGGCAGGAAGTGGCCGACCTCCGGGACGAACTTCGAGATCGGTTCGGCCCGCTTCCGGATCAGGCCGCGCGGCTCCTCGATGTGGCGGAACTGCGCGTTCTGGGGTCCGCCGTCGAAGCGTCGTGGATACGGGCTTCCGAGAACGATGCGAGGTTGACGTTCGAGCCGGCCGCGACGCCGCAGTTGGGGTTACTCCGACATGCGTTCGCGGACCGGCAACTGGACGTTGAAGTACGACGCCTTCAGCCGTTATCCTTGGTGTTGAAACGAGCGGGCACCGAGCCCCTGCTCCCCACCCTGATCGAGGCGTTGCGACTCCTCGCGAGGGCGGGAGGGGAGCAGGTCCCGGTGACCGCAGGAGGAGTGTAAAGAATGAGAGTGGGTTGTGAGGGACAGGCAGACCGCCTGTTCAAGGCCGGTGTGGTGCCGGGGCTCCTGTTGATCTTCGGGTCGGCATTTGCTCAGCCGGCAACCGCGCTTCAGGAACCACCGGCCCTGGAGCCCCCGTGGCCGGCCGACGTCCTGGAGGTCGACCGTGTCGTCGCGATCGTCGGCGATACCGCGATCCTCCTTTCGGATGTCCGTAACGAGATGTTCCGGCTCGAGGCGCAAGGCACCCAGATTCCGCCGGAAGACTCGCCCCAATGGGGACAGGTCGCACGTCAGGTCGTCAACGCCCTGGCCGACCTGGTGATCTGGCTCCAGGAGGCGAAACGAGGGGGTCTGTCGGCGCCCGAAGAGCAGGTCGAGGAGCGGGCCGAGGAGTACTACCAGCAGGCCAGACAGGGATTTGCGAGCGATCAGGCGCTGGCTGACGTCGTCGAGGAATCCGGCATGAACATGCTGCAGTATCGCCAGATGCTGCGATCGAACGCCGAGACGGAGGTCCTCCTCGAGGTCTTTCGCGGATCCCTGGCACAGCGACCCGACCTCCCGCCCGTGGTGATCAACGATTCCGAGGTCCAGGCCTATTTCCTCGAACAGGCGGGGGGTCAGACCCGACCACCCATGGTGTCGTTCAACCAGTTGATCATCACCCCGTTTCCGGATGGTGCGGCGCGCGACAGCGCGATCGCGCGGGCGGTTCGAATCAACCTCGATCTCAACGCCGGCGAAGACTTCGCGGTCGTGGCTCGACGTTATTCCGACGACGATGGTACGCGAGAGGCAGGAGGTGAACTCGGCTGGATGAGGCGAGACGCTCTCGTCAAGGAATTCGCCGATGCGGCGTGGCAGGCGAGGCCGGGCCAGACGATCGGGCCAATTTCGACTCGCTTCGGACTTCACATCATCAAGATCGAGAATTCTCGAGGGGGCGAGCGATTCATCCGGCACATTCTCATCGAACCCGAACTGGACGAGGATGACTTCCAGAGGGCCCGGGCGTTCGCCGGCGAGTTGGCCGACAGCCTGAGGGCCGGGGTCGATCCCGAGCGTTTGCAGAGGGCCAACACCGAGGTCGCCAAGGAGCAGATTCGGTTCGACAACATTCCCATCCAACAGCTCACGGGTCAGTTGAAACCGGCTGACGTCGCTACGATTGCCACGCCGAAGGATGACAAAGTGTACGGCCCGTTCGAGATTCAGCGCAGCGGACCGACCGAATACGTTATTATCCACATGCTTCGCTATCGGCCGGAGGGTCCGGTCGAGCTGGACGATTTTCGAGATGTAATCAGGCAGAACCTCAGAGTCTCGAAACAGATCGACGTGCTTCTCGCCGAGATGCGCGCGCGCACCTTCGTCGATATCAAGCTCTGACGAACGGGGTCGGGGGGTGTTTGGGAGGATGACGAGCAGACCGCGGATCGGGATCACCCTGGGTGACCCGCGCGGGATCGGACCTGAAGTCAGCGCCGCCGCGCTGGACAAGCGGCAGGACGCGGGGGTCGACTTCCGCATTATCGGACCGACGGGGCTGGCGGAGCACGAGGCAGCCCTGGACGGACTCGGTGTGTGGGAGACCATCGGCGACTGGACACCCTCCGGTGGCGCCCGCCTCGCCGGCCAGCTTTCCGCTGCCGCGATCGTGCGCGCGGTCGAACTCGTTTCCACGGGCGTGCTCGACGGCATCGTGACGGCGCCGATCAGCAAAGCGGCTCTGCACGCCGCCGGCTACACGTACCCGGGCCATACCGAGTTTCTCCAGGACCTGAGCGGCACGAGCGACGTCACGATGATGATGTCCGCCGAGAGCACGCCGCTGAACGGGCCGTTACGGATGGCGCTCTTGACGGCGCACCTGCCGTTGCGCTCCGTCCCGGACACGCTCACGATCGAACTCGTGGTTCGTCGCACCAGGATCGCCGTGGAGGCGCTCCGCACCTGGTGGGGGATCCCGCGACCGCGGATTTCGTTTGCGGGCTTGAATCCACACGCCGGCGAAGGGGGGCTCTTCGGAGATGAGGAGGCGGAGGTGATCAACCCGGCGATCGACCGCATCGGTGCGGCGGGAGACGTCGAGATTCTCGGCGTTTTCCCGGCGGATACGGTGTTCAGGCACACGCTCGAAGGAACGTCCGACCTCGTCGTCACTCCATATCACGACGTCGGGCTCGCCGTCTTGAAGACGGTGGCGCGCGATACCGGCGTAAACGTTACCGCGGGTCTCCCGTTCCCCCGCACGTCGCCGGACCACGGTACCGCCCTCGACATCGCCGGGACGGGCCTTGCAAACCCCGGGGCCATGTTGGCCGCGGTGGATCTCTGCGTCCGTTTCTGCAACACGACGGTTACCGCCCCATGATCCGCTTTCGAAATGTGACGAAGACCTACCCGAAGACGGGGTCCGCCATCGAGGATGTGACGTTCCACATCCGGAAGGGCGAATTCGTTTTCCTCACGGGCCACTCCGGGGCCGGAAAGACCACCCTGCTTCAGTTGATTCACTTCCAGACCCGTCCCACCGAGGGGCAGGTCCAGATATCGCGGTACAATTCGGCGCGGGTCCGGCGGCGTCAGGTCCCGGATCTCCGCCGACGTGTCGGCTACGTCTTTCAGGACTTCAAACTCCTCGATCGGCTGACCGCGGGCGAGAACGTCGCGTTCGCGCTCGAGGTGACCGGCACGCCCCGCGGCGAGGTCGACGGTCGAGTACAACGATTGCTGAGTGAAGTCGGTCTCGCCGCGAAGGCGCGGTCGATGCCGGAAGAGTTGTCGGGAGGCGAGCGCCAGCGCGTCGTGATCGCCCGTGCGCTGGCGACCGACCCGCTGGTGCTCCTCGCCGACGAGCCGACTGGAAACCTGGATCCTCGGGCGGCCGACGGCGTGCTTCAGATCTTCCGAACCGTCAATCGGCTGGGGATGACGATCGTGATGGCGACCCACGACGCCCAGCTCATCGAGCACAATCCCGAGATTCGCGTACTGGAGCTCGAGCACGGAAAACTCGTGTACGACTCCGTGGCTGCTGGCGCGGAGGCGGCCGTCGACGAAGCCAGGACCGCCGCGCAGGTCGATCGCGAGGAAGATGCGCCGGCCGACCCCGCCGCCGACGTCCCGCTTTCCACCGACACACCGTCGCCGGCCCCGCTGCCGGAGGAGATCGGATGAGGCCATTCCGGGAGGCGTTCGCGAGCTTCAGACGATCGCCGCTGCTCAGTGCGTTGTCGGTCAGTGCGATCGGGCTGAGTCTGTTGATCCTCGGGTTGTTCAGTCTGAGCGCCCACAACATCAGCGCCGCGATCGGCGACGTTGAGCGGCGCGTGGAGGTCGTGGGATATTTGCTGGAGGACGCCGGCGAGGAGAGAATCGCGATCGCCCGCAGTGAGATGGAGGCGTACCCCGAGATTGAAGAGGTTCGGTACGTTTCCAAGACGGAGGCGCTCGTAACCGCACGGCGGGATCTGTCCGAGTTCTCCGAGGTGTATCAGGGCCTCGAGGTGAACCCCCTCCCTGCCTCCCTTCATCTGCGACTCGCCGAAGGGTTCCGGGGACCCGACGCGGTCGAGACGGTCGCGGCGCGTCTTTCCGGATACGACTTCATCGAGGATGTCCGGTTTGGTGAGGGCTGGGTCGAGCAACTCTTCGCGATTCGACGCATGGTGGGGGGCGCCGCGGGAGTCCTCGGCGGTGCATTCGCTCTGGTCGCCGTGTTACTGATCGGCACGTCGGTTCGGATGGCGATCCTCGCCCGCTCGGAGGAAATCGAGGTAATGCAGACCATCGGCGCCACGGAAGGCTACATCCAGCGCCCCTTCCTGGTCGAAGGTTTCTTCACGGGGCTCCTCGGGGGGCTGCTCGCCCTCGCCTTCACGCGGCTCGGATATTCGGTGTTCATGACCCGTTTTCCGGGCTTCGAGGCGATAGCGTGGCTGCCCGACCACTGGATCGTCGCCGGAATCGGAGCCGCGGCAGTGCTGGGCGCGCTCGCCGCCGTCCTGGCGGTACGGCGCGAACTCGGGAAGGCGTATGCGATCTAGAAGGCTTCGGCGCCGGGCTGGCTTCGCCTGGTTGCTCGCGGCCGTCGCAGCGTGTGTCTCGCACACGGCCGCCATCGGTCAGGATCCGGAAGAGATCTCTCGCCAGCTGCAGGAAAGTCAGGGGCGACTCGACCAGATCCGCCGGGAGCGCTCGGCGCTTCAAACCCAGCTGAACGATCTCGGCGGCCAGGTGCACGACGTCTCCTCGGAGATCGTGAACATCGAGCGGCAGATCGCCGCCTCCGCGAGCGCGATGGTCGAACTCGACGTGCAGATCGGTGCGTTGCTCGACCAGGTGACGATCATGACGCGCGACATGCTGCTCAATCGGGACCGTCTGACCGCTCGAAAGGCCGTACTCCGCCACAGGCTGCGGGAGATCTACAAGCGCGGACCGCTCGCGACGTTTCAGGTCCTGCTGTCGTCTCGTTCCTTCGCCAATCTCATCAACCGCTATCGGTATCTGCACGACATCTCGATGTTCGACCGTCTCCTCGTTCGGGAAGTGCAGGACCTCGAGACGGAACTCGAGGTGCAGCGGGGCCAGCTCGCGACAGAGTCGGATCGAATTCAGCAAACCCGCGACGATCGGATGGCCGAGCTCGACCAACTCGCGCGGCTCGAGCAGCAGCGGCAGCGACGGCTCCGCAACTACACGAGCCAGCAATCGCAGACCGAATCTCGACTGACGCAGCTCGCCGCCGAGGAGGAGCAACTGCGCGGGATGATCACCACGCTGGAGACGCGGCGACGCGAGGCCGAGCGTACCGTGGGGATTTCCAGCACGCCAACGCTGACGACGTCGGATCTGGGTCGACTCGATTGGCCGGTGGAGGGCGAGATCCTGTACGGGTTCGGACCCCAGAGCGATGGAGCGACAACCATTTTCCGCGAAGGCGTGGGCATCGCTGCGCCCCGGGGCACTCCCGTCCGCAGCATCAACGCGGGGAGCGTCGTGTTCGCGGGCCCACGCACGTCGGGCCAGACGGTGATCGTGGACCATGGCGGCGGGTACTACTCGGTGTACACGCGACTTCAGAGCCTCACGGTACTCGAAGGTCAGGCCGTCCAGCTCGGTCAGATGATTGGCCGAGTCGGGGGGGAGGCCGATTCCCCGCACATCGAACTCCAGATCTACGAGCCGAGCGCCGGAGGTCCGCGCGTGGTCGACCCCGTACGCTGGCTGCGCGACCGGGGATGACCGGACCGAACGCCGGGCTGCCAGCTGTGTACGGACACGCGGAACTGCTCGACAGGATCCGCGCGTCGGTGTCGAATCGACGATTGCCGCAATCGCTTCTGCTCCACGGAGCGGAGGGCGTGGGCAAACGGACCGTCGCGCTGTGGACGGCCGCTGTCCTTCATTGTGAAGGCGATCCCGCACCGTGTGGAGACTGTCGGAGTTGTCGAATGGCCGCGCGTCTCGAGCACCCCGACATCCATTACTACTTCCCGATGCCGCGGCCGAAGGGGGCCGGATCTCGAAAGAAGCTGCGGGAGACGATCGAGGGCCAGCGGCAGGACCGCCTGGCGCTGCTGCGTGACGACCCGGGCGCGCGCCTGGACGACGGCGAGGTCACGGGAATCTACCTCGCCGCCGTCGAAAACATTCGCCGGCAGGCATCGCGTCGGCCGGCCATGGGTCGAATCGCCGTGTTCATCGTCGCCGAAGCCGATCGGATGGTCCCCCAGAGCGCGAGCCCGGAGGCGGCAAACGCGTTTCTCAAGCTCCTGGAGGAACCGCCGGACTTCGCCTATATCATCCTCACCACCAGTCGGCCCTTCGCGCTCCTCCCCACGATTCAGTCTCGAACCGCGAATCTGCGCGTCGCGCCGCTCGCGGAAGCGGAAGTCGAGCGCTTCCTGATCGACGCACGGGGTGTCGCGAAAGACGAAGCGCGCAGCGGCGCCCGCAGGGCGGAAGGATCGATTGGGCGGGCCCTCGCGCTGGCTGACCGTGAGGACAATGTGCCGGGGGCAACCGCCGACCGGTTGCTTGCCGCGGCGCTGCGTGGTGAGCCCGGGGCCCGGTATGCCGCGGCCAGTCAGTTCACGGCGCAGGGGGCACGGTCGATTCTTGCGCCGGCGCTGGAGGAGCTGGAGGAGCGGCTCCGCGACGTACTCTGTTACACGAGCGGCGCTACGGAGCTGGTCCACGACGCCGGCAAGTCCGCGCGGATCGTCGAGCGCTGGCCCCTCTCGGAGTCCGCCGTTTTGGCAGCATTGGCGACGGTCGAGGCGGCCCGCGAACACGCCCACAGAAACCTGAATCCACAAGCTACCGTATCGGTGCTGCTTGCGGACATGAGTGCCGCTCTGGGAGGCCACTGACGCGGTCGCGCGTTGACGCCCGCTGGAACTGGGGGTGTCATCGGGGTTATATTGGCCGCCGTACCAGTGACACGTGGTGGGAGGGTTCAAGGAGGAAGGTGGCGGGGCGTGCCGGAATTGACGCACATCGATTCGTCCGGTCAGGTTCGAATGGTGGACGTCGGGGAAAAAGCGCCGACACGCCGCACCGCGGTGGCCGAGGGTCGACTCAGGATGGAGGTTGCGACCCTGGCCGCGATACAGGCGGGACAGGTGGAAAAAGGGGAGGTTCTGGCGGTCGCGCGGATTGCCGCGATCGAAGGGGTGAAGCGGACCGCCTCGTTGATTCCGCTTTGTCACCCCATTCCCATCGATGGTGTCGAAGTCGACATTGAGGCCGTCGAGACGCTGCCCGGCCTGAGGGTTCGGGTGACCGTGTCGGCGGAGTGGCGAACGGGCGTGGAGATGGAAGCCATGACGGGCGTCGCGATCGGGTTGCTCGCCCTGTACGACATGTGCAAGGCGCTCGATCGCGGGATGGAGCTCGGACCGGTTCGTCTCCTCGAAAAACACGGTGGACGTTCGGGCAGTTGGACGGTGTCAGAGCACGATTGACGCGGCCTCGAGCGTTAACATATAGATGGGTGTGATGGAAACTGTGATGAGGAAGGAACGGGCGCGTGCCGCCCGAGAGACGTTCACACGCGGGCTTCGCGGAATACGCAAGCTCAGTGTCGGACGAACCCGCGCCGCCGCACACGCGCTGCCGGTGCTGGCGGCTGTCGCGTCGCTCGGATTCGAGCACGCCGAGGCCGGGATTCTGCGTGCTCCTCCCCTGACAAGCGGGTTGTCTCGAGCCACCAACGGCGAAATGGCGCTCCGCTCGGTGGGGCTCCAGCGGACTGCCACGATCCGACGGTACGCCGACCGCTACGACATCGGCTGGCGGCTGTCCGAGCGCATCTACGACGGCGCCGTGGACGCCGGGATCGACGCCGGGCTCGCGTTCCGCCTCGTGCGAGTCGAATCATCGTTCAAGCGAGGTGCCGTCGGTCCGGCCGGCTCGATCGGCCTGTCACAGGTGCAACCGCAGACCGCGCGTTGGCTGGACCCGTCGGTCACCCGCGAGGACCTGTTCGACATGGACACGAACCTGCGGTTGGGCTTCGGATACCTCCGATTGCTGATCGATCGATACGGGAGCACGCGGCTTGCATTGCTCGCGTACAATCGCGGGCCGGGTACGGTACAGGACGTCCTGGCAGCCGGTGAGGATCCGGCCAACGGATACGCCACGCGCGTCCTCGGAGGACGCCTGAGGTAGAAGAACACGCGTGGGCGGCGAGGAGGCCGGGACGTGGGACACAAGCAGGCGCTGAAGAGCAGAATAGAGTCCGGGGAGGCCAGGGTCGGCGTTCTCGGGCTCGGTTACGTGGGGCTCCCCGTCGTCGTCGCCTTCGCGGACGCCGGCTACTCGACCGTGGGCTTCGACGTCAACCAGGACGTCGTCGATCTGGTGAGCCGCGGTGAGTCCCACATCGGCGACATCTCCGCCGAAGCGGTGGCCGCGCGCATCGGGGACGGCTCGCTGCGAGCCACGACCGACTTCGGCGATCTTCGCGACATGGACATCATCATCATCTGTGTCCCGACCCCGCTATCGAAGACGGGCGACCCGGATGTCTCCTACATCGTCCGAGGGCTCGAGGCGATCGAGGCGGCCCTCCGGCCGGGTCAGTTGATCATCCTGGAGTCGACGACCTATCCGGGGACGACGCGCGACCTCGTCCAGCCGCGCCTCGAAGCTACGGGCCTCGAAGCCGGATCGGACTTCTTCCTCGCCTTCAGTCCCGAGCGGGTCGATCCTGGAAACGAAGAGTATCACCTGAAGAACACGCCCAAGGTCGTCGGAGGACTGACGCCGGCATGTCACGAACTCGCGACGGCCGCCTACGCACGAGTCATCGACGAGGTGGTCGAGGTCTCCTCGCCCGAGGCTGCCGAGCTGACAAAGATTCTCGAGAACACGTTCCGGGCCGTGAACATCGGGCTCGTAAACGAGATGGCGGTGATCTGCGACCGGCTCGGGATCGACATCTGGGAGGTCGTGGATGCGGCGTCGACCAAACCGTATGGCTACATGCGGTTCACCCCCGGGCCGGGGCTGGGAGGGCACTGCATTCCGATCGATCCACATTACCTCGCGTGGAAGATGCGCACGCTCGAGTACCGCACCCGGTTTATCGAACTGGCCGCCGAGGTCAACGCGGAGATGCCCCGGTATGTCGTATCGCGGGTGGGCGAGGCGCTCAACCGCGCGCGCAAGCCGGTCAACGGCAGCAGGATTCTCCTTCTCGGCGTTGCGTACAAACGAGATGTCGGCGACACGAGAGAGAGCCCGGCCCTCGATATCCTCGAGCTTCTCCGGGACATGGGCGCGGACGTGAAGTTTCACGACCCCTACGTTCCCGTACTCAGGCACGATGGGACGACTCTCGAGTCGATCGAGCTCACGGCCACATCGGTCGCGAGCGCCGACTGCGTGGTGATCACGTGCGACCATACCGGCGTCGACTACGACATGGTGCTCGAACACGCCGGGATCGTCGTCGACCCGCGAAACGGGCTCGCAGGACGCGCGGGGAACGGACTCGTGTACCCGATCGCAGGTCCGCCGCGAACCGGCTCGAAAGAGTCGAGCGAGGATCAGCCGCCCGTCGACGTCGCGGTGATCCCCGCCTGACGGACTCGTACCGCCGGCCCGGCGGCCACCGCCAGGTCGAGGGCGATCCCGCGGCACGCGATGGCGAAACCCACCACATGCAGTACGGGGTGCGAAAGCCGAACCTGCACCGGGATCGAACGCTGGACCGCCTCCCGAAATCCGACCGCGTCGTCGAAGGCGGGCATCTCGGCGTAGGCTCGACCGATTTCGAACGCGAAGTGCGCGTCCGACCCCGCCGCCGCGGGCAAGCCCCGAGCCGCCGCGGCGCGCGTTGCGGCACGGTTCCACCCGGGGAGAAACGCTCGGGCGTTCACCGCCTCGACGACGTCCGCCCTCTTCAGGGCCCGTCGGGCACGCCGGAGCGCCTGCCGAGCGTATGCGTAGGGGTGGGGCGCGTAGACGACGCCTCCCTGCGCGCGCACCCGGGCAACGGTCTCGTCGATCGAGAGTCGCTGCGGGATTCGTTCCGAAAGGAAGAGCCCGATCAGTTCCGTCCGACAGGCGCAGCGAATCTCTTCACCGACGATCACGAGCATGGGCGCCCGTTCCTTTGCGAGCAATGCGCCCTCGATGGTTCCGTGATCGGTCACCGCGATGCGGTCGAGACCGACTTCGCGCGCACGGTCGACCAGGACGTCCGGAGGCGTGTGGCCGTCGTGCGAGTAACACGTATGTGAATGGAGGTCGACTCTCAGCATCGCCGTCGTCGCGTCCGCCTGGCGGTGGTTTCCTTCCCCCGGCATGCTTCGTTCGCCGGTTATCGATGTGTCGACCCGTGCACGTGCAAGGGCCGAACCGGGGTCCGGGCGCCAGCCACACTTGATCTAAGCGCTGTTGTCGAAATGGTTTATGTGACGGCGAGCAGAGGCGCAGAGACGTCTGTGGCAGAGATGCCAGTGTGGATTGCGGCGTGAAGCCTCGTTTTGCCGAAGCGTGTCCGGCGAGAGGGGCTCAGGCGAGAGGGGCGGCTGTTGTTCAACAGCCTTCTACCCGCGGACCTCGAGTCGGTCTCCGACCTTGATCACGGTCGACGTGAGCCCGTTCCAGCGCATCAAGTCCTGGGTCGAGACCGCGTACCGTCGGGCAATCGTCCACAGCGAGTCACCGCGCTGCACGACGACGGTTCGACCCTCCCCCTCCCGTCCAGGGCTCGCCGAGCCGACCGCGGATTGGTTACCGCCGGCGCTCGCTGAAGACGGGGCAGTCCGCGTGGACGTCCCGCCCGGACGAGCCGGTTTCGGGATCACCAACCGCTGGCCGATCTGGAGCCGGCGAGGGTGGATGTTCCCGTTCGCCGCCCGCAAAGCGGCAACTGAAACGCCATAGTTTGAACCGATGCCACCGAGCGTCTGGCCGCGCTGCACGACATGGAAGGTCCACGTCACACGCTCATCCGCCGGAATCGCGGCGTAGGCGACCTCGAAGACGTCCGCGGCGCCCAACGGTACCTTGAGGTCCACTCCCCGCCCGGGCGGCGTCACACGCTGGGGGTACTGAGGGTTGAGGTCCCTGATCGTCTGCTCGTCGGTCCCGGCCGCTTCCGCCAGCACATCGAAACTCGTGGCGTCCGGTACGAAGACGACCTCGTAGACCACTGGCTTCTCGGGTACGAGCCCCACGAAGCCGTATCGCTCCGGGTGGTGTCCGATAATGGCGGCCGCGATGATCTTGGGAACGTAGTTGCGGGTCTCGGAGCGGAGCAGCCGCCGGTCGGCGAGATCCCAGAACGAGCCTCCGCCGGTCCGTGCGAGGCCACGCGACACTCGACCCGGCCCGCCATTGTAGGCCGCGGCCGCCAGATACCACGATCCAAAGCGGTCGTGGAGATCCGACAGATACCGAAGCGCTGCGTCGGTCGCTTTTTCCGGATCACGCCGCTCGTCGACCCAGAAGGACACTTCGAGATCGTACATGCGGCCCGTTCCCCGAATGAACTGCCAGAGACCGACCGCCGCCGCGCGGCTGTACGCATTCGCGTTCATCCCGCTCTCGATGAGCGAGAGATAGATAAGGTCCTGCGGCATACCGTGTTCCGCGAGCTTCTCGCGGATCATCGGCTCAAACCGGCTCTTCCTCTCGAGGTAGAGCCCGAACCGTTCAGGAATGACGTTCTCGAAATAGTTGATCCAGGCTTCGACCCGATCATTCATTTCGAGAGGCAACCGGTTCTCGACGTCATCGGGGTCGCGTACGATGCCGATGGGGTCGGAACCAAGGAGGCCGCGCAGGGCGTGATCGAGTTCCTCGTCGGTGGGCCCGCGGAACTCTTCGGGTGGAGGCTCGGGGTCGATCGGATCCGGCACGACGACTTCGGTCCCGACGAGTTCTCCCTCGCCCATTTCTGATGGCGCACCCGTACGGGTCGCGTTCTCGTCCGCCGGCATCGCCAGCTCGGACACGTCGGTCGCGTCGGCAGGGTTGGGACCGGTCGTAGGCTCGGTCTGCGTGGCACACGCGGCGGAGAACACGACCAGGGTCGCGACACACAACGCGTGGGTGCTGGCTCGGGCTCGGCTTCCGGTCATTCCATCGCTCCTGCCTGCCATCGGTCTACCTGTTGGGGACCCGGACGTTTCCCATCCCATGTCTGACGGATGGTCACCTCTTCACGTTGCATCCGTCAACGCCCCGTCACCAAACGAGTTCCCCTGTCCCGCGCACCTCGCGCCTTACATGGAGTAGTTTGGCGCCTCGCGAGTGATCACCACATCGTGCGGATGGGACTCCCTCAGACCCCCCGATGTGATTCGCACGAAGTGGGCCTTCTCGCGCAATTCTTTTATGGTGGCGGCTCCACAGTACCCCATGCCGCTGCGGAGGCCTCCGACGAGCTGAAAAACCGTGTCGGCGACCGGGCCCTTGTACGGGACCCTGCCCTCGATTCCTTCGGGAACGAGCTTTCGCGCATTCGCCCCTTCCTGAAAGTATCGGTCGGCCGAGCCCGCCTCCATCGCAGAAAGCGAACCCATCCCGCGGATCACCTTGAAGCGCCTGCCTTCGAGAAGAAACGTCTCTCCCGGGCTCTCATCGACCCCGGCGAACATCGACCCCAGCATGCAACAATGCGCCCCGGCGGCCAGCGCCTTGACCACATCGCCCGTGTATTTGATTCCCCCGTCGGCAATGATCGGCACTCGACCGTCCACGCCATCCGCGGCGTCGAGAATCGCGGTCACCTGAGGGATCCCGACTCCGGTGACCACGCGTGTCGTGCAAATCGAACCAGGCCCGACCCCCACCTTCACCGCGTCGACCCCTCGCTCCACCAGCGCCATCGCGCCTTCGCGGGTAGCGATGTTGCCGGCGATGAGTGGCGTATCGGGGAGTGCCTCCCGGACCCGGGCGACGGCGTCCAGAACCGCCTGCGCGTGCCCGTGCGCCGTATCGACCACGAGGACGTCCGCTCCCGCGTCGGCGAGCGCGGTGGCGCGTTCGAGATCCCGATCGCCCGCACCGACCGCGGCACCGGTCCGAAGTCGACCGTGATCATCCTTCGTGGCGTTGGGGAACTGGCGGCGCTTGAAAATGTCCTTGACGGTGATCAGCCCCTTCAGTCGGCCCTCGCCATCCACGACCGGCAACTTCTCGATCTTGTGGCGTCGGAGGATCTCCTCCGCGTCGTCCAACGACGTGCCGAGCGGTGCGGTGACCAGCCCCTCCGACGTCATCACTTCGCTGATGCGGCGGGAAAGATCCACTTCGAACACGAGGTCGCGATTCGTCAGGATACCTACCAACCGGCCGTCCCCGTCCACCACGGGGAAGCCGCTGATCGAATACTCCGCCATGTGGTGACGCGCCTCCCGCAGAGTCGCATCAGGGCCGAGCGTGATGGGATCCAGGATCATCCCGCTTTCGGACCGCTTCACTCGATCGACGAGTTGGACCTGCCGGTCGATCGACATGTTCTTGTGGATGACACCGATCCCGCCCTCGCGCGCCAGAGCGATCGCCATTTCGTGCTCGGTGACGGTGTCCATCGCTGCGGACAACAGGGGGATGGCCAGGTGGATCTCCGCGGTCAGCCGCGTCGACACGTCGACTTCGGAGGGGTGAACCACGGCGTGAGCCGGGGAGAGGAGGACATCATCGAAGGTCAGGGTGTCGCGAATGGAACCGGCCATCAGAGAGCCACCAGGGAGTGCGAACGGGTGGGGATGCACAAAACCGCGCGTCCAGGGCAGGGTGCGTGCCAGGCAGACGAGCGGTCTTCAGCTACGAATTCAGTGTGGGCTTCCATTCGCCATGGTAGACGGCCGACCGCTCCGAGTCAACGTGGTCGAGCGACACCTCGACCGCCGCAGTCGGGAGCGGAGCGGCGGCGGGGTGCCGCCTATTCGACGATGATTTCCCGGCTCTCCGGAGGTCCGTCGGGTTCTTCGGGCGGCGGCGGTTCCGCCTTGCCCGCTTCGAGCTCGGCAAGAAACTCCCGTCCAGCCTGCCGGAAGGAATCCAGCACGCGGTCGGCGCGACCCAGCACCTTCATGGTCGTGTTCACCGCCGTCGCATTCACCCGGCCGCGCCGCATCTGCTTCTGGACGCCCTCGGCAAACTTCTGGAAAACGGGCGGCTCCCCAGCGGACCGGTCACCGTATTCCGAACCCAGGAAATCGATGAAGTCCAGCACCTCGTAGACCTTTTCTTCGGGAAGGGCCTCGAGCTTTCGCCAGATCTGTTTCTTCAGGATCTCGTTCATCGCTTCCACCGTCGTTGCCGATCGTCTCGCCCGCTCCCTGCATACTCCCACACAGGGGGCGTAAGTTTCAAGGGGTGACCGGGTCGAGGACCTCAGTCACGCGGAAATGGAAGGTCCACCGTAAACCGGCACCCGCCGTCGGACGTCGCGTCGACCGATACTGCGCCGTTGGATGCGTCGACAAGCCGCGAGCAGATCGCCAGACCCAACCCGTGCGTCCACCCTTCCGTGCGCGCCCCCGGCGCGGGGAAAGGAGAGTCGCGCAGCCGGGCCCGCAGTTGCTCGACGTCGCCCTCGGAACCCGAATCCGTCACGGTAACTCTCAGCCCGCCTTCGTGTTCGACCGCCCGGACCTCGACCGGATGCCCCGAACCGGTGACGTGCACAGCGTTGGAGACGAGGTTGATGAGGATCCGAGTCAGGATGCGTCGATCGCCGCGGCGTGGTCCCAGAGTCTCCAGTCGAAAGCCGAGTTTGACATCGCCGTGGGTCGCGAGCGGCCCGACCAGCTGGTCGACCTCCTGCAGCACCGCTTCGACGGAGAACGGATCCGAGGCCACATCGATGCTCGCGGCGTCGCCGAGTCGGGTGACGTCGATCAGGTCGTTGACCAGGCCCACCAACGAGACCGCCGCGGTATACAGGACCCCGACCTGCCGCTGCTGCACGTCGTTCAGGGCCCCGGAGTGTTCGGTCGCGAGGGCATCGGCCAGAAACAGAATCGAGTTGAGCGGCGAGCGAAGGTCGTGCGATACGTCGCGGAGCAGCGAGCGCGAGTCTTCCGTTCGCCGATCCAGGATGCCGAGCACCAGGAAGGCGAACTCCCGGTCGAGTTGCGCGTGCAGGGCCTGAACCCGGTGAGCCGGCGTCCCCCGGTCTCCGCTCTCGACGATCGCCTCCCGCACCGCGCGAACGCCCGCCGCGACCACCTCCAGTGACTCCGCCGGCGGAGGCGAGTCGGCCGGGATGGGCGACTCGGTCCGAAGCCGATCCTCCAACCATCTCGCGATGGGTTGGACCTCCACGGGCACGCCGTGGAGCACCCGCTCCGGGTCCCACGGGATGTCGGCTCCGGCATCCGACTCGCCGTTCACTTCGAACCAGACGCGCGGTGGCGTCGTCACGGTAGGCTCCGGCCTCGTCCCGTCCGCCCTACTGGACGAACGCGTCCTTCGACAACTCGTGTTTGTCCATCAGCCTGTAGAGCGTCGTGCGATCGATGCCGGCCTGTCGCGCAGCCTCGGACATGTTGCCCTGCGTACGAGCGACGACCTGAGCGAGGTACTCACGCTCGAACCGACCGATCAACGCCTCTTTCGCGTCGTGGAAGGGAGAGTGGAAGTCGATCAGCGATGCCACCGAATTCGGCGTCGCCGCACTTCCCATCGTCTCCATCGTAGCCCCGCTCTCCAGAATCGACAGCCGATCACGATCGATCATCTCGCTCGACTCGGACATTACGACAAGGTGCTCGATGACGTTCTGCAGCTCGCGAACGTTCCCGGGCCACTCGTAGCGCGCCAGCGCTTCCAACGCGCCGGATGAAAGTCGAGGCGGCAGGGCGCCCGGAAGCTGATGACGACGCCAGAAATGATCGATGAAGTGTTTGATCAGGACCGGAATGTCTTCGGCGCGATCGCGAAGCGGCGGCAGATGAACCGGAACGACGCGGAGGCGGAAGTACAGATCCTGTCGCAGCTGGCCGTCCCGGATGGCCATTTGCGGCTCACGGTTCGTGGCCGACACGAACCGGACGTCTACGACGGCGTCGTCCTTCTCGCTGCCCACGCGGCGAAGGACACCGTCCTGCAGGACGCGCAGGAGCTTTGCCTGAAGCGGCATCGGCATCTCACCGAGTTCGTCCAGGAAGAACGTGCCCTGGTCGGCAACCTCGAGAAGGCCGGGTTTGTCCCTAACCGCTCCGGTGAACGCGCCGCGACGATGCCCGAACATCTCCGATTCGAGCAGTTCGCCGGGGAGAGCCGCACAGTTCACGGCCACGAAGGCCTTCCGTGACCGACGGCTTTCGTTGTGGATGTACTGGGCGATCAGCTCCTTGCCGGTTCCGCTGTCGCCCGTGATGAATACGGAAGCGTCCGTTCGCGCGACCTTCATGGCCGTCTGGACTGCCTCACGCATGGCGGACGACACGCCGAGGATCCGTACTCGACCGTCCACGAGCACGCCCTCTCGTCTGGACGAGTCGGAAAACGTCCGCTGCCGCACGAGCGTGTATGCCGCGCGGCCGATGACGACGAGCAACTGAGTCGCGGTGAACGGCTTCGGAACGTACTCCCAGGCCCCCGCCTTCATCGCGCGAATGGATGCCTCGGTCGTCGCGTGCCCCGTCATCATGATCGCGATGGTTCCCGGCGAGCGCTGGTGTACCTCGGCCAGGATGTCGAGACCGTGCACCTGCGGCATGCTCTGGTCTATGAGAACGATGTCGTACGATTGGCTCTTGATGCGGTGAAGCGCGTCGTCCGCTCTTCGTTCACACTCGCACTGGTAACCATCCGCGGCCAACACCGACTCACAGCTGTCGAGGATGCTCTGTTCGTCGTCGATCACGAGGATGCGGATGCTGGCGCGCTCTTCCGGGCCGAGCAGCGTGGACCCAGAATCGTCCAGATCATCGACCGGCAGGCCGTCGGCCATAGCCTCGTCCGTCAATTCAGGCGTTTCGATTCGCACTGATCCCCCTGTCGCTTCTCGTGCCGATGCCTCTCGCAGCGGCACCGCGGCCGTCGGATCTCTCCGGGCTGCATGTCCGTGGCGCATTGCTCGATCGCCCCGCAAGCTGCCGCGATCGTCGCCGAGGTCGCGCCGAATCATTGCGGATCCGCCACACCCCGTTTCGGGCCCTCCCCCGACTGCGTCATTCACGCAACAGAACACGGATTCAGTGACGATTCGGGACCCTCAAGTCGTCGAACCAATCCTGAACACCGTGCCCGACCCCACTCGAATAAGGGCTCGCACAATACGGTGTGAGTGCCCGAAGTTCAAGAACTGCGCCTATCTTCGGGATACGAAGTCGTCGGGCAATCCAGCCCAGGTGAGCCGATCGCTTCTCTCCGCGGTGTGTGGCGGAGTCACAACGTCGGGTGCTGTCGTTACGCACGGGAGTGGCCGACGGAGCGATTCTGGCCGCGTGACACTCGACCTCGCGCGTCCCGATCGCGGCATAGAAGCAACGGTTTCGGCGTTAAGAGTTGCGTGCGAGCGACTTAGGAGGCCGCCGAAGCACCCGGGTGGGTCCCGTCGCGTCGCCGCGGCCCCGAATCCATCGGGTCGCGCGAAGTGCTCCGGATCGCGGCAAAGCGCGCGAGGGAACGTTCAGGGCCGGGAGGACATAGTCGTGGTATCGATGAGCGCTGCCACCGCCACGGGACAGACGGGAGCGGAGAGTGCTGTAAGCGCGCAACGACCGCGATCGTCGGTCTGTAATCACGGGGCCCGAAGGGTATGAACCACGGGCACATCGGAGCGGCGGTCCCCGGCACCAGTCTTGCTCCTAAGAGCGGCGACGACCTCCGGCGCGGGGAGAGTCAGTTTTCGGGGTCGTTCGGAGCACTCGAGGGGGAATGGAGAAGATCGTTGACCAACGACGATAGAGTGGGGGGGTCGGTTCCGGTACCGTACCCGCAGCAGGGCCAGGTAGCTCCTGCGCACACGTACTATTACCCGGACTATGCAATCAACCAGGGCGAGGGTGAGGGGCTGGAACTCGGCCGGCTCGGTCGATTGCTGTGGACGAAGAAGCTATGGCTGCTCGGGGCGGTCGCTGTCGGGCTCGGGGTCGGATGGGGCGCGTCTCAACTCGTCTCCCCAGAGTATATGACGTCGACGACGCTGGCCATCGAGGACGGCGGTACGACGAAGACTGGCCCCATCCAGGCGGGTTCGGTGCTGCCCGTCGACGGGTGGACCGATGTTTTCTCCAGTCGAGCGGTTCTCTCACCGGTCGTAGAAGAGCTCGGGCTTCAGTTGCGCGTGCTCGGTGATACCGAGCGCTCGCTTTTCGACCACTTCCTCGTATCGGACGAATCGGTTCCCGGCGAATACGAGGTCACCGTCGGCTCGGGTGGATCATGGGCTCTCGCTCGTGCAGGCGAGTCGAACGCGATCGAACAGGGGCAGCGAGGTGGTGAGATCGGGTCGTCCGCTGGCTTCTCGTGGTCTCCCGATCTTTCGGCGCTGGCCGACTCCGAGATCCGCTTCCGAATCAACACGGCCCAGGCCACGGTTCGCAACCTCGCCGGTCGACTCGACGCCGGGTTCAGGAATCGCTCCGACATCATCACCGCGGAGTTCGTCTGGCACGACCCCTATGAGGCGGCTGAGATCCTGAATGCGATCACCGCCGAGTTCGTCAACTTGGCCGATCGGCTCAGGACGACAAAAATTCGTGACGAAGTGGAACTTCTTCAGGAACAGTCCGACCTCACGGGTGCACTGTTACAGCGGGCCGAACTCAGCCTGCAGGCGCATCGCGTAGATGCGATCACGGAGCCGACGGAGCCGTTCGCGGCCCAGACATCGGTCGGGACCGCGACCGCCCTCGGATCGCCGGATCCGATGTTCAGCGCCTTCGCGAACAACAAGCTGCGCGCCGACCAACTGCAGCTCGAGTACCAGCAGATCGAGGGGATCCGGGCGGACCTGTCTGCGGGCCGACCGCTGAACCTTCTCGCCATCCGAATGTTGCCGTCGGCCGGTCAATATCCGGAACTCCAGTCTGCCGTCGACCAGCTGTATCAGGCGCGGCTGAACCGGCGCACGTTGTTGTCGACGTATACGGAGGTGGCTCCCGAGGTCGTCCAGGCCACACAGCTGATGAACGAGCTCGAACGTTCGATCATCCCGGCCGCCCTCGCGCGCCTCGGCTCCGAAATCCAGAACCAGGTCGACCTCCTCAATCGGCAGATCGCCAATCAGGGCGTTCAGCTTCGGGAGATCCCGCAGCGAACGATTCAGACGGCCCGCCTGCAGCGTGAGGTCCAGCAGGCTGCCGGTCTCAACTCGGTGCTTCTTTCGCGTCTCAAGGAGGCGGAGTTGGCCGAGGCGACCAGCGGGCCGGGGATCACTATCCTCAATCCGGCATGGCCCGACCCGTCGCCGCGTGGCGAGAAGCCGGGTGGAGTGATCGCCCTCTTCGCGTTGCTCGGTCTCGGCATCGGCGTGGCCGGCGTTGTCGTCTTCGATCGGTTCGACCGCCGGATCCATTCACCTGACCAGGTTACGGGCGCGCTCGGCCTGCCCGTGCTCGCAGTCGTGCCGCGGCTCGAAGCTACGCCCGACCCCGCGAGCCCCGCTGCGGCGATCGCCGTCGAGTCCTTCCGCGGACTCCGCACGCAGATCGCACACGTAGACGGCAACCCGGGCGGCGTGATGCTGATTACCAGCCCGGCGCCACGAGAGGGCAAGTCGATGGTCTCGGCCAACCTCGCGATTTCGTACGCGACGGCCGGGTACCGGACCCTGTTGCTCGACGGTGACACGCGACGCGGACGCGCCCAGGAGATGTTCAACCTCAACCGTTCGCCGGGGCTGACCGACTTCTTGATGGACCGGGCGACACTGGATGAGATTCGCCAGGAAACGTCGATCGAGAACCTGACCCTGCTCGCGCGCGGTGCGCCGGGCGGATTCAACGCGGACCTGCTCGAGAGTGCCGGTATGCGCGGCCTGCTCGATCAAATGCGTGAAGAGTATGACGTGGTCGTCATGGACGGCCCACCGCTCGCCGCAGGAGCTGACGTGCTGCTCCTCGGATCGCTCGTGAACAAGGTCGTCGTGGTGCTGCGCGCCGGGACAACCACCGAAGATCTGGCGAAGGCGAAGCTCAATGCGCTCGGAAACGTGGACCTCCCGATCGTTGGGGCCGTGCTCAACGCGCTGCCGAAGTCGGCTCCGGACTACGAGTACTACGTCCACTACTACTACGCGGACGCCGTATAGGAACGAGAGATAGCGGCACATAGACGGACGGGCACGTCTGAAGGGCCGGTTTTCCCCGCGAGGGGGCCCGGCCCTTCCTGCATCCATGAGGTACGCGGATCGCGCCGAACGCGGTCGATCCTAGATGCGGCGGATGAGCCGCTTGATCCGCCAGTCGAGCCCGCCGTGAAGCCTGGTCAGACCCTCGTGGAGACCTCTTCGCACCGTGGCGATGGGGAAGCTACTCGAGGTCGCGGCCCGTTCGTATCCATATTCGTCCATCAACGGGCCGCAGATGTCCTCGATCACTCGCACCTTCCATCCGGACAACTCGTCCTGCCACCCGCCGACCACCCCTCGCCTGAAGAAACCGATTGGAGACTTTCGATTGGGGATCGGCAACGAATCCCCGGAGACGTTCTCCTGAAGCCGGTCGAGACGGCACTGCTCGACCGCGTGCTCGCAGAGTTCTCGGTCGTCAGGTAGCCCCAACCAGTCGAATACGCCCTGCACGGCGACCACAGGATCCTTCCGCACGTCCTCGTATCTCAGTTCACGGTACGTGACGTCGTCCCCGCCGACCTGGCGCGCGCCCTCGACGCACTCGAGCCATAGCTTCCCCGCACCTGTCGGGTTCCGGGGGGCCCAGGGGGCCCAGCTCGCACCCGCCGCCAGCAGCGACGCGGCCGTGTCGCGCGGGTCGCGGACCACATGAAGGAAGCGGGCGTCGGGGAGCAGTCGAGAGATCCAGGCGGCCTGGAGGGCGTGTCTCGGGCTCTTCTCGACGACCACCCGGCCATCCGGGTTCCGGCTCGCGATCTTCTCGAGCACGAAGTTGGCCGTCTCACGACAGAGGTCGTCGAACTCCTCCTCGGACAGAAGGCGGTTGAGCCCGGCACCCCCGTGCCGCTTGCCACCGGCGCCCTCCTGTTCCCACAACCATTGCTTCTTGAACGACTCGAGATAGTACGCGAAGATCTGCGTCTCGGGAGCCGTGGCCACGAGCGGATGATGGGCCAGCAACAGCTGAATCCAGGTCGTCCCGCTTCGCGGACACCCGACGATGAACACCGTCGTGGATTTCCCGAACTCACCGTTCACCGTAGCTCCTCGGCTTTCCCCCGCGACTGCCCCGCGGTCCACCCGCGCTGGTCGCATGCTTGCAGGTTCCTTGCCCGCGATGCGGGGGCCGGGCTGGAACTGCCCTGTGGCCCCGTCTAACTTGCCTCGGCTGACAGACTCTAGCGAGTCCGGCGCGATCCAGCCGGGCGCCACCCGGGTGTGGAGGACGGATGACGGGGTACCTGCGAAAGACCCTGGAAGATTCGATGCGTGGGATCCACCGCGAAGTGAAGATCGCACTCACACCCTTGCCCACGGGCAAGCACTGGGTGTTTCTCGTCGGCTGCTACAATTCGGGGACGACTCTCCTGAGCAGCATCCTCGCGACGCACCCGGAGATTTCGGCGCTGCCGAAGGAAGGGCAGTTCCTCACGGACCAGTTCGCGGCGGACTACGAACTCCACGTGCCCCGCATGTGGACGATGCGGGAGGACCTCTTCCGGTTGAACGAGGCCGACACGGGACCTGATGCAGACCGGGTCAAACGTGAATGGGCGATGCGGCTTGACCGGTCCCGACCCGTCTTTCTCGAGAAATCGCCCCCCAACGCCGCCAGAACCCGATGGCTCCAGGCGAACTTCGAGGGCGCGTCTTTCGTCGCACTCGTTCGAAACGGCTATGCGGTAGCCGAAGGAATCCGCCGCAAGGCAGAGCCGCACCACCTTAAGGAAGGATGGCCACTCGCGGACTGCGCACGCCAATGGGCTCGCTCCAACGAGATCCTGGCCGAAGACGCCGAACATCTGGACCGAGTGTTATGGGTCACTTACGAGGCGCTCACGGCGGACCCCACGGTCGAGATCGCCCGCATCCTCGAGTTCATGGGCCCCTCGGCCGACGGCATCGACACAGAAAGGGCGTGGGATATCCACGAGCGGAGCGGCACCATCCGTGATATGAACCAGGAGAGCATCGACAGACTCAGCGCCGATGAGCGCGCGGAGATCAGCGCGATCGCCGGTCCGACGCTCGAACGGTTCGGCTACGAAGTGCTCGACTAGACCGCGTCCCGTCTCGTCGGTTCCCAGACGGCCGAGCCACCTCCCTCTTTCAACGCCTTTGTCCACGCTGCGATCGCGGCCAGGTTCGCGGAAACGGCGAAGCCGAACAGGTTGACGGCGCGCGGCAGGGGCCGCCGGTCAGCGGGCCACCAGACCACCAACCCGGTCAGGCCGAGCCCACCCACACCGAGCCCCAGCGTTACCCGGGCCCAGACGTGGTCCACAGCGAGAAACCCGATGCCGATCGCACCCACGAGCAGCAACGGTGGCACCAGCCACCGACACAGCTTGTGGCTGATAAGCTTGATCGCGAACCCGCCGTATCGGAGCGGGTTCATCAAGGTCCGGTAGTGCCACAGCGTACCGAGCCCTCTGGCCATCGTCCGGACCTTTCGACGATACTCGACCCCTGCGGATCCGGTCCGGGGGACCAGGCAAATGCCGTCGGGTACGTGGACCGACCGATACCCGTGCACCCGCGCCTTGAGGACGGCTGCAAAGTCGCGACTCAGGTTGTCGGGGACCGGGAGGACATGAAGATCACGACGGGTCGCGTAGTAGCACCCGCTGGCACCGATGATCGAGCCGAGATCGCTTTCGAGCGACCGCACCCACATCTCGTACCCCACGTAACCGGTCTCGCCAGCGCCCGCCTCGGTGCCCTCGGCACCGACGCTGATGTCGCGCCCCGACGCAACGCCGACGGTCGAATCCGCCAGGGCCGCGACGAGCGGCTTCAGTGACCGTTCTGGAATCCGTATGGAGGCATCGGTGTTGATTACGATCGCGCCGCGAAGGTGCTCGGCTGCGGCATTCTCCGCCGCCGTCTTGCCGCCGCGAGTTTCGAGGCGCAACAATTCGACGCCGCGATCGGCATACGATCGCACGATCTCATCGGTTCGGTCATCCGACGCATCGGAGGTGACAAGGATCTGTCTACGATCCGCCGGATAGTCCGCGGCGAGAAGCGCGTCGAGGGCCCCCGCGATCGCCTCCTCCTCGTTGTACGCGGGAAGCGACACGCTGATCATTGGCCACTCAGCGGGCGCTTCCGTGGTCGTGTGGCTCGACCTCGCGGCGGCCAGGGCGCGCAAGATCATTGGATAGAGGACGTAGGCATAGCCGAGCATCCCGAACGGGATCGCCACCAGAACAACGCCGATGCTCGTCGGGCTCACGCCCCCCCCTTTCCGTTGGCCGCCTCGTACACGCGTTCGTGACGGGCGACCCAACTGTCCACTCCAAATTCTGTTTCGACCCGCGACCGCCCTCTGGCGACCCTCGCACGGGCAGAGGTGGGGTCGTCAAGGCAGGCCTGCACGGCCCGGGCCAGCTCGACCGGATCCTCCGAAGGGACGAGCAGAGCTTCCCGATCGTGTCGAACGACATCCGGAACGCCGCCCACCCGTGTGACCACGAGCGGCACCCCTGCCGCAAGGGCCTCGAGCACGATGATGGGGGTGCCCTCGGTGCGTGAGCTCAGGACCAGGACGTCGAACGCCCGAAGCATCAGGTCCGCTCGTGAACGCCACCCGTGCCAACGGATGCGGTCGGTCGTTCCCTGCTCCTTCGCGCACTGCTCCAGTTCCCCCCGCATCGCTCCGTCTCCCACGATCGAGAGCCGCACGTCCGGGAGGTGAGTCAGAGCTTCAACCGCGACATCCGCGCCCTTCTCCCGGCTCACCCGACCGACCCAACCGACGATCGGGCCCGGCCCGTCGAGGCCCAGGGCGCGCCGCGCCGCCTCTCGTTCGAGAAACGAGCCATCGGGCGCCCAGGCGTTGGGGACCAGGTGCAGCCGGCTCGCCGGCACCCCCCGCCGTACCAACTCTTCCCCTAGCGGGCGTGAGACCGCGATAGCGTGCGTCCCACGCCGATAGGATGCCGTCTGCAGCCACTCGTAGAGGCGGTTCTTCAGCCCGCCGCCGATGAAACCGTGGGCGGTCGCAACGGTTGGAACGCCGGCTCGGCGGGCCGTCCGCCCCATCAGAACATCGGATCGGTAGCCGTGTGTATGCACGATCTCGGGCCGCCACCTCCGCAACTCGGTCGCCAGCGCCCGAAGCTCCCGGATCCATTCGCGATCGGGCACGACGAGCGGTCGTGCGTCGACTGCGGAATCGTCAAACGCCGCGAAGAAGGGGTGCGAATCCCGGGTTGGCGAGACGACGCCGAGAACGGCGACGTCGTGTCCGGCCGCGCTCTGAGCCTTTGCCAGCATCTGCACCACCCGCTCGAGCCCGCCCACGGGCGCCGGCGCCAGAGTGTGGAGAATCCGCATCACACTGGACCGGAGTGCGACCGGTCCGCGATCTTCCGGCTGGCCCCATGACGGCACGGGTCTTGATCCCGTCCTGTGCAAGACGTTGGCAGATGGACCGTTAGGCGACGAGGGAGCCGTTGGCAAGCGAAATACGCACGCTCGGACGACACGCGGTGGTGTACGGCGCAGGCATCGCCGTAGGCCGCCTCGCGGGCTTTATCATGCTGCCCATCTACACGTCGTACCTCACCGAGGGTGACTACGGCACGCTCCAACTCCTGACCCTCACCGTCGATTTCCTCGGTACGATCGCAAGCGCCGGCGTGGCTGGCGCCGTGTACAAGTTCTACACCGACGCCGAGACGCAGGCGGACAAGAATGGGGTGATCAGCACCGCGTCGCTCATGCTGATGGCCTTCACGGGCGTCCTGGCGATCTCCGGTGCCCTGGCGGCACCCGTTCTCTCTTCCGTGGTGCTCGGCGAGAACGGCGACGCCCAGTACTTCCGCCTGTTCTTCGTGATCTATTTTCTCCAGTCGGCCGAATCGATCCCGCTGCTCCATATGCGAGCGCGTCAACGTTCCGGCGTCTTCGCGCTGACCAACGTCGTCCGGCTGATCGTCGCGCTCGGCCTCAACGTCTACTTCGTCGTGTTTCAGGATCTGGGAATCCTGGGCGTGTTGTACTCCAGCCTCATCACGGGGATGCTGTTCGCCACCGGACTCCTGGTCCATCAATTCCGAGAGGTCGGGACCAGGTTCGTCCGGGCGAACGCGCGCGCCCTTGCCCGTTTCGGTGCCCCCCTCGTGCCGTGGACGCTGTCCAACTTCCTGATCGTATTCTCCGATCGTTATTTTCTTCGGATCTTCTCGGGTGACGCCGCCGTCGGCGTGTACTCGCTCGCGTTTCGCTTCACCATGCTCCTGCACGCGTTTGGTTTCCGACCATTTCAACTCGTGTGGGGGCCGCAACGCTTCGAGGTCGCGCGGAGGCCCGATGGTCTGGCCACGATCCGTCGGCTGTTCAGATATCTCAACATCGTTCTGGGGTTCATGGCGCTCGTGATCGCTCTGTTCGCGGGAGATCTCATCCGAATCATGGCGCGGCGTCCCGGGTTCCACGAGGCAGCCAACCTCATACCGATCATGGTGGGGGCCCAGATCCTCTATCACCTCGTCTCGTTCCCGAACCTCAGCATGTTGATCACGGAGCGGACGAAGATCATGGGTCGCCTGGCGCTCCTCGTCGGCGCGATGGTGCTCGCTCTCAACTTCGCCCTCATCCCTCGCTACGGGATGTACGGAGCCGCGTATGCGACTCTGATCGCCTATGCGCTGCGATTCCTGATCGTGCTCGCCGTAGGGCAACGTGTTCATCGCTTCGAGTACGGTTGGCGCCGCATCGCGCTCATCTACCTCGTACTCGCGGTCCCGTTCACCCTCAAGCTCCTCCTGCCGACCGGAGCGCTCGTGGCCTCCATCGGCGTATCGACAGCCCTCGCGGCGCTGGGCGCGGTCGGACTCTACGCGCTCGTGCTCAGCGAAGATGAGCGCAGGATCGTCCGAGCGTTCCCGGCCCACGCGCTCGGTCGTCTCCGGCGTCAGTGATCGGATCACGTCCGCAACCCCGACACTCGGAGTCGAAGCCCGCGCGCAGAGAGCCCCGCAGGGACGTTGATCCGCGCCACGGCTAGCGGTCGATCCGCGATCTCCTCCACGCGCGCGAGTCCGCCATCGATTCGGAACCCCAGCCGATAGTGATCCGCCGCGGCAGCGACGACGGTGTCGGACGACAAACCATAAGGGTAAGCGACCCACGGGCGGTATGAAGTCCAGTCGCCGCGTAGCGACTCGGCCGGCTTCGCACATTCTTGCGCGAGCTGCGCGGCAGACAGCGCGGCCATATTGAGGTGATCCCACCCGTGTGCCCCGATCGTCACGTCCGACACCGCGATAGCACTCGACAGCTCCGCGCGTGTCGCCGAAAGGGCATGTTCGGGAATCTCCCTCTCTCGCATCCCCTCGTCCGCCATCCACTCGCGGACCGCCTGGTCCGCACCGGCCAGATGCCACAGCGCGTGATCGCGCCGTCCGATGGGAATGCGCCCCTCCTCATCCGACAGCCGATCCCACCAGAACGAGCGGCGATCGAGCAATCCGGCGGATACGAACACCGTGGCGGGGAGGCGCCGACGGGCCAGCTCGGCCAGCCCCGTAACCACGGCACCGCAGTACGCGTCGTCAAAGGTGATCGCCACCCGAGGCGCTGTCCCATCATGCGGGTCGCCCAGCCGGTCGAGCCCCACGACCCGGTAGTGGGCCTGGAGACAGTCCAGATGTTCCCGAAACGTTCGAACCGGGAGATGGAGCGAGACATCGCCGATCGACGCCTCGCCCTCCGGGACGATGTTGTGATAGGACAGCACCGCGACTCCGTGGCGGTTGGCCCGCTCCGAGGCGCGCACCACCCCAAGGGTTGTCGTGGCCGACTCGGCGAGGCGCTTGATCAACGAGCGTGCGCTCATGGATCGAGGACCCCCGTGGGAAACTGCTGAGCGATCACCTCGGCCAGTCGATCGAGTTGGGCTCTGCGCTCGAACCGTTCGAAAACCCGCCGTCGCCCGGCTTCGCCCATCCGATGGCGAGCGCCCGGATCGGCGAGTAAGGCCCCCAGGGCCGTCGACAGCGCCCGTTCGTCTCCGGGGGGAACCAGCACGCCGGTCTCGCCGTCGACGACGACTTCTGGGAGTCCGCCTACCTCGGACGCGACAACAGGGCGCCGAAGCGCCATCGGTTCCAGCGCCGCGAGGCCGAACGCTTCAGCCCAGACCGACGGCACGACACACACGGCGGCCGCCTCGATCAAGGTTGGCACGTCCGCACGATACCCGAGAAGGTGGACGTCGGAGCCGTAGTCAAGACGTTCACGAAGCGACCGCAGATCGGCGAAATCGGGCCCGTCACCTGCATAGACGAGCGCGGGGCGATTCTCCGGACGCTCCGGATCACGTTCAAGACGGTCGAACGCCCGGAGCAGGTGGTGGATTCCTTTGTGTTTCGAGGCACGGCACGCGGCCAGGACAATCGGTCGAGCCGTCTCGATCGCCAGTTCCTGTCGCACCGCGGCGACCGCGGCGTCGGCGGACGTCCCCGGTTCGACGTCCACTTCGATGGAATTCCAGACCCGCAGGACTCTGTCGGCGGGAACGAGGTCGACCTCTATCTTTCGGCGCGCGACGAAGTCGCTCACCGCGATCACACGATCGGCCAGCGTGCCCGGCAGCCCGCTACGGATCCGCTTGAGCATTCTCCTGGCACCTCGCGGGCGAGAACGCGTCCCGGATGTGTGATCGTGCACGATGATGCTGTGGACGCCAGCGCGACGCAGGGCCGCGTATCCAGGGTGCCAGGCGGGTCGGTCGGCCATGTAGAGCACCGTGGCTCCCAATTCCCGAACCAGGGCGCAGGCCCGGGACGTACCACCATCGGGGCCCACGCGGAACTCCCGATCGATTGCTTCCGCGGCGGCTCCCTCCAGGGGGCCCGGCGGCTCCTTCATGCCGGGGTACGCCACGAATGTGCGCACTCCTCGCTCGGCGAGTCGGTCGGCGACGCCCGCATAGAGGCTCTCGATGAAGTCCCACGCATATCCAGCGCCGGCCGGGAAGTTCGCAGAGCACAGGAGCGTCGGAGGCGGTTTCGTACTCATCCGAACTCGTAGTCATACCGCTCGAGGTCGCCCTCGAACACGCGCGCGATCACGTCCCGACACTCCGTCGAATACAGATCCCTGTAGTCACGGTGCTTCGATTTCTTGAGATGAGGGAGCGAGGCATCGACGTCGATTCGCCTGCACACCTCGGCGAAATCGTCGTGCAGCCGCTCGAATCGACCCACGAAGTCAACCATCGAATTGCCTGAAGGACCCGACAGCCATTGGTACTGCGGCATGAACATACGCGGCTGATCATAGTAGGCCGGATCGTGTTCCCCGTATGCGCGGATTACCCACTCGTCGAACGGTACCGGGGTGTCGCCGAGTCCCATCTGCCCCGTCTTCACCCGGTAGTGATAGTGGGAAACCGCCTTGTCCCAGGGGTTCCGTACGAAGGCGAACGAGAATCGCCGATCCCACGCTGCATCTCCGATCAGCTCCCGAAGCTCGAGAGCGGTACGGTGCTGAAACGGCATGCCGAGGGCCTGCTCGATGCTGCTTCCACCGGTCTTGTTGATGTGGACGAACGTGTAATCGAGAAGGTAGCGGGTCTTAAAACGGGCCCACGCACGCTGCACCGGGTAACGGAGCGCCACCATGCGGTCCGCCGATCTCATGGGCCCCTCCCGGAGCCGCCGAGCGCTGCAAACCAGTCCCGGGTCTCGCGCCATGCCGGAGCGGGATCGGAAATTTGGAAGACCTCGGGCCGGGCCCACAGGAAGGCGAGGAAGAAGTCGATCACGACGCGCACCCTTCCGGGTGCTCCGTGGGGCAACGACAACTGAGCCGCAGACCGGCGGAGCCTCATGATGAGGTGGTCGACATCTCCCCATACCCACCGGTTCCGTACGCCCACGCGGTATCGCCCAATGGGCTCGACGGCGTTCCCGAGCGCGGCGGCGGCCAGCTGCCGCGGAAAGTCGACGCCGGACTTCACGGCGAGCTCGAGCGAGCCCCAGAATCGGCCATTGATCTCCATCAAATAGGCCCGGCCCGTGGCGGCGTCACGCTTGTACTCCACCATCGCGACCCCCTCCCATTCGAACCGCGCGAGCAGACGCAGCGAGGCGTCCAGCAGATCGGGATCAACCTCCACGCTTTCGCAAAGCACGCTGACCCCACCGGAGGGCGGTTTCTCCCGAATCCGACGGTGAGCGAACTCCGCGAGCGTCCTACCCTCCCAGCGCAACAGAAACACGCCGATCCCCGGACCGACGATCCGCTGCTGAACATGCACCGGGAACGCTTCATCTGGAAGCAGATCGACTGCTGCCGACAGGGCCGCGGAATCGGTCGCGTGGAGTACCACATGCTTGCTGCGTTCGACCGAGTTGCCCGAGACGGAACGCGCCGGTTTGATCACCACCGGGAAGGAGATGTCGACGAAGGCACCGGCCAGGTCCGAACGACGGTTCAGCACCACCTCGCGCGGCACGGAAATGCCCTCGGCGCGTGCGGCCTCGAACACGCGGGTCTTGTCACAAACCGCGGCGAAGCGTTCGAGATCCGGGAACGGGAATTTCGTCCCGGACCGGCCGGTCTCGATACTCAGCGAAGCCAACAGGGCCGCCTCCGTAACCGGGATCACGAGGTCAGGCCGCAACTTCTCGATCAGTCCCGTGAGGGCGACGGCAAACGCCTCGGGTCGGATTACGGGGTCCGGAACGACGTGCTCCTCATCTGCGAACCGTGAGGCCCCGGCGAGGGAAGGCGCCCGCGACGAGCACACGCGTACTCGGAAGCCCGCGCGCCCCAGCGACCTGACGATCGAGAGCGCCGAGCGCTGCTCACCGCAGGTGATCAGCACAGACGGACTCATGCGCGCGCCCCCCTTCGACCCTCGGACAACTCGTGGTAAAGACGTTCGTATCCCTCGATCATCATGTGGAGGGAGAACCGCGACTCCGCCACCCTGCGCCCGCCGGATGAGAGTCGGGCCCGAAGCGCCCGATCCGAGCAAATCCGCTCGATCCCGTCGGCGAGCGCAGAGGGAGACCCGGCCGGTACGAGCACGCCCGTGACGTCGTGCTCCAGAATCTCCTCGGGCCCCCCGCACCGCGTCGATACGACCGGCGTACCGGTCGCCAGGGCCTGGACGGCCGTGAGCGAGAACCCCTCCGAGGATGAGCTGATCACGAGAGCATCGAGCGCCTGCAGTACCCGGTCGATGTCGGATCTGAAACCGATGAATTCGACGGTTTTTTCGAGCCCGAGTGCCGCGCGAAGGGCGAGCAGATCACCGCCCAGAGACCCGGAAGGCTGGCCGACGATTATACAGCGGGGGTGGATGCCGCGTTTCGCCAGTTCGGCGAGCGCCCGCAGCAGCGTCGGGTAGTCCTTCGCAGGTCGAACGTTGCCGATCGCCCCGAGCAGGATCTCCTCCTGGCCCACCCCGAAGTCTGCCCTCAGCTCCGGCTCCGACCCGGGCCGGAACGTCTCGAGATCGATGCCGTTGTGGATCACCCGGGCGGCCGCAGGGCCGTGACCCGAGATCGTTTCAAAGTGCCGCTGGAGCGACTGCGATACGAAGACCAGTCGCGTCGACGCACGATCCAGGATCCACAGCTTCGCCCGCAGGTGGCGGTCGGACGCCGAAATATCGACCGTTCCGTGGAACGTGGATACCTGCGGTATCCGAAGCAGTCGCCCCACCGCCGCGCCGTAGACCGCGGAGCCCAGCAGGTGTGTCTGGAGCAGGGCCACGCGGCGCGAACGTGCCAGAGAACGTAGTCTCGACAGGTAGGCGAAATCGAAGGATCGCGTTCCCCTGAGGAGCACCGGCTCGATCCCTCTGTTCTCGAGAGCCTCCCAGAGCCAATCGCGCTCGGGAACGACCGCAATCGGCTCCCAACGATCTCGGTGGAGCCCGCAAAGGAGATCCAGGTAGACGGTCTCGGCGCCGCCGGGACCGCCGGTATCGATGACGTGGAGGACCGGCGTCGGTCTCAAGGACGTCTATCCGGAGGGCGCGTCGGCGATCTGGCGGGAGGCGCGCGATCCGACGGGCCTCGTCCCGCGGGGGACCGACCGGGCACCCCCCCGGGTTCCGCGCGACCGTCCGCGCACAACCTTGTAGAGCGCGGCCGTCATCGCATAGTTGATCCAGAAGTACGGATAGTAGAGCACGGTTACGAACGAGCCGCTCACGAGGAACCCCACGAGCCCGGCGTCAAGCCCGAGCGCCATGAGATACAGGGTCCTACCGTCGGGCAGTTGACCGACGCGCCGCCTCGTATGAGCATTCATCCGGAACGTCATGAAGATTAACGTCAGGAATGCTGCAAGCCCCGCGTATCCCAGCTCCGCTCCGGCCTGGATAAAGATGTTGTGCGAGAGTTGACTGCCCCGACCCGTGGTGTAGCCAACCTTGTAGTAGTAGGGAAGCCAGTTAGCATAACCGACGCCGAGGACCGGGTGGGCGTTGGCGATCTTGATTCCGTTTTTCCAGTGGTAGATACGCGTTTCAGACGTCTCGTCGCTCCCCATCTCTTCAAACCGTGCGCGCTGCTCCTCCGGGAGAAGCAGAAACACCGCACCGGCAATGAAGATCGCCGCAAGGAAACCGCGGACCCGCGCCTTGCTCCTGAACAACATCCAGGCTCCCACGGCCAGCCCGCCCAGCTGGCCGCCACGCGAGGAGGATGCGAGGAGCGCGAAAACTGCGGACAACGGGACCGCCAGAACCATCCAGTACTTCCACTTCTTCGTGAGACCCGACAGATGGGGCTTCAATGCCTGGGCGAAGTAGATGGAGAGCGGGAGGAAGATGGTCATCTGGATTGCCATCTCGCCCGAATTCTGGAAGAACCCCGGGGCACCTGTCGCCCCCCAACTGCGGAATTGCAGCCCGGCGCCAAACCAGGAGCGACTGGCGTGCTGGGACATCTTCAGGCTAAACAGTAGAAACAGAAAATAGAAGAAGAAGAACTTCCCCTCGCTGTCCACAGACCGGGTGATCAACACGAAAATCAAGACCCAGTTGAGGTAGGACTGCAGTTCCGCAAACGATTCGTCGGGAAAGTAGGCCGTGAAGCTGGAGGCGATCAGAACGGCCGTGAATACCACCAGCCAGGCGTCGGAACTGTCGAACGACTTGAACAGCCTCCCTTCGGCGAGGACCGCCGCCGCGCACCCGATCAGGAATGTTTGAGACCAAGGAAGCACGTCGAGCGAAGGATAGATGCTCTGCGGCCGCACGTACTCGAAGAGCAGATAGAACGAAATGAGCCAGAACGATGGGGGCTGCTTTAGAAAAAACCGCCAGTAGGCGCCGAACTCGAGGCGGTGGAGCCGAGCCATCAAGGGCGAGCCCGAGGGGACGGCTTGAGGCGGAAGCCGTTGGGGACGACGCCGGGACCAGGGTCGTCCCATGACTCCTGAGACACCCGTCCCCGTCGCTCGCAAAGCGCCTACCGGAGGCTCTGGACTATCGGCTTTTGCGATCAACGCTTCCCGCCCCGTCTCTAACCCACTCCCAATCCTCGCCCGGCACACCGATCGTGCCACGCAACATAGTCACCAAGCACGTTCCTTGCCGCGCGATACTGCAGGTTGTCTGGCGGCCCCGCCCCGTGTTCGCCTGGAATACGGGGCGCCGTCGAACCGACGCATTCGAGCCCCGTTCTTCGTGCTGGACAGTTACCGCACAAGTGTGGGAGCATGGCAACAATTGGGCCCGGAACAGAGGATCCGTGACTAACCCCGTCTTTGTGGTGGGCTGTCCCCGTTCGGGAACGACGTGGCTGGGTCATCTCTTGATGTCCAGCGGTTGTTTCGCGAACTATCGAGCGGAAACCCACCTCTACGATCTCTTCGTTGCGCGCTACGGCTCCCCGCGGCGGCCGCGGGCTCGTCGAAGGCTCGCGGAGGCTTGGCTGGCGAGCGAATACCATCGTCGGACCGGAGTTCCGGCCGATCAACTTCTCACGCCACTCCTCGAAAACGGGGTCACCCCCGGGGCTTTTCTCGAGATCGTCATGCGGGCTACCGCAGAGGCACAGGGCCGACCCGGGTGGACAGAAACGACTCCCGCGCATGCCCTCTTCCTGGGGCGGATCGCGCGCGACCTGCCGAAGGCGCGGTTCATACACGTGATTCGTGACGGCCGCGACGTCGCCCTCTCTCTCGCCCCCCGGAATTGGATTCGAACCCTGCCCTGGGATCGGGACCACGAGACCGTCGTCGCAAGTTGGGTCTGGGACCGTATCGTCCGACGTGCATGCGCCGCAGGGAGTAAACTCGGAGATCGCTACGTCGAAGTGAGATTCGAGAACCTCGTCACCGACCTCGCGGGCGAACTTCGCCGGCTCGAGTCGAGGCTCGACGTTCGACTCGACATCGAAAGAATCGACCGTGAGGCGGTCGGCTCGGCACGCAATCCCAATAGCTCGTTCGCCGGGGAAAGCGAGGGGTTCAGCCCGCTAGAGCGTTGGAAGTCGCGGTGTAGTCCGGAGGATCTGGCGGATATCGAGGCGTCGGTCGGAGACACGCTCGCGGAGTTCGGGTACGCGCTGTCGGGAGACGCCCCGCCTTCGATGCGTTCACTGGGACTACGGAAGCGCGTTTTCGAAGCCACGCTGGACCTTAAGCACGTGCTCAAGACGCGCACGCGCCTGGGCTTCCTGCTGGTCGACCCCGCATCCGCGGCCCCCCCCCCGAGCCACCGTCAGACTGAGCTAAT
>JBGMQU010000002.1:0-76561 GCA_048060725.1 Gemmatimonadota bacterium | reverse complement strand
ACGAAGATGTACTTGGTCGGCGACTTGTCGTTCATACGCGGTTGCACTCCCCCTGTCGCCCTCTGCCGTCACCAGTTCGCATCGTACAAAACACGTTCGGCCCGCTCGACGTCGGCGGGCTCGTCGATTCCGGGCTCGGTCGGCGGACCCACCTCGACGTGGATTCGCATGCCATCCTCGAGCGCGCGGAGCTGCTCGAGCTTCTCCACGGCCTCGAGCCTCGATTCCGGCAGGCTCGCCCAACGCTTCAGGGCCGGTCGCCGGCACACATAGACCCCTACATGTCTGAGAAACGGCCGCACCGCTTCCGGGCCGTCCCCCATCGATTCGAATGCGGGCGCCCCACCCCTCGAGTGCGGAATAGGACTCCTGCTGAAATATAACGCCGAATCGGCGGCTCGGGCCACCTTCACCACGCCAGGTGAACGCCACTCCTCTACACTCATGATCGGGGCGGCAACCGTAGAGATGTGTGCTCGTCCGTCTCCTTCCGCCAGCGCCCGAACCGCGGCCGAAACCGTGGGCCCATCCGCAAACGGCTCATCTGCCTGAAAGTTGACGACGATGTCACCCTCCCCTGCGCCGAGCGCCTCGGCGGCTTCCTCCACCCGATCGGTTCCCGACTCGTGATCTCCTCGAGTCATCACGACCTCGGCGTCGAATCCTCTGGCGCAGCTCTCGATTTCCACCGAATCCGTGGCGACGACGATCCGGTCGAACGCCGCGACGCGGTTCGCAGCACGCCAGGCCCACTCGATCAGCGTGCGTCCGGCGATGCCGGCGAGGAGCTTTCTAGAGATACGGGTGCTGGAGATTCGGGCAGGGAGGACGCAGATCACGTCCATCAAGGGCAGGCGCGGAAGTTCGTTCGGAGCGGCATCGCGAGAAGCTAGGCGCGAGCTTTCGAGTTGTCAAAACACGTTCAAAAACCGCGCCCCGGCACTGGCATTTGGGTGGTCCGGACGCCCCGTCTCGTTCTCACGTCGAAGAACCAGACGGTCCGGGTGCCGCCGTCCACGGAGGACCCGATCGCGACGCCTGTCTCCATCTGGAACTCCCAGAGCCGAACCGCCATTCCCCCGCTCAATGCCTCCTCGAGCCTGAACGGATCGCCGTCTCCCCAGGCCGACCCGAACGACGCCCGGAGGAAGCCGTCGAGGCCGCCGAGTGTCGCCATTCCCAGCACCGGCACGGCGTACGTCGCGTCAGCGTATACCATCTGCGGGCCTCGCATCGAACGGAGCGGCATCGTGGCGATCGTTCCCGGCCCACCGAGGGTCGAGTATCGCTGGCCGGGCACGTCTCCGTCCAGCGTGACCCGGGAGATCGCGAACACGTCCCAGGCGTGCCCCCATGGCGTCACGTGTCGCGTCGACACCCGGGCCTCCGCCATGAGGAACGTGAGGTCCCGTCCTGTGGTGCCGACCGGCACGTTGCGACCGTCCCAAGAATACTCCAGACCCACGCCAAAGGCGGTACGGCCCGTCTCCCCCCGCCTCATCCAGTCATACCCCGCGACCAGGGAGTAGCTCTCACCTTCATCCACCGGCGGATTCGGGTGACGCGCGGCAGGCATTTCTTCCGGAGCATCGCCGGTGAACACGGCCCACGTGTCGCGAGCTTCGAGCGATGTCGCGTCTTCCCAGAACGCGGCGAACGTGAACCGCCATTCGGGGGCGTCCTCCCAGATCGGCGCCTCCTTGCCTCGCCACTCGGCCTCCACGCCGAGCCGGTCGGCACGGTAGTAGTTGAAGGCGTCGTCGTCGGCCACCACCGTCGAAAGGCTGTTGTACCAGGTCGGTCGGATCCAGCCGTCCATCGTCCTGGTCGCGCGGCTCCCCGCGATTCCCAGGCGCAGTCGATCGGACGTATACCAGGAGTTCCGGATCGATGCCTGCAGGTCCGATGGGCCGGTGAGGTAACGAATGCTGCCTTCCAGATCGGGTCGTCCGGCCACGTCGTCGAAACGGGCGGTCGCGCCCCACCCGATCGTGATGGCGTCGACGCGTTGATAGGTCGGAATGTGGAATCCCCAGGTGCCGTCGAGCTCGAACGGCTCGCGTTCGGCGGCGACCGAGAACACTTCGAAATCCCCCTCGGTCGGACGAACCCGGATGCGCACGTTCGGGCGGTAGCTCACGCTTCCGCCGATCTCGGCCAGATCGGAATCGTAGAACCCGCCCCCGAGCACCACGATGTCGCCGGACACCCTTCCGCGCGTACGCAAGAACAGGTCGCCGTCCACGACCAGCACATCGCCTTCGATCCGTCCCGAGATCCGCGCCGACGCTTCGAGCACCAGAACGTGAGACAGGACGACGTCGTCCCGCGCGAGCACCGTGTCCCGCGCCCACACCACGTATCCGCCTCGTTCGAGAAACGCCGCGACGGCCCTCTCCGCATCGTCGCGAGGCGATTCGGCGAGGCGTACCTCCTGGGCGATCGACAATCGCGGCGACAGTGAAGCGGCGAACACGAACGCACCGGCGATCGCGAACCGACCTCGCCGAGCAGCAGCTCGACTCGTCCAGGAGGTCACGGCAGCGATGTCCTGGCGCCATGGGTCCGCCACGCGTCCCACGCGATTACCTCGTCGCGAGGTCGACGCTCCGGCAGATCCGCCAATCCGTCGGGGTAGCCGAGTCCGAGCAACCCGAGAACCGGGACATCGTCCGGGATCCCCACCACCGGCCGAACGTCCGATTCGCGGAACCCGAAAATCCAACTCGTGTGCACCCCGAGATCAGCCGCCGCGATCGCCATGGTCTGGGTCGCGGCCGCCAGGTCCATCGGATGACTTGGCCGACCGCTCCCGCTCACATGTGAGTGGATCCGAGCGCAACACACGACGATCACCGGCGCGGTCTTCATGTGCGGATGGTTGAACGCCGCCTGCGCGAGCTGGTGCCGGGCCAGCGCTTCCTGCACGACGACGAATCGCCATGGCTGGGCCTCGCGGGCCGATGGAGCGTACCGGGCCGATTCGAGGATCGCCTCGACGGCGTCGGGGGGGAGAGAACGATCGGCGAATCGTTTGACCGGCCGGCGATTCCGAACGAGCTGAAGGAGGCGCGTTACGCGCATCGACGTGCGCCCGTCTCCGACGCCCGACCAGACTCATCCGCGCGGATGGTGCTCCCGATGCACCTGCCGAAGCAGTGATCGATCCACGTGCGTGTAGATCTCCGTGGTCGAGATATCCGCATGCCCCAGCATCTCCTGTACCGATGCGAGATCGGCGCCCCCCTCCAACAAGTGTGTGGCGAAACTGTGCCGCAACGTGTGCGGCGTGACACGCTTCGTGAGGCCCGCGCGCTCCGCGTACTGCCGCAGAATCTTCCACACCCCCATGCGGCTGAGCGGCCGCCCGGATCGGTTGAGAAATACGCGACCCTCCGAACCCCCTTTGTCCAGACGGGGCCTCAGTTCCCGAAAGTATCGGCGGAGCGCGTGACGCGCATCCGCCCCGAGCGGCACCAGGCGTTCCTTCGAACCCTTCCCGAGTACGCGGACGAGCCGAGCCTCGAGATCCGTATCGCGAGTCCGGAGACCGCAGAGCTCCGAGACGCGCAAACCACACCCATACAGTACTTCGAGGATCGCCCGGTCGCGGAACGCCGACGGGCGGTCCGGGGTGATCGCGGCCAGTAGAAGCTCGATCTCGTGCACGTTGAGAACGTCCGGCAGCGGCCGTCCTGCCCGTGGCGATTCGAGAAGCTCGGTCGGGTCCGCGTGGAGAATCCCGTCTTCGTTCAGAAATCGAAAATACACGCGGAGCGAGGACACCGCGCGCGATACGGTCGCCGGGGCATGGCCCAGGTCAGACAACGCGGCGACGTGGTCTCTCAAGATCCGGTAGGTAACGGCCTCCGGTCCCGTGACCGACCGACCGATCGCACGCTCTACGAACCGGCCGACATCGCGCTCGTAGGCTTCGACGGTTCTCGCCGACAACCCGCGCTCGAAGCTCAGATAGTCACGGAACTCCTCGAGCCGGAAGGCTCTGGCGTGCTCGTCCCGGTCGGCCGGCGAGGCGCTCATCTTCTGTCGGCGTCGTCTGACACGCTGGGGATGTCGAGACCGGAGCCCTCTTCTGCGGGGGCCGGTTCATCCTCGTGGCGGGTGCGATACCACCACACCGCAATCGCGGCGGAGACGAGGCCCGCGACGGCGACGAGCCAGGTATTCGTGTCCCCCAGGACGTCGACAACGACCCCGACGTTCTGGGAAGCGAGAATTCCGAGATAGAGAACGATGCTGTACCAGATGATCGATGCGATGGCGATCGGCGCGAGCGTCTTGAACCATCCGAACTCCGCGAACCCGGCGAAGGTCGGAATCACGACTCGAAGCACCGGCAGGAACCTCGACAAGAACACCGCGAGCAACCCGTAGCGCGCGTAGAAGCGCGCAACTCGATTGAACTGCGAAGGCCGCAATATCCAGCGACCCCAGCCCTCTGCAAAAAACGCGGGGCCATGCCGCCGGGCCGCGATGTAGACGAACATCGCCCCCGCAACGTTCGACAGCCATGCAACGAGCAGGACCGTCACCGGAGCCAGGTTTCCGCGATCGGTGAGCACCGCACCGAGCAGGACGAACGTGTCCGAGGGTACGGGAGGGAACACGTTTTCCAGGGCCGAGCCCGCCGCGACGATGGCGTAGGCGGCGATCGGCGGGAAGCCGGCCAACAGTTCGATCAGACGGGTCACGTCCTGGAGTGCGATCATGGGACCCTCAGCTGGACGCGGTCGTGATCGCGGCGACGGCGATCACGGCCAGCCCCTCTCCGCGACCGATCCAGCCCATCCCTTCGTTCGACTTGCCCTTGATGGACACGGAGCCGGACTCGACCCCCAGAATCGGCGCCATCCGCTGCGCCATGGCGTCGGCGACCGGGAGGATCTTCGGCCGTTCGGCAACGACCGTGACGTCGACGTTGGAAACCCGGTAGCCGCCCCGGTGAAGCAGACGAACCGCGTCGACGAGCATGTCGACCGAAGCGGCCCCTTCGTTTGCGGGGTCCGTATCGGGAAAGAGCCGACCGATGTCTCCCAATCCGGCAGCGCCCAGTATGGCATCCGTAACGGCATGACAGATGGCATCTCCGTCGGAGTGCCCTCTCAACCCGGGTTCGTCGGGAATCTCGACTCCCCCGAGGATCAGGGGACGGGTGTCATCGAACCGGTGAGAGTCGTAGCCGACGCCGACACGCATGGAAGATCGGGCTCCGGACGCCCGGCGCCTCAGTCCGCCAGCCCGAGGATGCGAAGCGCGAGGTGGGCCGCGTTCGCCGCGTTGTCGATCCCGACGGCTGCAACCGGCACGCCGGGAGGCATCTGGGTTACCGACAGGAGGGCATCCAACCCTCCCAGGGTTCCGGCGGAGATGGGGACGCCGATGACGGGGAGCCTCGTGTGTGCCGCAACCACTCCGGGGAGCGCAGCTGACAGACCCGCCCCGCAGATCACGACGCTGTAGCCGGCAGCCGCGGCACCCGACGCCAATTCCGCTGTCCGCACCGGTTCCCGGTGCGCGGAACACACCTCGACGGTGACATCGACGCCTTTCTCCTCGAGGATGGACACGCCCTTCTCCATCTTCGGCATGTCCGACGTCGAGCCCATCATCACGAGAACCCTGTTCATTCGTCGTCCCAACGTGTGATGGCCAGACAGACGTTGTGGCCACCGAACCCGAACGAGTTCGTCAGCGCGGCCCGCACCGGCCGTTCAATGCGACCACCATGCGCGTATTCCAGATCGCATGCGGGATCGGGTTCATGGCAGTTGATCGTCGGCGGGATGACCCCGTGCCTGCACACGAGCGCCGAGATCGCGGCCTCGATCGCACCGGAGGCGCCGAGCGTATGCCCGGTCATCGATTTCGTCGAACCGACGACGAGTTCGCCTGCGTGATCACCGAACACGCTCTTGATGGCCGCGGTCTCCGATGAATCATTGGCGGGAGTCGACGTACCGTGTGCATTGATGTACTGGATGTCCTCGGGTCGCAATCGCGCGTCCGCCAGTGCGTGCTCCATCGCTAGCCTGGCACCCGCTCCGTCCGGCGCCGGCGCCGTGAAGTGGTAGGCGTCGGCGCTCTGCCCGAAACCGGCCACCTCGCCGAGGATCTCGACACCCCGGGCCCTCGCGTGCTGCAGCTCTTCGAGGATCAGCACGCCAGCCCCCTCGCCCATCACGAATCCGTCGCGCGTGGCACAAAACGGCCGCGAGGCCGTCGAGGGGTCGTCGTTTCGAACCGACAGGGCCTTCATCGAGGCGAACCCGGCCATGCACAGGGGCGTGATCGTCGACTCTGTACCGCCGGTGATCATCACGTCCGTCTCCCCCAAACGCACGGACCGAGACGCGAGACCGATGGCGTGTGCGCTCGACGCGCACGCGGAGACCGTCGCGTAATTGGGGCCACGGGCTCCGTACCGCATCGAGATCATCCCCGGCGACATGTCCGCGATGAACATGGGGATGAAGAACGGAGACACTCGGCTCGGTCCGCGCTCGAGCAACCTCTGGTGCTGCTGCTCGAGCAGCGGGAGTCCCCCGATTCCGGAACCGATAATGACACCCGCGCGCCGGGGGTCGGTGTTCCCCCAACCCTCCGCCAGACCGGCCTGCTGCATGGCCTGGCCACACGATGCCATGGCGAGCTGAAGGAATCGGTCGGCTCGGCGGGCCTCCTTCCGACCCATGTGTGCCTCCGGGTCGAACCCCTTCACCTCGCAGGCGAACCGAGCGTCATGCTCGGATGTATCGAATCTCGTGATCGGGGCGGCTCCGCTCTCGCCGGCCAGAAGCGCCGTCCATGTGGACTCGGGGTCGAGCCCGACAGGTGTGACGAGCCCGACCCCGGTTATGACTACTCGACGTTGTGACATGGGTTCTTGACCGGTGGCGGCCAGTCGGCCGCCGTGCCGGCTCCTACTGTTTCTCGGTCAGATACTTGATCGCCTGACCGACCGACTGCATCTGCTCGGCATCCTCATCGGGAATCTCGATCCCGAACTCTTCCTCGAATGCCATCACGAGCTCGACGGTGTCCAGCGAGTCCGCGCCGAGGTCTTCGACGAAGTTGGCGTCGTCCGTGACCTTCTCCCCTTCGACGCCCAGCTCTTGCGCGATGATCTCGCGAACTCTCGAGGCGATTTCCGACATGTGCGCGCTCTCCTTTAAATGGGACCCCGTCTGGAGCCCTCGATCCGTCATTCTCATTTTCGGGCACCGTACCCGGCGACCCGCACCACCGACCGGCGTTCGGCCCGTCTCTACATCACCAGCCCGCCGTCGACCACAATCACCTGTCCCGTGATGTACGACGCCCCCGGACCCACCAGAAAACGCACGGTCCTGGCAACGTCCTCGGGGGATCCAAACCGGCCGAACGGCACCCGCCCCAGCATCTCGTCCTTTACATCGTCGGGCAGTACCGCCGTCATATCGGTCTCGATGAGACCTGGTGCAACAACGTTGGCCCGCACGCCGCGACCCGCTAATTCCTGCGCCACCGACTTCGTGAGTGCGATCAGCCCGGCTTTGGCCGCCGCATAGTTGGACTGCCCCCGGTTTCCCGTCAAGCCCACGACGCTGGACACGTTTACGATCTTGCCCGACCGTCGTTTCATCATCCCCCGCGATACGGCTCGCACGAGGTAGAACGCACCCGACAGATTCGTATCGAGGACCGCTTGCCACTCCTCGTCCTTCATACGGATAAGAATGTTGTCGCGAGTGATCCCGGCGTTGTTGACCAGGATCTCCACCGGCCCGAGCGACTCGTTCACCCGGCCGATCAGCGCCACGCAGGCGTCGACGTCGGATACGTCGCACCCGAAGCCCGCGTGTCCGCCTCCCGGCAGCTCCGCCGCGACGGCCCCAGACCGATCTTCGCCGGTCGCGACCACCGCGACCTGCGCACCCCCGGCGGCCAGCTCCTCGCAGATGGCGCGGCCAATCCCTCGAGTTCCGCCGGTTACGACGGCCACGGCCCCTTCGAGCTCACTCATCACATCCTCCAGCGTGGCGTCTGCACAGAAACGTCGGTCCCACTCACCGACCCGCCATGAACGCGTCGATCGACTCAGGGTCTCCGATCGACTGCGCCTTCAGTCCGCGATCTATCCGTCGCAACAGACCCGCCAGGATCTCACCAGGTCCGACCTCGACCCACGAATCCGGTCCCATCTCGCGCATTCGCTCGACTCCCTCCGCCCACCGGACGGGCGACGTGAGCTGCGCGAGCAACACGTCTCGGGCGGCCTGAGCTCCCGTGACGGGTTCGGATGTGACGTTCGCGACGATCGGAAACGCCGGATCGGCCATGTCGGTCTCCGCCAACGCCGAGGCCAGCCCTTCGACCGCCACCTCCATCAGGGGCGAGTGGAACGCGCCGCTGACGTTGAGGGGAATGACTCGACGGGCACCCGCCGCCCCCGCGCGCTCCGACGCGAGAGCAACCGCGTCCACGTCCCCGCTGATGACGATCTGGCCAGGGGCGTTCAGGTTGGCCGGTACGACCGTGCCGACAGATACGCCCGCGCACAAGTCCTCGAGCGCCGCTTCATCGAGACCGAGCACGGCCGCCATGGTGCCGGGCCGTTCGGCCCCCGAGGCGGCCATCAATTCGCCGCGTCGCCGAACCACTCGGAGGGCGTCCTCCAACCCGAAGGTACCGGCGAGCAGGTGCGCGGAGAACTCTCCCAGCGAGTGGCCCGCCGCCACGCACACATCGTCGAGGGCGCCGCGAACGACGGTCCACGTCGCGTAGCTGTGAAGGAGAATTGCCGGCTGCGCATTCTGCGTCGCGGTCAAATCTTCCTCGGGTCCTTCCCAGCAGAGACGGCTGAGATGGAAACCCAACGCCTCGTCGGCTCGTTCGTACACTTCTCGGACAGACGGGAAGGCCGCAGCGAGCTCGCGTCCCATACCGACGAACTGCGAACCCTGCCCTGGCAACAGGAGCGCGTTTCCACTCACGGTGACCCTCCCCCGCCGTCCAGGCCCGCACCCGACTCCATCTCCTCCAGCGCCCGGCGCAGGTTCGGGACGAGACCCGACTTGACGGAGTCGATCGCCGCGCGAGTCGCGTTCTTGATGGCGCGGGGCGGCGAAGCGCCGTGGCAGATGATCGTCACGCCCGCCACGCCCAGAAGCGGCGCACCTCCGTACTCGGTATAGTCGAGAAACTTCAGGATCCGGTCGATTTCGGTCTGCTGTTCGATCCCCGACTCCCGCAGCACACCGACGACGAACCCTGCCATCGACTCATAGAACTTCAGCAGCGCGTTCCCGACGAACCCCGAACATACCAGGACGTCGCACGGTCCGAGGATGATCTGGTGCCCCTCGACGTTTCCGACGAAATGGATGCGCTTGTCCGCGGCCAGGAGACGGTGCGCCGCGACCGCCACGTCGTCCCCCTTTTCTTCTTCTTCCCCCACGTTCAGGAGTCCGACCCGAGGTCGCTCCATCCCATGGGAATCGCGCAGATAGATCGAACCGAGTCTCGCATACTGATGAAGCTGGTGCGGTCGGGCGTTCACGTGCGCGCCCACGTCGACGACCAGCATGTGGCCCTCGGTCGTCGGGAACATGGCCCCGACCGGCGGGCGGTTCACGCCCGGGAGAACTCCGAGCGTCAGAACCGAAGCCGCCATCACGGCGCCCGTAGATCCGGCGGAGATCAGCGCGTCGGCCTCTCCGTCCCGAACAGCCTCCATGCCGCGCACGATCGAACTGTCCCGCTTTCGGCGGACGGCCAATGCCGGGGCCTCCCCCGGCTCGATCACCTCATGTGCGGGAATCACCGTCAGTCGCTCTCGCGGGGCATCACCGAGCAACGGCTCGATGGCCTCCGGCGGTCCGACCAGGCTGATCTCCAGCTCGTCGGGCCACGCCGCCAGCGCCTCCAGCGCGCCTTCGATGGGTGCCTCGGGCGCCAGGTCGCCGCCGAGGACATCGAGCGCTACACGGATCATGAGGTGATCCGGAGTTGGAGTGGAGTGGTCAGGCCGTGTCCGCGCGAGGTCGACTCGCGCGGATTAATAATCGTCGACGCGGACGACTTCGCGGTCACCGTAGTGCCCGCACGTCGGACACACCCGGTGCGGACGCTTCGGATCGCCACAACGCGGACAGGACTGACTCGCACCGACCGCCGCCTTGTAGTGGGTGCGACGCTTCCGCTTTCTCTGCTTCGACGTTCGTCTCTTCGGAACGGCCATCTCGACCCTCTATCTTCTCGTATCGTTCGTCTCTTGCGGCTCCATCGCCCCTCGAATCGGCGCGCCGTGACAGCGGCCGAAACGAAGCAGTGAAACAGGCGCGTTGTCGCCCCGAATGTCAAGCTCCAGAGCACCCTGGTTACGGCGCCACGTCAGGGGGTAGAGAGATCCGCCAACGCGCCCCATCTCGGGTCCGGTTCGGGCGGCGGGCACGAGCAGGACTCATCCTCCAGCCGCACGCCACATGACGGACAGAGACCGACGCACGCGTCCCGGCAAACCGGAAAATTCGGGATGGCCAGCAGAAGTTCCTCCCGAATCACCGGTACGAGGTCGATCTCCGCGGCAGTGGCGGCATACGGCCACACTCCATCTTCGCCTGGCGTGACGCTGCGCACCGCTCGAAACCAGACGTCGACATCGGCACGGATCGGGGCACGGATGGGTCGCAGACAACGCCGACACTCGAACGCGGCAGTAGCCGACACGCGCCCCACCGCGCGGACTCCCTCCCGTGGGTTCCCTCGTACTTCGAGTCGGACGTCGACCGGACCGAGTTCCACGGGGAACTGGCCGAACGTCTCGAGCGGCGTGTCCAGCCGCCGCTGCACGTGGACCGGCCCCCTGTAGAGCGCGCCGAACGACACCCTCAGAGCAGCATCCGACATCTGGTTCGCTCCCCGGGAGAGGTCTGTCGCGGCAACCGTGTCGGTCAGGTGGCTGCGATCAGGTCCACGTGGTTGAAAAAGAAGCCGAGTTCGATTCGAGCATTCTCGGCAGAGTCGGAGGCGTGGATCGCGTTTCGCTCCTTGCTCTCCGCGTACAGCGCCCGGACGGTACCGGCTTCCGCTTCGGCAGGGTCTGTCGCGCCAATGATCTCGCGGAGATACGGCACGGCTCGGTCGTGTTGAAGCGCGAGGGGCATGCACGGACCCGACGTCATGAACTCGACGAGCGACCCGAAGAACGGACGGCTCTCGTGTACGGCGTAGAAGGCCTCGGCCCCGGCCCGCGAAAGGCGTGTGACGCGCGCGGCACGGATGGCGAACCCCGCCTCCTCGAGCGTCGCCAGCACCCTGCCGGCCTTGCCTGAACCGAACGCATCGGGCTTGATGATCGCGAGCGTGAGCGTCTGTGAACCTTCGGTCATCTATCGGTCTCCGGCTGAGTATCCTCCCGGGCGTCACCCAGGAGGCGTCTGATGATGTCGCCCCGGGTCAGGAAGCCGACCAGCCGGCCGTTTCCCACCACGGGCAATCGTTCGATCTCCTTGTCGAGCATGAGACGCACGACGTCTCCCAGCGACTCGCTCTCGCTGACGCACATCACCGTCCGCTCCATGACGTCGCGCACGGTTCCTTCGCGGATCACCCTCGGCCGGTCCGGCCGCTCGACGTTCGGATCTTCGAGGGCCGGCAGAAAGTGAGTCATCACCTGCCGGTCCGTCAGAATCCCCAGCACGCGTCGATCCGAGTCGATCACGGGGATGGCGCGAAGCCGTTCTCTGACGAGCGTGTCGGCGACCTCGTCGAGCGGCGTATCCGCGCCCGCCGTCACCACGTTTCGGATCATGACGTCACTGACAAGCATGTCTCTTCCCCGATGAGGTGCTGAAGAACCCTGACTACATCCGTTCCCGAAGCAACCCGACGAAGTCCGCCGGACGCTCGGCAACGCCGATCCCGTGCTCGCGAAACGACCGCATCTTCTCCTCCGCGGTACCCTCGGAACCAGAGATGATCGCGCCTGCGTGACCCATCCGGCGCCCCGGGGGCGCCGTCTGCCCGGCGATGAACCCCACGACCGGTTTGGTCATGTGGTCCGCGACGAATTCGGCCGCCTGCTGCTCGTCGGTACCGCCGATCTCGCCCATCATCGCGACCGCGACGGTGCCCGGATCGTTCTCGAATGCGTCGAGACAATCGATGAAGTTGGTTCCGATCAGCGGATCTCCACCGATCCCGATGCTCGCCGACTGGCCGAGCCCTGCGCGGGTCAACTGGAAGATAACCTCGTATGTGAGCGTCCCCGACCGGCTGACGACTCCGACGTTGCCCTCCAGTACGATCTGACCCGGGAGAATGCCGACCTTGCAGCACCCGGGGACGATGAGGCCCGGGCAGTTCGGTCCGATGAGTCGAGCGCCGCGCTCCTCGACGTAAGGGAGCACTCGAAGCATGTCGGCCACCGGCACGCCCTCTGTGATGCAGACGATGAGCCCGACGCCCGCGTCCGCCGCCTCGAAGATCGCGTCGGCCGCAAACCGAGGAGGCACATAGATCACACTCGTGTTGGCGCCCGCCTCCTCGACGGCTTCCTCCACGGTGTCGAACACCGGGATCGTATCGTCGAACGTCTGGCCACCCTTCCCCGGCGTGACGCCTGCGACGACGTTCGTCCCGTACTCCGCCATCTGCCGGGTATGGAAGGACCCGTCGCGCCCCGTGATGCCCTGAACCACCAGCTTCGTGTCTTCCCCAATGAACACGCTCATGCGGCCACCCTCTTCACTGCCGTTTCGACCGCACGGTCCATGTCCACCATCGCTTCGAAGCCGTTTTCCTCCAGGATGCGTACGCCGAGTTCCTCGTTCGTACCGGTCAACCGGATCGTGATCGGCACATCGATGTCGATCCGCGCCGTCGCCTCGACGATGCCGCGCGCCACGTCGTCGCACCGCGTGATCCCACCGAAGATATTGAAGAGAATCGACTTGACGTTCACGTCCTGGGTCATCAACTCGATGGCCGTCACGACCTTCTCCGGGTTCGACGATCCGCCAATGTCGAGGAAATTGGCAGGGTCGCCGCCGTAGTACTTCACGAGGTCCATCGTCGCCATGGCGAGCCCGGCGCCGTTCACGCAGCACCCCACGTTCCCGTCGAGCTGGATGTAGGAAAGGCCGGCGTCACGAGCCCGGGCCTCGGCGGGATTCTCGGCATCCAGATCGCGCAGGGCCTCTACGTCGGGTAGCCGGAAAAGCGCGTTGTCGTCGATGTTCATCTTGGCGTCGATTGCCTTCACCTCCCCCGACGGATTGACGATCAAGGGATTGATTTCGGCGAGCGTCGCGCCCGACGCTTGGTAGGCGGAATACAGCTGCGCCATGATCGTGGCGGCCTGCCGCGCCAATCCGCCATCCTCGTAGAGGAAGTACCCCATCGCCGCGACCTGGTGCGGCAAGATCCCGTAGCGCGGATCCACCCGAACGCGCTTGATCCGGTCGGGCATCGTCTCGGCGACCTCCTCGATGTCCACGCCGCCTTCGGGCGAGACCATGAACGTGTCGCATTTGTTGGCCCGGTCCATCACGATGCCGACGTACGCTTCGGACTCGATATCCTCTGCCAGCGCCACCAGTACCTTCCGTACGGTGATCCCCTTGATGTCCATGCCGAGGATCGCCTCCGCCTTCTCGCGGGCCTCCTCCGGCGTCTCCGCAAGCTTGACCCCGCCGGCTTTCCCTCGCCCACCCGCATGGACCTGCGCCTTCACGACGACCGGACCGTCGAAGCCGCGAGCAATGTCCTCCGCCTCCGCCGGAGTCTCCGCCACCGTTCCTTGCGGGACGGGGATCCCGTGCTGGCGCAGGATGGCGCGCGCCTGGTATTCGTGGATGTTCATTCCGTATCTATCCTCGTTTCAGAATCCGACCTGGTATCGTGCAACGGACGTGCTGTGGCCTTCCGGATCATGGTGCCGGCCTCTCCCCGCAACGCGCCCTCCGCGTCCTCGAGGGCGGCGATCAGCGCGAACTCTCCCCCGCCTTCGACGAACTGGATGGCGGCCCGAAGCTTCGGTCGCATCGATCCTTTCGCCACCTGACCCTCCTCGACCAACGCGCGCGCCTCCGTAGTCGTCAGTCGATCGAGACGCCTGGCATCCGGCGTCCCCCAATCCCGGTAGACACCGTCGACGTCGGTCAGAATCACGAGCGCGGAAGCCCGAATCTCGCTCGCCAGAAGCGCCGCGGCCAGATCCTTGTCGACCACCACGTCGATCCCCTCCAGGCCCAGTTCCGGATCGTCGTACACCGGGGTGCCGCCCCCACCGGCCGCGATCACGATGTGACCCGCCTCCACGAGCTCTCTCGTCACCTCCGATTCGACGATCCGCACCGGAGTCGGGCTCGCCACGCGCCGCCGGAGTCGTCCTCGCGAATCCTCACCGATCACCACCCCCGTCGCACGCAGCGCCTCCACGCGCCCGGGGTCGATGACCCGCCCGATGAATTTTCGCGGCTCCATCCCCTCCGGATCGACCGTGTCGACCACCACCTGTGTGACCAGCGTGACCACACGCCGGTCGATGCCCGCCTTCGCGAGCGCGTTTTGAAGCGACTGCTGGATCATGTAGCCGATCGACCCCGCGGTCGCCGCCACCAGCACACCGAGCGGCAGTTCGGAGACGCGGTCTCGCGCCAATTCGTTCCGCAGCAACGCATCCCCCACCTGGGGCCCGTTTCCGTGGACTACCGCCACGTTCCACCCCGCCCGGGCGAAGGCGAGAATCGGAGCCAATGCCTCGCGCGAATGCCGGAACTGGTTCTCGACCGTGGCGGGTTCGCCGGCCGGCGACAGCGCGTTGCCACCCACCGCGATCACGGCGGTATGCGCAGAATGGACCACGCGAATCAGACGGGCGGCAGGGTGACTCCGTGCTCGGCAAGAACCGCACGCACGTCGTCGCCAATCTCGGACAGGCGATCGGGATCGTCGGCTTCGATCCGCGCGACGATGACCGGCTGCGTATTGCTCGCCCGGACCAGCGCCCAACCCCCATCGAACAGCACCCGCACTCCGTCGATATCGATCACGTCATGAGACGCCTTGTAGTGAGCCACGATGGCGTCGACGATCCCGAATTTCGCCTCCTCCGTGCAGTCGAGCCGAAGCTCCGGTGTAGAAGGATAGCTGGGAATTTCGGCCGCCAACTCCGAAAACCGACGTCCGCTCTGTGCGATGAGTCCTGCGAGACGCGCCGCGGCGTAGATCGCATCGTCGGTCCCGAAGAACCTGTCAGCAAAGCAGATATGACCGCTCATCTCACCCGCAATCGGAGATCCACCCAGCTTCATCCGCTCCTTGATCAGCGAATGCCCGGTCTTCCACATCACCGGGACCCCCCCGTTTGCCTCGATCATCTGCGGCAGGGCCTGTGAACATTTCACGTCGAAGACGACCTCGGCTCCCGGATGCTCGCGCAGCACGTCGAGCGCGAACAACAGGAGAAGGTGATCGCCTCTGACGATCGTCCCCTCCTCGGTGACGGCGCCGATCCGGTCGGCGTCGCCGTCCAGCCCTACGCCGACGGCGGCCCCGGTCTCACGGACTCGAGCGATCAGGTCCACGACGTTCTCGTCGACCGTCGGATCGGGGTGATGATTGGGGAACGTCCCGTCGGACTCGCAGAAGAGCCCGTCCACGTCGATGCCCGCCTCGCGCAGGGCACGCACCGCCACGACGCTCCCTGCGCCGTTCCCGCAGTCGAGCACCATGCGCACCGGGGTGTCGACCCGTCCGCGTGACGCGATCTCCTCGACGTACCGGTCGAGGATCTCCGCGTTCCGCGCCCCCCCGACCCGGTCGGCGGACGCCTCGGATTCGATGCGGCGGCGAAGGCCCCGAATCGCATCCCCATAGATCGCGCCGCCGTCGCGGACCATCTTGATGCCGTTGTACTCTGGCGGGTTGTGGGACCCGGTAATTTGAATTCCGGCGTCCGTGCCGAACTCGATAGCGGCGAAGTACAGCGCGGGCGTGGGAACCGTGCCGACGTACACGGTGTCGACCCCGGCGGCGTTGAGCCCCCTGCACATCGCCGCACCCAACATGGGCGAACTCGGTCGATTGTCATGGCCGACGACCACCCGGGGCCGCTCGCGGTCCAACAACTCCGTTCCAAACGCACGACCGACGAGTTCCGTAATTTCTTCCGTCAGATCGTCGCCGACGATGCCGCGAATGTCGTACTCGCGGAAGATCCCACCGTTGATTTCCATGGATCCTACTCGAGTTGAGCGACCGCCGGGGACGTGCCCCGGTCGACGGCGCCACGAATGGTATCGATCGCTTTGCCCGGGACCAGTCCGGCCAGAAGCAGCAGGACCGCCAGGACGGCCGTAGTGATGCGGAACCCCGCAGACGGACGGGTCGGGACTTCGATTTCATCCGACGCGTCCTGGAAGTACATCATCCACACGATCCGCAGGTAGTAGTAGTACGCCACGAGACTCGTCAGGACGAGCGTCACCGCGAGTGTGATTTCACCGGCCTCGACGGCGGCCTGCAGGAGCCAGAGCTTCCCAATAAACCCGGCCGGCGGTGGGAAACCCGACAGGGACAGCAGGAAGATCACCAGCGTGAGGGCCAGGCCGGGGCGTCGCCATCCGAGTCCCCGGAAGTCTTCGACTCGGGACCGCTCGTCCCCCTTCCCGGCGACGTGGAAGACGATGGCGAAACTGCCGATCGTCATCACCGTGTAGGCGGCCAGGTAGAACAGAGACGCCGATCGTCCGAGCGCCGATGCGGCCGCCACGCCGACGAGAAGGTACCCGGCGTGCGCGATCGACGAATACGCCAGCATTCGTTTCACGTTGTCCTGTGACAGCGCGATCAGGTTGGGCACGATCATCGTCAGGATCGCCAGCCACCAGATCGCATCTCGCCAGACCTCGTGGGCTCCCGCCAGATCCACGGTCAGGATGCGCAACAGCGCCACGAAGGCCGCCGTCTTCACCCCCGTCGCCATGAACGCCGTGACGGGGGTCGGCGCGCCCTCGTACGCGTCCGGCGTCCACATATGGAACGGCACCGCGCCGACCTTGAAGCCGAACCCGATGATCAGCAGACCCAGTCCGGCGGTGAGGACCATGTCTCCGTTGGCGACGGCCGCGGCGACCGCCGGGGCGGCGATGGACAGGCGAGTCGTCCCCGTTACTCCGTACAAAAGGGCGATCCCATAGAGCAGGAAGGCGCTCGCGAAGGCACCGACCAGGAAGTACTTGAGCGCCGCCTCCGAGGACCTCGGGTTCTGTCTCGCGTACCCCGTGAGGACGTACACCGCGATCGACATCAACTCCACGGCGACGAACACAAGGATGAGATCCTGCGCCGCCACGAGGAGCATCATTCCGACGCAGGCGAACAGCACCAGGGCGTAGAAATCGCCACGCGGCAACCGCTCACGATCGAGGTATGCGCCCGCGTATATGACGACCAGGAGCGTGCCGCCCAGCAACACGTAGTCCGCCACCCACCGCATTCCGTCGACGGCGAGCAGCGCATCCGGCACGCTCGTGGAGTCGGCGAGCAGGCCGTTTCCCACAATCGCGGTAATCAGACCGAAGATCGTGACGGTAAGCGTCCACTCGGTCTGGTCGTCGCCCGCCCGCGTGAAGGCCTCGCCCATGAGCACCGCAACGGCCGTGAGCACGAGGATCATCTCGGGCATCAACGCGACCCAGTACTCCGCGTGCGACGCGAACTCGAAGACCCTCATGTCACTCGCCTCCCTCGTCCGCGTCGGGCCGGCGAGGATCTCGAGCGAACGTCAGGCCGGCCGGCCGAACGAGGTCGACCGTCGACGATGGCGCGACTCCGGAAATGCGACCTCCACGGCTCTCGATTCGTTGGAGAAGCCCATCCACGGAGGCGCGCGTCCGGTCGATGAACGGCCCCGGCAGAACTCCTATCAGGACGATCAACACGAGCATCGGGATCAGGATCCAGCGCTCGCGCGTGCCGAGATCCGTCAGATCGCGATTCTCCTCCCGATCGAGCGCGTTGAAGAGGGTCCGTTGCACCATCGGGAGCATGTAGCTCGCGGCGAAGATGACGCCCGTCGCCGCGATCGCCGCGATCCACGGGTGCGTGCGGAACGTCCCGATCAGGATGAGGAATTCGCCGACAAAACCGTTGGTGCCGGGCAGTCCGATCGATGACAGGGCCACGACGACCAGAGCGAAGGCGAAGAAGGGCATCGATTTCGCGATCCCGCCGAAGTCGGCGATCAACCTCGTATGCCGGCGCTCATAAAGCATTCCGATCAAGAGGAAGAGCGCCCCGGTCGAGATGCCGTGGTTCACCATCTGGAGGATACCACCCTCGATCCCCTGCGTAGTCAGGCTGAACACCCCGATCACGATGAAGCCGAGGTGGGCAACGGACGTGTACGCGACGAGCTTCTTGGCGTCGGGCTGCACCGCCGCGACCCACGCCCCGTACAGGATCCCTACGAGCCCCAGAATGAGCAGGGTCATCAGGACTGCCGGCGTTGTCGCGGCGACAGGGAACAGCGGGAGCCCGAATCGAAGGAACCCGTACACGCCCAACTTGAGCAGGACCCCCGCGAGAACGACGGACCCGGCCGTCGGAGCTTCGACATGCGCGTCGGGCAGCCACGTGTGGAACGGGAAGATCGGGACCTTGATCGCGAACGCCAGTCCAAACGCGGCGAACAGCCACAGCTGGGTCCGACCGTCGATGTCGAGGGTCAGCAGGTCCTGGTACGAAAAGCTGAGGACGCCCGTGGCTTCCCGGTGGAGGAAGCCCAGCGCGACAATCGCCACGAGCATCAGAAGCGATCCCGCCGCCGTGTAGAGGAAGAACTTGATCGCCGCATAAATGCGGCGCTCTCCTCCCCAGATCCCGATGAGGAAATACATCGGGATCAGCATGATTTCCCAGAATACGTAGAACAGGAAGAGATCGAGGGCGACGAAGACGCCGATCATGCCGGTCGTGAGAAAAAGGAGCATCGCGTAGAACGAACGCTCCCGCTTCTGGATGTACGTGAACGATCCGGCCACCGCGAGCGGCATGATGAAGGTGGTCAGCAGGACCATGAGGATCGAGATCCCGTCGATCCCGATCGAGTAGGTAATGCCCCACGCTTCGATCCACGGGATCGAGATCGTGTTCTGGAACGCGGCCGTCGTCAAATCCAGGGTCCAGAAGAGCGGCAGCGAGACGGCGAACTCGATGAGCGTGGTAACGAACGCCACGAGTCCAGCCTTCGACTCCGGCGCGGCCAGACACGCCAGGCCCCCCACGACCGGGATGGCGATGAGCAGCGTCAGCACGAGGTGAGACTCGAAAATGCCCATCAGGTCAGCACTCCGAGGACCAATAGCGCGCCGAGCATGAAGACAACCAGGTAGGTCGTCACCCGCCCGCTCTGCAGTTGGCCGCCCATCCACCCGAACAGCCGCGTCACGTTGCCGACTCCGTTGACGATCCCATCGATGATGCCGACGTCCACGATCTTCCAGCAGCCCCGCCACAGCGCGAACGACGGTCGGATGATCAGCCGGTCATAAAGCTCGTCCACATACCACTGGTCATGAAGGACTTTCGCGAACCCCGTGGGCGGGGTGTCCTCTGCCTCGGTCGGGACGCTCTGCCTCACCATCACCCGAAACGTGATGGCCACCGTAACGATCGCGAGCAGCGTCGAAATGCCAGCCCACAGAGCCTCGCCGCCACCCACGGGTGAGGCGTGAGCGGCCTGGACCCCATGCTCCTTGGCGATGCGCAGGGCCGGCTCGAACACGGGCTCGAGCCAGCGGTGCAGCCAGTCGACGTCGGGAAGCGGCAGCGCCTCGGCGATGTTCAGCCACCCTCCGACCAACGAAAGCGCGGCAAGCACGGCCAGCGGCGCCCACATGACGGAAGGCGATTCGGAGATGAATCGGTCCGCCTCGGCCTTCCCGCCGTGCCCGAACGTGCGGTTCGGGCCATGGAAGGTCATCACCATCATCCGGGTCACATACACGGCCGTGAGGACGGCGGTGACGATTGCGACCCCCCACAGAAGCGGGTATCCGTACGCGCCCGAATACCAGATGATCTCGTCCTTGGAAAAGAACCCGGCGAACGGGAACACGCCCGAGATCGCAAACGTGGCGACCCACATGAACAGGAAGGTCTTGGGCAGGTAGGCGCGCAGGCCTCCGTAGTTCCGCATGTCGTTCTGGTCGCCGTGGTGGTCACCCTCCCCCCGCGACCCCTGTTCCCACGCGTGGTGAACGGAGTGAATCACGGCCCCTGCACCGAGGAAAAGCAGGGCCTTGAAGAACGCGTGCGTCATCAGATGGAAGATGCCGGCCGTGAACGCGCCGACGCCCACCGCCAGGAACATGTATCCGAGCTGAGAAATCGTGCTGTATGCCAGGACCTTCTTGATGTCATACTGCCTGGTGGCGATCGTCGCGGCGAACAGCGCGGTGCCTGCGCCGATAGCGGCCACAACCGCCTGCGAGACGGGAGCGAGGGCGAACAGGACGCTCAGTCGGGCGATCAGATAGACCCCCGCCGTGACCATCGTGGCGGCGTGAATCAACGCCGAGACCGGGGTCGGACCGGCCATCGCGTCCGGAAGCCAGATGTGCAGCGGAATCTGAGCAGACTTGCCCGTGCACCCGAGGAAGAGCAGCAGCGTGATCCCGGTGACGAGCGTCCCGCCGTAGGCGAGCGAATCCACGTTGTCGATAATGCCGACGAAATCCAGCGTGCCGATCGCGGCGAACAGCAGGAACATCGCGATCAGGAAGCCCACATCGCCAATCCGGTTGACGATGAACGCCTTCTTTCCGGCGTCCGAGTACTCCTTGTTGTCGAACCAGAACCCGATCAGGAGGTACGAGCAAAGCCCGACGCCCTCCCACCCCACGAACATCAGCGGCAGGCTGGCCCCCAGAACGAGGATCAGCATGAAAAAGATGAACAGGTTCAGATACGCGAAGAACCGGGAGAAGGCCGGATCGTCCTTCATGTACCCGACCGAATAGATGTGGATCAGGCTCCCGACGCCGGTGATGATCATGCTCATGAGCAGCGAGAGCTGGTCGAACTGGAGGTCGACGCCGACGCTCAGCGTGCCCGACTCGATCCACGTCCACATGCCGTAGATCGTGGGGTCGTGGGGCGCCGTCGCCTGCATCCCGAGGAAGTTGATCACGACGACCGTGAAGGTCGCGACCAGAGCTACGGGTCCGACCGCTGCCGGAATCGACTTGTTCGTGCGCCACAGGAACGCGCCGAGACCGTTGATCACCGCACCGGCCAACGGGATGGCCAGTATCAGCCACGGCAGGAACGGCACGAACCCGGCCGCGGCCTCCTGCGCCGGGTTCACCCCGGCAAGCGCCGTCATCATCGCGAGGCCGCTCACCATTTGAGCAGGTTGAAGCGGTCGAGGTCGACAACTTCATAGTGACGGAAGATCGCGATAATGACCGCCAGCCCCACGGCCGCCTCCGCCGCGGCCACGGCCATCACGAAGAAGACGAGGATCTGGCCCTGCATCCCGTGCGCGCGAGAAAAAGCGACGAGCGAGATGTTCACCGCGTTGAGCATCAACTCGATGCACATGAACACGATGATCGCGTTGCGGTGCAGCAGGACGCCGACCACGCCGATCGCGAACAGGATCGCACTGACCATGAGCGCGACCGTGCCGGGAGTGCCCAGGACGCTGAGCGTGGCGGCTTCGTTCATGCCGTCTTCCTCCGGGCCAGCACGATCGTACCGACGATCGCGGTGAGCAGGAGCACCCCCGTGACCTCGAAAACGACCACGTACTCGGTGAACAGCGGCCGCGCCACGACGCCGACGACCCCCTGCTCCGCGGCCGCGGCCCGGAGCGCATCGCCGGCAGGAACGGTCGCGATCGCGTCGGTGCTGCCCACGAGATACCGGGCGATCAGGCCCAGGAAGGCCGTCGCGATCGCTCCACCGATCAACCCTCCGAACGGCCCACGCAGGTCGCTCCAGTCGGCGTGGCCCAGGTTGAGCAGCATGATCACGAACAGAAACAGCACCATGATCGCGCCGGCATAGAGGATCACGTTGATCGCGGCGAGGTAGTGCGCGTCGAGCAGCAGGAAAATCCCGGACGTGCTGAAGAACACCACGACCAGAAAGATCACGGCCGACACCGGGTTCTTTCGAGTCACCATCAGGAGTGCCCCGAGTATCGCGCCGCCGGAAAAGAAGAAGAACAGCAGATCGTAGATCATTGCGAGGCGGGATCCGACGGGTCCCAGAGGGCCGTCATCGGGTGATCCTGCTCGCACAGGCGCTCGAGGTCGTACACCCAGCGCTCGCGCGTGTACTCGGCATTCTCATAGTGGACGCCGAGGTGAATCGCCTCGACCGGACAAACCTCCTGGCAAAACCCGCAGAAGATGCAGCGGAACTCGTCGATCTCGTAGATCGCCGCATAGCGCTCGCCGTTCTCGTCCTCGGCCGGCACGAGCTTGATGCAGTTGACCGGACACACGGTGGGGCACAGTCCGCAGGCCACGCACTTGGCGCTCCCATCCTCATGCACCGCCATCCGGTGCGTGCCCCTGACGCGCGGCCCCAGCTCCCATTTCTCATCGGGATACTGTTGCGTCTTCTTCCTCGGGTTGAGCATGTGCCGCATCGTGATGCTCATCCCCCTGGCCGCCGCACGCACGTACGACCCCTCGGATTCCGGACGTTCGACGACCCTCACCTCACCGGGCATCGCTGCCTCCTTCGGTCTCCACGGGGATGACGGGCTCGCGTCGCTTTTTCCTGTTCGCCGCCCCACTGATGAGGACGCCGCGATCCAGCACGCCGAAGAGGATGATCGCGAGGATGAGGTTGACCGCGAAGAGAATCCCTGCGTATGCGACGCCCACCTCGAGCCCGGTGGCATCGATCGCGAGAATCGTCGCCGCGATGATGAGGATGTACACGGTGACGGCCTCGAGCATGAGCTTCCAGCCCAAATCCATGAGCTGGTCGTAGCGGAATCGAGGCAGCGTCCAGCGGATCCACATGAACACGATCACGACGAGTCCCGTCTTCAGGCCGAACATCCCTAAGGTGAGGAGGGTCTTCCACCAGGTGGGATCGCCGATCACCGTCCCATCGGACAGGACGCGAATGTTGTCTCCGCTCCAGAACGGGATGTCCCACCCGCCGAGGAAAAACACGGTGATGAGCGCAGCGGTCGTGAGAACGTGTGCAAACTCCCCGATCATGAACATGGAGAACTTCATCGCCGAATATTCGGTGTGGTACCCGGTGACGAGTTCCGCCTCGGCTTCCGGAAGATCGAAGGGGAGACGGTTCGCCTCCGCGAGTCCTGATACGAAGAACAGAAACGACCCGAGGAGTAACGGCAGGATGAACCACGTCGCGTACGTGGGCGGCCCGGCGGTAAACCCCTGCTGCATCGAGATGATCTCGGGGACGCGCACGTCCCCGGCGAGCAGTACCAGCGGGATCAGGCTCAGCGCGAGCGCGACCTCGTAGCTAATCATCTGTGCGGAGGCACGAAGTCCGCCGAGCAAGGCGTACTTCGACCCGGACGCCCAACCACCCATCGCGACGCCGTACACACCCAACGACGCGATGGCGAGAACGTAGAGGAAGCCGACGGACGCATCCGCGACGATCATTTCGACAAGGCCCCACGATGTCGGCAGAGGCGCGGCGACCGGAATCACGGCGAACAGGATCGTGGCCGGCAGCATCGCGAGCATGGGCGCGAGCATGAAAAACGGCTTGACCGCCTGCTCCGGCATCGTCTCTTCCTTGATGATGTTCTTGATGCCGTCGGCAATCATCTGGAGGAAACCCCAGGGCCCCACGCGGTTCGGTCCGCTTCGGTCCTGGATAAAGGCGGCGACCTTGCGCTCGATCACCGTCGCGAGCGCAACGAGCAGGATCAACAGGGTGAAGAAGATGACCGCCTTCAGGAGCGTCGCTAGCGCGAACGGGCCGCCGGAGATGAGATCCATCAGCGATCCATCCCCGCAGCGCCCGCCGAACCGACCGCCGCCGTTGCGGCGTCCCCGGCCACGGCTCCCTTGAGTCCGAGGCCTTCCCAGGAGAGCCCCCCGAACGCCCGCGCCCCGCTGGACACGGCTTCGAGTGCCGACCCGACGTCATCCACCGGGTCGCCCTCGCCCGCTGCGGCCGCCACCCGGCTCAGGATCATCCAGGCTGGACGGGCGATTCCGGGCGGCCGCAGGGCCTGATGGAACCGCTGGACGCGCCGGTCGAAGTTCGTGAACGTCCCCTCCATCTCGAGGAAGGTCGCGATCGGTAGCACCGCGTCGGCCTCGCGGGCGCCCTGCGGTAGCCGCGAGCCGACGTAGAGGAAAAACGCCGCGTCGGCACCGAAGCCCTCTTCGACCCCCTCGAGGCCGTCCTCGAGCACGACCAGCGCCCCCTCGGAGGGCCCCGTCCCGGCGGCCGCATCCGCTCTCGTTCCCCCCAGTAGCCCGGCGCCCACCACGTTGGCCGCGCGGTCCGCACGCAACTGCAGCGTCGGCACCGATGGGAGGGCGGCGGTCTCGCCCTGCGGTACGCTGAACTCCCAACGCTCGATGCCGAGCCGATCGAGGATCCGCGTGAAATAGAAGAGATTCTCGTTCGACGAGTCCGGCGAGGCGATGCCCAGACCACCCGGCCGCCCGAGTTCCTCCATCTTCGCGACGACCCAGGCGATCGCCGTGGGCCAGTCGGTGGCGCGCAACTCGTCGCCGTCGCGAATCATCGGCACTTTCGCCCGAACGCCACGATTGGACATGACGAGGTGCTTTCGCCCGTGGTCGCACATCCAGTAGGAGTTGACCTCGGCGTTGTGCCGCGGCTTCAGTCGGACGACCTGGTTCTCTTTGGTGTCCACCATGACGTTGCACCCGGTCGAGCAACCGGGACAGATGCCGACCGTCGCGTCCATGTCCCACGCCCGCGCCTTGAACACGAAGTCCTCGTGGACGAGCGCCCCGACCGGACACACATCGACGATGTTGCCCTGGAACGGGTTGTCCAGATCGCGGCCCGGGAAGGTGTCGATGTAGGATTTGTGGCCCCGCTGCGCCACGACCAGCGAATCGTCTTCCGCCACATCGCGCATGAATCGGACGCATCTCGTGCAGATGATGCAGCGGTCGGCGAAGTACATGATGTCTTCGGAGATCCGGTCGCGGCCCATGACGGTCTTGGGCTCGTCGACCCGACTCTTGAGTTGCGTCGTGACGTACGCGTAATCCTGCAGCATGCACTGGCCCGCCGCGTCGCAGATCGGACAGTCGAGCGGGTGGTTCACGAGCAGGAACTCGATCACCGACTGGCGGGCCTTCTCGGCAGTGTCGCTCGCCGTGAGAATCGACATCCCGTCCTGTGCCTCCAGGACGCAGGACGGCTGGAGTTTGGGCTGCCCTTCGACTTCGACCAGACACATACGGCACTGGGCCGGCCGCGTCGGAATCCCGGGGTGGTAGCAATAGCGCGGCACGACGATCCCGGTGCGCTCGGCCGCCTCGATGACGCGGGTCCCCTTTGCGACGGTCACCTCCATGCCGTCGACCGTCAGGGTGACCGTGTCCACCGGAGCCGCTGCGCTTCGTTCGCCGTCAGACATCGGTCATCTCGCGGTGCAGGAGCCGGTGGCGATGTGCGCCTCGTACTCGTCACGAAACTTGTCCATCGACGAGCGAAGCGGGAACACCACACTGTCGGCCAGGACGCAGATGGTGCGGCCCGTCATCTGTTCGCACAGGTCGTACAGGGTGTCCAGATCCTCGAGCTTCCCGTCACCGGCCTCGATACGCTGGAGTATCTCGACGATCCACTGCGTCCCCTCGCGACATTGTACGCACTGCCCGCACGACTCGTGGGCGTAGAATTGCGCGACGCGCCGCATCACCGCCAGCACACACGTCGACTCGTCCATCACGATCGGCGAGGCCGTGCCGAGCGAACTGCCGGCTTCCTGCAGGCCTTCGTACGTCGTGGTGCAGTCGAGTTCGTCAGACGTCAGAAAGGCGGTGGATGAGCCACCCGGGATCACCGCCCGGATCGGTTTCCCGTCCGGCGTGCCCCCGCAGACGTCGTAGATGATGTCCTTCAGCGGGACCCCGAGCTCGAGCTCGTAATTGCCCGGCCTCGCAAGGTGTCCCGAGCAACACCACAGCTTCGTGCCCGACGATTTTTCGGTACCCCACTGCCGGTACCAGTCGGCGCCGTTCTGGAGGATGCCAGGGACCGTCGCGAGCGTTTCGACGTTGTTGACCGTCGTCGGCATCCCGAATGCTCCCGCCTGCGCGGGGAACGGCGGCTTCATCCACGGCTCGGCCCGATTCCCCATCAACGAGTTCATCAGGCCGGTCTCCTCGCCGGCGATATAGGCGCCCGCGCCCGTATGCACCGTCAGATCGCAGGACCACCCGCTCCCCATGATGTCCTCGCCGATGTACCCGCCTTCGTAGGCGTCGGTGACGGCGTCGGCCAGGATCTTCGTGTACGGCATGAACTCGCCACGCACGTAGATGTAGACGTGCTCGCACCGGATGGCGCGCGCCGCGATGAGACATCCCTCGATCAACAGGTGTGGTGTCCACCGGATGATCTCCCGATCCTTGAACGCGCCCGGCTCCGACTCGTCGGCATTGCAGCACAGATAGTGAGGCCTGCCGTCATCCTCCGGCATGAAGCTCCACTTGAGCCCGGTCGGGAACCCCGCGCCCCCGCGGCCGCGCAGGCCGGAGTCCTTCACGACGTCGGTGATCTCATCGGCGGCCATCCCTGTGGCCGTCCGGAGACGCTCGTACCCTCCGCTCTCGATCCATCCGGCGAGCGTCCGTGCCTTCTCGTCACCGTGGAACTCTGACAGGAGCGTCCTCGTCTCGAGGTCGTGCACGTGGGGGAAACTCATATGTCGCGTCCCCTCAGCTCGGTGACCACCCCGGCGACCGTCTCCGGGGAGACGCTCTCGAAGTACTCGTTGTTCACCTGGACCGCAGTCGCGAAACCGCAGGCCCCGAGGCATTCGGCCTCGATGACCGTGAACAATCCGTCCTCGGACATTTCGCCCTGGCGGGTTCCGACTTCCTCCAGAAACCGTTCGAGGACTTCCTCCCCCCTGTTCAGGTGGCACGAGATGTTCGTACAGACCTGGACCAGGTACCGTCCCACGGGATGCTTGTTGTACATCGTGTAGAACGTGGCGATCGAGTGAACGTACGCCGGCGTCAGTTCGAGAGCCTCGGCCACCTCCTCCATATCGGACGGGGACACCCACCCCTTCTTCTCCTGGACGAAATGGAGAAGCGGTAGCAAGGCCGCCTGTTTCGTCGGGTATCGCGAAAGCGCCATCTCGAGGCGCTCGAGTCCTTCCCCGGCCTCGAACATCGGGCTCGTCAGCCCTTCGCGAGTCGCGACCTGGAACGGCTGGGCGCCGACAACCGACGGGTGGATCTTCCGGCTCATCGGTCGATCTCCCCGAGCACGACATCCAGCGACGAATTGATCGCGATGAGGTCCGCGATCAACTCGTCCTCAACGAGCAGCGGGAGGACCGCGATATTGATGAAGCTCGGACCGCGGAACCGGCAACGAACCGGCTTCGTCCCTCCATCGGAGATCACGCCGAACCCCAACTCCCCTTTCGAACTCTCGATGGAATACCAGGTCTCACCCGCCGGAACCCTGATCCCCTCCATCACGAGCTTGAAGTGCGCAATCATGGTGTCGATCGACCCCATCGCTTCGTTCTTGGGGGGAAGCACGACCTGGTAGTCGTCGATGTTGATGGGGCCGTCGGGCAAACGATCGAGGGCCTGGTCGACGATCCGGACGCTCTGTCGCATCTCTTCCATACGGACGAGATAGCGATCGTACACGTCTCCACGGGAGCCGACGGGGACATCGAAATCGTACTCGTCATACCCGAGATACGGTCTCGCCTTTCGCACGTCGTACGCGACACCGCTGGCGCGCAGGTTGGGGCCGGTGAGCCCGTAGCTGACGGCGTCGACCGGATCGAGCGTGCCGATATCCACGAGTCGCGCCTGCCAGATCGCGTTGCGTGAGAGCAGGCGTTCGACCTCGTCGATCGTGTCGGGAAACGTGTCGATAAAATCGCGCGCCGCCTCCACCCAGCCGACCGGGAGATCCGCCAGCATCCCGCCGACGCGAGTGACCGACGTGGTGATCCGTCCGCCGGTGTAGGCTTCGTGGAGATTGTAGATCCGTTCCCGCTCCTGGAACGTATACAAGAATACGGAGAAAGCCCCCATGTCGATGGCCGTGGTCCCGAGCCAGAGCAGATGGCCAAGTAGCCGGTTCAACTCGCCCAGGATGACGCGGACGACACGACACCGGTCGGTGATCTCGACATCGAGAAGACTCTCCACGGCTCCCGCATAGCCGATGTTGTAGAGCATCGGCGCCAGGTAGTCCATCCGGTCGGTGTACGGAACCACCTGGTTCCACTCGCGGAATTCGCAGGTCTTCTCGAATCCCGTGTGCAGATACCCGATGTGCGGCATGCACCGCATGACCCGTTCACCGTCGAGCTGGAGCAACAGGCGAAGCACGCCGTGGGTTGCCGGATGCTGCGGACCCATATTCAGGAGCATCGGCGCGCCTTCGAGCTCGTTCGCCAAATTCTCGAGCTTCTCCGACGGGTCGAGATCCCGAATCGGAGGCCATGATGCGCCCGTCGATGCCGTGGACCCGTCGTCCCGCTCGTCCTCCGCCGGTTCGCTATTCGAGATCCGGGACGTCTCCATGCCGACCATCTCGAGTTCTTCGATCGCGTAGACATCCTCGAGGCTTCGCGAAAGCGCGCGCCGTACCTGTTCGGACCGGCTGAAGCGGCCACGGAGCGGGAAGTCCTTCCTGAGCGGGAATCCTTCTTCGTAGTTTTCCGGCATCAGGATGCGGCGAAGGTTCGGGTGCCCGGTGAACGTCACGCCGTACATGTCCCAAGCTTCCCGTTCGAGCCAGTTCGCCGCGTGCCACACCTGCGTGACGGTGTCGAGCTCCAGACGGTCGAGCGGCACCTCGCAGGCGATCCGCAGCTGACGGCCATGGGTCATCGACCAGAGTTGATACCAGACCTGGATCGGCATCCCCAGGCCTTCGTGCGCGCCCATGAGATCGGCCAGCATGTCGTAGTTCTGACCCGCGTCCTCCCGGAGAAACGTCAGAATGTCGACATTGGCCGCGGGATCGATCCACACCACCGGATATCCCGTGGCGTCGGAAGAGACCCGCCGGATGTCCGACTCGAAACGCGCCCGAAGCGCCACCACGGAGTCGTGCGTCTCGACACCGGACGCGGGGGGCTTCGCCGCATGGATCATCTCGCCGATCGGCGTGGCCATGGTCGTCACGAGGCGCCCATCAATCCTCGTGCTCGATACGACGCTCGCGGCGGTCGCGCGGACGCGCGAGCGCCGAAGTGGGCGCGAGACCGCTCACCCGGTTCTGCGAGGTCGAGTTTCCGAAGGGCTGCGCCACGAGCTCGATCGTCTCCGGAGGCAGGTTGGGCCGTCCGACGCCCTCGTCCGTCTCATCGCGTGGTGCGGTATTGAGGATGGATTCCCCCTTGATCTTTTCCTGGATCATGAGGAGTCCGTAGATGAGCCCTTCCGGCCGGGGGGGACAGCCGGGCACGTACACATCGACGGGCACGATGGTGTCGATGCCCTGCACGATCGTGTAGTTGTCGAACATCCCGCCGGAACTCGCGCAGGCCCCCATCGACACGCACCACTTCGGCTGCGGCATCTGGTCCCAGATCCGGCGGAGGACCGGCGCCAGCTTGTAGGTCACCCGGCCGGCAACGATCATGAGGTCCGCCTGCCGGGGGGTGAACGACATGCGCTCCATCCCGAACCGCCCGATGTCGTACTTCGTGGCGGCAGAAGCCATCATCTCGATCGCGCAGCATGCCGTACCGAAGGGCATCGGCCACAACGAGTTCCGGCGCGCCCAGTTCACGACGTAGTCGAGCCGCGTCGTCATCCAGTTGCGCGGGATGCCCGTGTCGAGGTGCTCGGCGTCAAATTCCGGTGGAAGCGTGTCGAGCTTCTTCATCCTCCTCCAGCCTTCCTCAATCCCACTCCAGGGCTCCGCGACGCCAGGCATAGATCAGCCCGACACCGAGCATGGCCAGAAACACGGTCACTTCGATGAGTCCAGTGAACCCGAGCTCGCGGAAGATCGCCGCCCACGGGATCAGGAACAGGGTCTCGATATCGAGCACGATGAACAACATCGCGACAAGATAGAAGTTGACCGAAAAGCGCTCGCGCGTGCTCCCCAGAGGCGTGATCCCCGACTCGTACGGGCTCGCCTTGATAGCGGTCGGCCGGTTGGAACCGAGCAGGTGCGATACCGCCATCATTCCCGCCGCGTTGAGCACGCCGAGCAGGACCAGGATCAGGATACCTAAATAGGGACCGAGCACGGGGCCGGAGTCCTTTGCGAGCTTGTGAAATCCTTCACTTTTCCGCGCCGCGAAGCTATCGTCGGGCAACGGGCGCGGCAAGAAAAACCGGGCGCGTCACGAACCGCCACACGGTTGCGTCAGCGACGCCGATCCAGAACCTTCGCGTCGGTGAACGGATCGGAGATGACGGACCTCGATCGTACGACTCAGGAGCACCTCGTGGATACCCCCGACGGTGCGATACGCGTCCGCATCCTCGGTTCGGGCCCGACGATCCTCTGCCTGCACGGCGTGAGCGCGCACGGGCGTTCGTGGATGAGGGTGGCCCGACGCCTGGCCGCACAGGCGACATTCTGGATCCCGGACCTTCTGGGGCGCGGCGAATCGACACCGCGACCCGACCTGCCGTACCGAATGGACGACGAGTCTCGCCGGGTCCACGAACTGGTCGAAGCGCTCCGCGGGTCGGCGACCGGAGGGGATCCGGGGTTCCCGACCGTGATCGCCGGTCATTCACAGGGCGCCGCGATCGCGATCGCAGTGGCCCGAGAGCAGCCGGCGGTCAGGGGTCTCTTGCTCTCGAATCCGGTCACGCCCTGGACGAAACGGCCGGTCGTGCTGGGCGCCCTCGAGTCGGGCTTGATACGACGAATCGCGGCAGACATCTTCTCGCCCCTCAGAGGACCCCTCGCGAACGCGATTCTTCGACGAGCGGCAGGACCCCGGTTCAGGGTTCCCGCCGACACCGTGGCCGCGTACGCCAGGCCGTATGAGGATCGGCGTCGCGCCGAGACGTTGATGGCGCTCCTGCGCGACTGGCGACCCACGGAGATGGGAGATCTCCGGGTGGAAGGGCGTATCATCCGGGTTGTCGCCGGCGCGTTCGACCCGAGGATCACTGAGAAAAGCGCGGAGCGACTCGCGGATGAGCTCGGCGCCGAATTCACGGTCGTGCCGGATGGCGGGCACGTGCTGCCCGAGCAGTACCCGGACCTGTTGGCCGGAGAGCTGGAGCGGATTCTGGAGGACTCGGGGCTGAATGTCATGGGAGGGGATCGCGGCCGATCGCGGCCGGAGTAGAAGGCTGTTCGACAGCCTTCTACACAAACGTACTCGACTTACGAGGAATGATGGCAATCAAGAGCGACGGGTGGATTCGGCGGATGGCAGAACAGGAAGGGATGATCGAGCCTTTCGCGGACCGACAGGTCCGAGATGGCGTCATCTCGTATGGTGTGAGCAGCTACGGATACGACATGCGGGTGGCCGACGAGTTTCGGATCTTCCACAGTGCCCTCTCACCCGTCGTCGACCCGAAGAATTTCGACGAGCGCTCGTTCCTCGAGTTTCAGGGGGATTCCTGCATCATCCCCCCGAACTCGTTCGCGCTCGCCCGATCGGTCGAATACTTCCGGATTCCGCGCAGCGTCCTCACGATCTGTGTCGGGAAGTCGACGTATGCCCGGTGCGGGCTGATCGTCAACGTCACCCCGTTCGAGCCCGAGTGGGAGGGCTTCGTTACGCTCGAGATCTCCAACACGACCCCATTGCCCGCCAAGGTCTACGCGAACGAGGGCATCTCTCAGGTTCTGTTCTTTGAATCAGACGAAATGTGTGAAATCAGCTACGCCGACAAGAAGGGGAAGTATCAGGGACAGACCGGGGTGACGACCGCGAAACTGTGACGCACCAGCTTCCTCGCGACGCTCTCAGGTGTCGCGAAGGAAGATCACGGTCATCCAGAGCCACCCCGCCAACAGGCTGACCCCGCCGACCGGGGCGACCGCGCCGAGCCAACCCATCCCGGTGACCGCCAGGAGATAGAGGCTCCCGGAGAACACGATCGTCCCGGCGACGAACGCGAGCCCGGGACCCGCCCACGCCTTCACGGGCCAGCGTGCCGCCGCGAGCCCGAGAAGAACCAGCGCCAACGCGTGATACATCTGGTAGCGTGCCGCCGTCTCGAACGTCTCGAGACGTGCCGGGGGAAGGCTTCCCTTCAACCCGTGCGCGCCGAACGCGCCCGCAGCCACCGCCAGGAAGCCCAGGACCGCTCCTGCGCCGAGGAACACTCTGTGCATTGTTTTCTCACGTCGAATCGGGACGTATCCACCCATGAATACGGATGTTGCGCGATTTCGTGGGCCCGATGGGCATTTCCGGCCTCCACCGGATCACGATCACGGGTGGTGAACGGACGTATCGTCATGGCGGAACGCCATTTCTGAGGCCGTTCGCGACTGAAAAAGGGGACACCGATTCATGGCGCACAAGGGGTCTGCGACGCGAAGCGACCGGCGAATCATCGCCCTGCTGTCCGCGAGGACCGAGCACGCCGAGCCCGTTCGTGAGGCGCTCGCCCGGGTCGATCCTCAGGCTCAACTCGCCGCCGATGTGTTTTCGATCGTCGAGGCGGTCCGATCGACGGACGTCGACATCGTGATCTGCGACGACCAGGTAGCGGATCCACGACTGGTGTTCGCCGGAGTCGCCGAAGCCGCCCGCGATCGTGAATTCGGTGCGGTCCCCGCGTTCATTACGATCCTCGCGCCCGGGCACACGTCCACCGTCGCACTCGACCGCGAGCCCGCGTTCGCGCACTTCATCGCCCGGCCATTCCGTGCGGAGACTCTGACGGCCCTCTGCCGATCGTTGATCGAGGATCCGTCGGTCATGGCGCGGCCGGACGAGCGACAGCCCGCGGTCCATGTCCGCCGGCCGGCACGCTTCTCCGCGCGACCGCTCTACGCGGAGGCGGTCGGATTCGCCCGGGAGTGTTTCGTGGGCGCACGCGCGGGCCAGGAGCCCGATATGGCTCGGGCACGGATGGTGGCCGAGCGGGTTCATACGTCGATGCTGCAGAGCAACCTGCTGCTCAACCGAGCACTCGAACCGTACAAGCGCTTCGAGATTCCGACGCACTGTACGAACGTGGCGATCTTCGCGGCGAAGATCGCGATGAGCAGGGACATGTCCCTGGCGGACACGCTTCAGGTGATCCAGGCGGGTCTCGTCCACGATGTCGGGATGGCCCGCCTCCCCGAATCGATCCTGTTCAGGGAAGGCGAGTTGTCCGACGAAGAGCGCACGGTCATGCAGCAGCACCCGCTGCTGGGTGCGGAGATCGTTTCCCGGCTCGGCACCGACTACCGGTGGCTACAGCGCGCCATCCGGCAGGAGCACGAGCGCATCGACGGTTCCGGGTACCCGGAGCAGCTTACCGGAGACGAGATCGACGGCGTAGCGAAGATCCTCGGTGTGGCGGACGTGTTCGAGGCGTTCTCGCACTCGCGGGCGTATCGCTCGCCGTTCACCGCCTTCGAGGCGCTGGAGCGCGTGATGCAGATGCGCGGCACGGTCTTCGATGACGAGATCGTAGATGCGCTGGCGGACGAAATCTCCGTGTTCCCGCTCGACTCCTACGTCAAGCTGTCGTCCGGGGCCATCGGTCGGGTCGTCGCGACAAACCCGGACAACCTGATGCGGCCGACGATCGAGGTTCTCTGGAACGAGAACTGGAAGCCGATCGAACCCCGAGTGGTTTCACTCGACGGAACGCCGGATGTGGCGATCGAACGCCCTCTTCACGAGTCCGAGGTGCCGATCACCTGAACATCGGATCCTCCTCGGCTCGGAGGCCGACCCAGGACGCCGATGCCCAGGCCTACTGACTCGCCGGCTGAAGGGAGCCCGCTCGGCGAGCCGCCTCGTTGACGACCGCCTCCATCACGTGGTCCCAACGCTCGGGGCTGAGTTCCCCGATGAGTTCCTGTATCAGAGCGGCCAGTTCGCGCGCTTCCCCGCGCGTGACCGAAGCCCACTCGTCGCCTTCGCCGAGCTGTTCGACAAGTGCGGCAGACCGCTCCACGAGATCGCGGTGCCTCATCCGATCTTCGTACGTCATGCTGGTCCTCTCCTTTCCCTCACCCGATGACCGTCAGTCAGACTCTGGCGGGAGCCACGAGGTCACACCCTCGTCTAACGCGCTGAGCAGGGCTCCGGTTTCCGAACTGGTCCCTCACTCCGACATCCCCTTCCGGTCCCCGGTCGTGGCCTGACCATGGGATTCGACTGCGAGATCGGTGCCGACCCAGGCCGCATCCCCATCGACATATCGCTCGTGCTTCCACACGGGCAGACGCACCTTCAACTCCTCGATCACGAAGCGCGAGGCTTCGTAACAATCGGCGCGGTGCGGTGCGGCCACACCGATCACGACGGACACCTCGCCGAGCGCGAGTTCCCCCACGCGGTGGATCGCGCGCAGGGCTCCGATCGAGTATCTCTCCGCGGCCTCTTCGCAGATCGACCGAAGTTCCTTCTCGGCCATCTCGCCATAGGCCTGATACGAAAGTCCCGTCACCGCGCGCCCATCGTTCGTCTCGCGAACCCGCCCCTGAAAGATCAGCACGGCCCCATCGGAATGCGAGGACAGGTCGTCGAACGACTCGAGCCGATCGAGCGACTCGGACGTCACGGCAGTCTCGATCACGAGGCCCTCAGCCGCCCGCGACCGGGGGAATCAGCGCGACCTCGTCTCCGTCGCGTAGCAACGTGGCCGCCTCCGCGTAGCTCTGGTTGACCGCCACTACTACCCGTTCGGGAATCCAGTCGAGACTCCGTCTCAGGACGTCGATGAGATCCGACACCGTACCTCCCGCGGGCAGCTCCGCGGTTCCGTCGCGATCGCCGGCCAACTCGCCGTAGATCCCGAAAAACAGGGTCTGGACCCGTATCGTATCCGACACGATCACACCGCCTGAAGATTCAGATACGTGATGAGCCGTGGCACCAGACCTTCTTCGCGCAGGGTCGTGACCCGGACTCTCGTCGTGGAAGCGTCGTCCGGGTCGGCAACCGCCGCGATCGACACGTTTCCCCTGAATGTGCAGAACGAAACGTGCGAGACGCTCTCGGACTCGATCCACGCGTCGGCCATCCTCGTGGCCCCGATGAAAAACTCACGGGCCGCCGCGAGGGTGGCGCCCGGCGTGATCGAGAGCGTGGTTTCCGTCGTCATCGAGTCTCACTCAGGGTGGTCGAGGTTCGTGGGTGCGGGTAGTTTCCGCCCGATTCGGCAACCCCAAAATAGAGGCTCGCCGAGCTTCCTACAAATGAAACCGGACCGACTCGCGTGCAGTTCTCAACCAACGTCGCTCAACTCGAACCGTCTGCCACGCTCGCCCTGGCCGCCCGAGCCCGCCAGCTGAAGGCTGATGGTGTGCCCATCATCGACCTTTCTGCCGGCGAGCCAAAGTTCCCTGCCCCGGACTTCGCGGCCCGCGCGGCCATGGAGGCCATCGCCGCGGGCAGGACAGGGTACCCGCCCACACCAGGTCTGCCCAAACTTCGTGAAGCCATCTCGCGATATCTCGAGGACACCACCTCCCACGGCCCCATCGATCCGGCCACCGTCATCGTCGGAGCGGGGGTCAAGCAGGCTCTCTTCAACTGCTCGTTCGTGCTGTTCGGTCCCGGAGACGAGGTCTTGATACCGGCGCCGTTCTGGCCAAGCTACACTGCGATCGTGGGGCTGGCCCGGGCGACACCGACCATCGTCGACACGACGTGGGAGGAGGGCTTCGTGGCCGACGTCGATCGGTTGGAGGCGGCACGCACGGATCGCACGCGAGGCCTGTTCCTCAACAGCCCTGGCAACCCTACCGGCGCGGTCTACGACGCGACTGCGCTCACCGCGATTCTCGAGTGGGCCGATCGCCACGGAATCTGGATCCTTTCCGATGAGATCTATCGGCGGCTCGGCTATGTCGAAGAGGTCCCGTCCGTGTACGATGTCGACCAGGTGCCGGAGAGAGTCGTGCTACTCGACGGCATGTCGAAGGCATTCTGCATGCCCGGATTGAGAATCGGCTACGCCGTCGGCCCCGAGGAACTCATCAGGAAGGCCTCCGACCTTCAGGGCCAGACGACATCGGGCGCCGTGGGTCCGTCACAGGAAGCGGCTGTCGCGACCCTGGGGATGACGGAAGCACGAGAGGCGTTCATCGCCGATCTGCTCGAAAAGCTGCGGATCCGGCGCAAGGAAGGGCTGGCTGGTTTACGGCTGATCGAAGAGCTGGAGGTGCGGCCGCCAGACGGATCGATCTACTTCTACGCGAAACTCGTCGATGACTCGAGGACCTCGATGGAGGCCGCGCAAGAGCTGTTGCGAGACCACGCCGTGGCCTGCGTACCGGGCGAACCGTTCGGATCGCCCGGTTACCTGCGTTTCAATTTTGCAGTGGAACGCGAGACACTCGCCGAAGGCATTCGACGAATCGGAGAGTTTTTCGGGTCGTGAACGGTCGGCGCGACGCAGTTCGGGTGGCATACAGATCTGACGAAGCTCCAGAACGCCCGCGCGCTCCAGAGCTCCAGATCAGACACGCCGACTATCGCCGCTCTACGACCAGTTGCTACCGAGCCCCTGACCAGTTGCTACCGAGCCCCTGAGGGAACGACGGCTGCGGCGGAGCCTCCTTCTGGCGCTCATGGCTCTCGCCGACCTCTTCCTTGAACAGCCTCGATGGCTTGAACACCGGTACCGCCCTGGCCGGTACGCTCACCGGCTCACCCGTCCTCGGGTTCCGAGCCATGCGGGTGCGCCGCTGACGCACCTTGAACGTTCCAAAACCGCGGATCTCAATGTGCCGCCCATCGGACACCGCCCGCTTGATCGCGTTGAGGAACGCGTCGACCACCGCGGCGCAGTCTTTCTTCGTTACGCCGGGCCCGATCGCCTCGCAGACCTCTTCGACCAAATCCGCCTTCGTCATCGCTTCTCCCTCCGAAAACTGAGGCCGCATACCCGACCATTCTTGCGTTTCGCCCGGATCGCGGCGCCTCACCGCCACTCGAATAGCAATCTCGGCGTGCCCGAGTGCATTGGTACGAATGTCCTTAGCAACCCCCGTGCCTCGACGCCCGTGAGGCCCAGTAAAACGTCCCAGAGCCCCCGGGCACGCTCGCGTGGCCGATCGATGGCCGGGCGGTCTCCGAGGCCGGCCATCCGGCCGGCAATCGCGACCGCCTCCCGGAACGTCCCCAATCCATCGACCAGACCGAGTTCCATGGCCTGACGCCCCGAAAAGATCCGGCCGTCCGCCAGCGCTGCGATCTGCTCTACGTCCAGATCCCGATTCGCAGCGACCGTCTCGATGAACTGTGCGTGAACGTCATCGACCAGCCCCTGCAGGATCTCGCGATCCGCATCGCTCAGGGCACGGGTCGCACTGCCCATGTCCTTGTGCTCCCCGCTCTTTACGATCTCCCAGTCCACGCCGACCTTGCGATACAACTCCTCGGCCACCGGAAACTCCATAACTACGCCGATAGATCCGGTGATCGTTCCAGGCAGGGCGATCACGCTGTCGGCCCCCATGGCGGCGTAGTACCCACCCGAAGTGGCGACATCACCCATCCACGCGACCACCGGACGGTCACCCCCGTCCCGGAGCGCCCGGATCCCTTCGTAGATCGACTGCGAGGCGCCGACGGTCCCCCCGGGCGACTCGATCTCGATCACGAACCCACGGATCGACCCGTCGCGCTCGTACGCCTCGAGGGTGCGGAGAAATTCTTCCTCGCCCACGATCGGCCCCCGGAGCGGAATGACGGCCACGCGGGCTCCTGCCGGCAGAACCGATCCACCGCTCAGGACACGCAACGAGAGCACCAGCCCGAGACCGAATAACACGAACACCGCGATGATCGCGATGACTGTACCCCTGGAGTTCTTCTCGCTCACGGTGACCCCCGTATGTAGTTAAATCTATTGGTGTTACGTTGCCTTGACCATGGCATCCACGAAGCGCTCGAAGAGGTAGCGGCTATCGTGTGGGCCGGGAGCGGATTCCGGATGATACTGGACCGCGAAGACCGGCCGATCACGATGAAGAACCCCTTCGACCGTCCCGTCGTTGAGGTTCCGGTGCGTAACCTCGAGACTCGGCGCCCCCGCGATCTCTCCGTCACGTTCCTCGACGGCGAAGCCATGGTTCTGCGACGTGATCTCGACGGCACCGGTGGCATAGTTCAGGACGGGATGATTTCCGCCCCGGTGCCCGTAGGGGAGCTTGTAGTTTCTGCCGCCAAACGCACGCGCGATCAACTGATGACCGAGGCAGATGCCGAACAACGGGATGCCGGCATCGGACAGGGCCCGGATCCGGTCGACCGCCCCTGGCACCGCCTCCGGATCGCCCGGACCGTTCGAGACGAACACCCCGTCCATCCCGGTCGAGGTGAGCACCGCGGCGGGCGTACCGCAAGGAACGACGCGAACCCGATACCCGGCTCGTCGGAACAGATCGAGGCTCCGCGTCTTCACCCCATAGTCGAGACAGAGCACGAGCCCTTTCTCATGGCCATCGGCCAGCGAGTCGAGCTCGTACGGTTCCGCGGTCGACACGGTGCTTGCGAGATCGCGTCCGGCCATTGAGGGTTCTGCCTCGAGACGCTCTCTCGCGCGGGCCTCGGGCACCCCGTCGTGCGTGATGATGGCGCCCATGGCACCGGCTTCCCGAATATGCCGTGTGATCGCGCGCGTATCAGCGCCCACCAGGGTCGGGATCGCGTGCCGCATGAGGTAACCCGGCAGGTTGTCGTCGGAGGGCATCGAACCGATGAGATTCGAGAGGTGTCGCACGACGAACCCCGAGACCCACGGACGGCTCGACTGCTCGTCAGCATCCCTCACTCCATAGACTCCCTGCATCGGCGCCGTCATCACGACGATCTGCGAAGCGAAGGAGGGGTCGGTCAGCACTTCCTGATATCCGGTCATGACCGTCGTGAAGACGGCTTCCCCGGTCGATGCCTCGTCGGGCCCCAGGTACTCGCCATCGAAGCGGCGACCATCTTCGAGGAGGAGGTACCCGGAGCGGAACGCACCGCCGCGTGGAGGTTGCATCTCGTTCATATGTCGTGTCGAATGGGGCGGTCGAGTTGAGTCCCCTTGCGGGTCCCTGAGCGCACGAGACTGGAGACGCCGTGACCGCCGACACGAGTTCCAACCCGGGCGAAGGCCCCTACACGGGCCCCGTCGTGCACATGTTCGCGGACGAGTCGTGTCTGGGCAACCAGTTCGGCGACCGCGCGAATCCGGGCGCGGCAGCCGGCCTGATCGAACGTTTCGACGAGCGGGGTGGCTGGCGCCGGCGCGACTTCGCGCATTTCGATCCCGATACGACCAACAACCGGATGGCCATCATGTCGGCGATCCTTGGCTTGCGGTCTCTCACCCGCCCCTGCCAGGTGGTCTTCACGAGTGACAGCCAGTATCTGATCAAGGGGATCAGCGAGTGGGTACACGGATGGGCGCATCGGGGCTGGAGGCGAAAGGGCGGCCAAATCGAGAATCTCTCGCTCTGGAAAGAGCTGGTCGCGGAGGCGGCGCGTCACGAGATCGAGTGGCGCTGGACACGCGGACACGCGGCCGACGTGAAGAACCAGTACGCCGACTGGCTGGCCGTCCGCACGGCAAAGGACGGGCGCGGATTGGAGGGGCTGGTGGAGTCGGGCTTCAACGAGTGGCTCTCCAGAGAGCAAGAGGCCGGGAGGTACGAGGACTTTCTCGACCTGCCCGACCCCTCTTTCAGCCCCGGACGTCGTCCGCCCGCGGTCGGATAGACTCCGCGGTCGGTCAGACTCCGCGGTCAGTTGCCGCCCGAGTCCGGATCGCTGGCGCCCGGTTCGACCGCGCTGGTGTCATCGGCGCCCGCGTCGCCGGCGGGGGCCGCCTCCTGCGGCGCATCGAGAAGCGACGGCGGCGCATCGGGCAGAGCAGGCTGCGTCCCGATACCCTCTCGGAGGATGGACTCCGGCCCCGCGGTGGGCCTCGACGACATCACCGACAGCACCAGCGCCAGGAACAGAAAGAGCCCGCCCCCGGCCCAGGTCATCTTCGTCAGTGCGCTGGCAGTCTGTCTCCCACCCATGAACGAATCGGTCGAGGACGAGGCCCCACCGAACGAGGCAGCGAGTCCGCCGCCCTTCGCGGACTGAAGGAGGACGATCACGACGAGCATCACCGCGAGAATTGTAATTACTGCTACGAGAAACCCGAACATCTCTGGCTCGCTGTTTTTACAAAAAAGGGCGCCCACCGCGAGCGCCACACCGCCGCAGGATCATTCCCGCGGGAGCTTCTGAAGGACAGTTCAAACTAGGTTTGGACAGGCGACTCGGCAAACCAGCCGTGCGCCCCGCGACACGATCGAGGCCCGCTACGCCCCACCCGCGCAGATGTCCGCGAAGCTCCGCGGCTGCAGGCTCGCCCCACCCACGAGGACCCCATCGATGCCTTCCGCCGCGAGGAGTTCATCGATGTTCGAGGGCTTTACGCTGCCGCCGTAAAGGATGATGGCGGCCGTCGCGTCGTCATCGGTCGTAGATTCCGCGACGCATTGCCGTACGATCGCATGCGCCTCGGACGCATCCGCCGCGCCGGCCGTCCGTCCGGTCCCGATCGCCCACACCGGTTCGTATGCGTAGACGAGTCGTCTGCGATCGCTCTCGTCCAACGCCTCGAACGCGGCACCGATCTGCCGGTGCAGCACCGATTCCAGCTCGCCGCCCTCGCGTTCCTCCAACGTCTCCCCGACGCAAAGGACCGGTTGGAGACCGGCCTCGAGGAGCCGGATGAGCTTCCGTCCGACAAGTTCGTCGTCGTCTCCGAACTCGCGTCGCCGTTCCGAGTGTCCCGCGAGTCCCCACCGGGCACTCGCCTGCGCAACCATGCCGGCCGCGATCGCACCCGTATGGGCCCCGGATTCTTCCGCATGGACGTCCTGTACGCCGAATTCCAGGTCGGGACGCCCCTTCGCCGCCTCACCGAAGGCGGCCAGGCTGATCGCCGGAGGGAAGAACACGACCGAGACCCCGGCTCGCGGAGCATGCAAGCGCGAGAACTCCCGGACGAAATCGGTCGTCTCCCGCGGGCCGAGGTGCATCTTCCAGTTCGCCGCGAACAGCGGGCGCGTCGGCTCCATCAGTCCTCCCCTTTGTAGGCTGAGCACGTTGCGAATGACACGGGGATCACGCGTCTTCGAGCGCGGCCAGGCCAGGCAACTCGCCGCCCGAGAGAAACTCCAGCGCCGCCCCCCCACCTGTCGAGACGTGCGATACGGCGTCCATGAGGCCGGCGGCTCGAACGGCCCGAGCGGAGTCTCCTCCCCCGATCACCGTAAACGTACCGACCGATGTGGCGGCGGCAGCCGCGTGCGCCACGGCGAACGTACCCTCGGCAAAGCGAGGATCCTCGAACAACCCCATCGGGCCGTTCCAGAAGAACGACCGCGCTCCGGCGACGGTGGCCGCGTATGTCGACCGCGTCGCCGACCCGATGTCCATGGCCGCCGCATCGGCGGGAATTTCGTCGGCGGGCACCTCCCGGACCGGGGCGGCAGGATCACCCGGATCGGTCGTCACAACGACATCCGTGGGAAGACGAACGAGGTCGCCAGCGGTGGAGAGAATCTCGACCGCGAGGTCCAGGGCCTCTTCCTCGACAAGAGATACCCCCGTTTCGAGCCCACGGGCCCGAAGGAAGGTGTTCGCCATCGCCCCGCCCACGAGGACCTGGTCGGCGCGGGACACGAACGCACGGAGAAGATCGATCTTGTCCGAGATCTTGGCCCCACCGAAGGCGACCACGAAGGGTCGATCCGGCGCGTCCTTCAGACGTCCGAGCGCCTCGAGTTCTCCTTCCACGAGGAGACCGGCGACTGCCGGTCGCATTCGTTCGGCCACGCCCGCGGTAGAGGCGTGCTTGCGGTGAGCCGTCCCGAACGCATCGAGAACGTACAGGTCGCCGAGTTCCGCGAATCGTCGCGCCAACTCGGGGTCATTGGACGTTTCTCCGGCGAGGAACCGCGTGTTCTCGAGCAGCAGCACCTCGCCAGCGCCCAATCCGTGCGTGGCCGACACGGCGTCGTCTCCTTCACACCGTTCAAAGAATCGGACCGGGGCGCCGAGGAGTTCCGCCAGAGGCAGAGCGATGGGAGCGAGAGAATACTCCGGCCGGCGCTCGCCTTGCGGGCGGCCGAGGTGCGACAGCAGCACCGGACGCGCGCCAGCGTCGAGCAACCATCGCAGGGTCGGCACGGAGGCCTCGATTCGGGTGCCGTCGGCTACGGACCCGTCTTCGAGAGGGACATTGAAATCGACGCGCACGAGCGCGCGTCTCCCGGCCAGATCGGCGGCCGGGAGTTCGCGGAGCGTTCTCTTCACCGCGAGGTCAGGCCGTCGCGCCGGCCGGCAGTCGTTCGCCGATGAACTCGGCCAGATCGACGCAGCGGTTCGAGTAGCCCCACTCGTTGTCGTACCAGGCGATCACCTTGACCATCGTGCCATCCATCACGGACGTCGAACGCGCGTCGATGATCGAGCTGGCAGGGTCGCCCGTAAAATCGATCGACACGAGCGGCTCCTCGGTATAGTCGAGGATACCGTTCATATGGTCGCGCGCAGCGCTCGCGAACGCGGCGTTCACCTCTTCCACGGTCGTTTCGGTGGCGAGGTTCGCGACGAGATCGACCAGCGACACGTCGGGCGTCGGAACGCGCATGGACATGCCGTCGAGCTTGCCCGCGATCGACGGAAGCACGAGGCCCACGGCCTTCGCAGCGCCCGTCGTCGTGGGAATGATCGACATCGCAGCCGCCCTCGCCCGCCGCAGGTCTTTGTGCTGCAGGTCGAGAAGGCGCTGATCGTTCGTGTAGCTGTGCACCGTGGTCATCAGCCCGCTCTCGAACCCGAACGAATCGTGGAGAACCTTCACCGCCGGTGCGACGCAGTTCGTCGTGCAACTCGCGTTCGAGATGATGTGGTGGTTGTCCGGATCGTAGTCGTCCGCGTTCACTCCGAGCACGATGGTGACGTCCGGCTCCTTCGCCGGCGCGCTGATGATCACCTTCTGGGCTCCAGCCTCCGTATGTCTGGAGGCCTGTTCGTGCGACCGGAACAATCCCGTGGATTCGATGCAAATATCGACGCCCATGTCGGCCCACGGAAGCGCCGCCGGGTCGCGCTCCGACAGTACGGTCACGCGCTTGTCTCCGATCACGAGATCGTCGCCCTCGACGCGAACGTCGCCCGGGAAACGTCCGTGTACGGAATCGTACTTGAAGAGGTGGGCAAGGGTCTCCGCGTCGGTGAGATCGTTGATCGCCACGAAGTCGAGATCCCGATGGGAAGACTGAATCGCCGCCCTGAGAATGTTGCGGCCGATCCGACCAAAGCCATTGATCGCTACTCTCGTCATTCCAGCCCTCTGTTCGTCCCGTTAGCCTGGCTCGGCGCTCTCGGCGCCCGAAGCGTGCGCGCAAAAGTAAGGGCGGCCACATGTAAGAAACCAGCCTCGGACAGCACATCGACGCAGGCCAGGGTCGTCGCCCCCGTCGTCAGAACGTCGTCGACCAGGAGGGCCGACCCGCCGCCGGCGCGCCGCGTGTCTGCGAGGAAGAAACTACCCTGCACGTTTTCGGCGCGCCGGACGATTCCCGCCCCTGCCTGTCGTTGTCGTCCCGGCGCACGACCCAGCAACGACACGACCTGCAGACCAAGCCCATCTGCTACGCGCAGGGCCAGCTCCTCCGCCTGGTTGAAACCCCGCTCGCGCAGGCGCGAGGCGCTCAGGGGAACAGGTACGATGACCGGCGGCTGATCCCCGCCGAGGTGGTCCTTCGCCCGGCGGCCGACCGGAGTCATCGCCTCCGCCATCGGGAGCGCCACCGATCTCCAGCGGCCGTACTTCAGCGCGCGTACGAGCACTGCGGCCGTCCCCTCGTAGGAGTGTGGCGCGAAGGCCCCCACAAGCGCGTCCGGCCAGGCCGAGCACGCGGGACACCCGTCGATCGGCGGACACGGGCCCCGGTCGACCGGTGACCCGGCGACCAGCGCCGAGCAACGTCGACACGCGGGTGCGGGCAACCGCGGGAGCCGCGCACGACACAGGCCACAGAGGGGCGATTGATCGGGCGCCAGCGCACACCGGCACACGACGCAGGCCGGTGGGAGAAGGGTGTCCAGTCCGCTAAGAATGCGCCGCGAGATGCTCTCGCGAGAGGGGAGCGGCGTCAGCCGGGAGCCCCACGGGCGGCCCGAAACATTTCCTTCAACGGTGGCTCGCGATCCGGGAACCAGCGGCGCAGCGACAACGCCGCCTGATGGACGAGCATCCCCAGGCCGTCGGTGGCCGGGATTCCAAGAGCGGCCGCGTGCTTCACCCATGGGGTGCCGCCGGGCGCATACACGAGGTCGAAGGCGGCGGCGGTGCCTCCCCGGAGATCCATCGGCAACGGATCCGCAAGGCGGAGTCCGCAAGCGGTCGCGTTGACGACGAGATCGTAGGCGCCTTCCTCCGGCAGCCGATCGTGCACGATGACATCCCCAGCGACCTCGGCCGCCAACCGGCGTGCCCGAGCGGTCGTTCGATTCCAGATTTCGACCCGGCCGGCACCGAGCCGCTGAACGGCTCTAACGACCGCGCCGGCCGCCCCTCCCGCTCCAAGGATCAGTACGGCGGCGCCGGTCACCTCGACATCGAGGTCGCCGAGCGCCCGGATAAAACCACCGACATCGGTGTTGTCGCCGGCGAGGGTATCGCCCCTGTCGCGCCAGAAACAGTTGCACGCCCCCGTCTCCACCACATCGGGTGTGGCGTCCTCGAGCAGGGCCGCCACCGCGCGTTTGTATGGCAGCGTCACGTTTCCGCCTCCTCCGGCCGCCGCGGACCGTACCGCCGCGGCCAGACCCGCCGCCTCGACCCGTTGGGCCCGATACGTCGCGTCAACACCCCAGGCGTCGAAAGCCGCTGCATGGATACGGGGGGAGAGCGAGTGCGCGACGGGGTCGCCAAGAAGAACGAACTCACGTCCCATCCGCGGCCTCGGCGGACTCACCGGTCGCTTCGGGGCCGAGCCGGTCGAAGAGCGCGAAAATCGCCTCCTCGAGTTCGCGGTAGGTCTCCTCGTAGACTTCCCGATCGCCTCCGACGGGGTCGGCGATGCCGCGCCCGCGACGGGGGTGTCCCTCCGGGAGGGCCGACGTCAACAGCGAGACCGTAGTACCAGGGACAATCTCCTCGATTCCGCGAGCGTGAGAGGCAGTCATGGCGAATGTGCGGTCCGCCCACTCGACGAGTTCGAGGCTCAGCTCGGCAGACCGGTGACCCGACAGATCGAGGCCCCGTGCTCCGGCCACCGCGATGCTGACTCCTGCCGCCGGTTGCCCCGCGAATGCGAACGTCCCGGCCGAGGCGGTGTGGATCCCTCCCAGCCCGCGGCGATCCGCCTCCGCGCGCGCGAGCACCTCGGCTGCGGGGCTGCGGCACGTGTTACCGGTGCAGACGAAAAGCAGATTCACGGATGCGACCCCTGAACCGGCGTGGTCAACACTTCGTCGAGTTCTGACCGACCGATTGCGCCCTCCCTGATGAGCCGCGGTCGCTCGCCGACGAGACTCAAGATGGTGGAAGGAAGCGAAGGACCCACGTCGCCGGCCTCGAGGATCGACAGCGGCCGTCGGGCATCGGGAAGCCGGTCCAGAATCTCACGCGCCTGGCCAACCGTCCCGGCCGGGGCCTCCCCGGCGAGGTTGAGACTCGTAGACGTCATGACTCCACCGCTCTCCTGAAGGACCCGACGCAGTACGGGGTGTGCATCCACTCGAACCGCCACGCCGCCTCCCGACTCCGCACCTCGCCAGGCAAGCACGAGCGTCAACGGCCCCGGCCAGAATCTTTCGGCGAGCCGCTCCGCGCCACCTGTCCACTCGGCCATCGGCACCGCGCGCCGCAGCTCATCGAAGTCCGACGCGATCCGAATCAACGGTTGTCCCGGATCCCGCCCCTTCAGCCTCGCGATCTCCGCGTCGATGTCGGCATCGGGACGTCCCCCGAGCCCGTACACCGTCTCCGTCGGGTGGGCCAGCATGCCCCCCTCGTCAAGCCACGCAGCGCTACGCCGGACCGCATCCTCGCCCGTGGCCAGTATCGCACCCGACCTCACGTCGCACAGACGAATCACGACAGGCTCGGACGCTCGATCATCCCGCCCTCAACGAGCCAGCGCGCGTAGTCCAGATCTGCCTCGCTCGTGATCTTCAGGTTTCTGGCGTCACCCATCACCGTCCTGACCGGGATGCCAGAACGCTCACAACCCACGCTGTCGTCCGTGACGTCTTCCGGGACGTCCGTTCTACGATGAAGCTCTCGCAGAAGCTCGGCGGGGAATCCCTGCGGTGTCTGGGCAGCCCGCAACGCATCCCGGGCCGGGGTGCGTTCCACCCATCCATCCCGATCGACACACTTGATCGTGTCGGTCACCGGAAGCACCGGAACCGTAGGCCCGCTCCGCGCGGAGTCGAGGACCTTCGAGATCGTCGCAGACGAAACGAAGGGGCGCACCCCGTCGTGGATCAGAAACACCGACGTCTCCCGACCCGAAGTTGCGACACCACGGACGACCGACGCGGCGCGCGTCGCCCCACCGGCCACGACGATCGCCCGGTCGGCCAGCCACTCGGGCGGGGGCTCGGCCAGCTCCGGCGGCAGCACCACGACAACCTGATCCACCTCCGGGTGCGCCTCGAACGCGCGTACCGACCACTCGAGAATCGGGAGACCACAGAGGTCGCGAAACTGCTTCGGCACCTCACCGGGCAGACGATCCCCGCGGCCAGCCGCCACGATGACCGCGGTCGTCATGCGGACGGAAGAGTGGAAGCCGCCCTCGACGACACCCAGGAAACCAGATCGTGCACCGACCGAACCTCGTGCAGAGACACGCCCACCGGCACGTCGCCGTCCCCCGCCTCCACCGTCTCCGACGTCGGCAGGACGACGTCCGTGACCCCTGCCCGTACGAGTTCCCTCAACCTCGCCTCTCGCTCGGGAACGCTTCGCAGCTCACCGGTCAGTCCCGCCTCCCCCAGAAAGGCGCACCCGGAGGGAAGCACCCTGTCGAGCTCGGACGATACGAGCGCGGCGAGGACGCCGGCATCCACCACGGGATCGGCGACATGAAATCCCCCGACGACGTTGACGAAAACCTCCGACCGCTCCAGCGGAACCCCTCCTCTTCTCTCGAGGACAGCCAACAGCATCGAGAGTCGGCGCTGCGGGTATCCCGTCGTCATCCGACGCGGAGCAGGCTGACTCGACGGAGTCGTGAGGGCCTGCACCTCGACGACCAGCGGGCGTGCCCCCTCGATGGTGGCCGTTACGGCAGATCCCGGACCCGCGGCCCGGTCCCGGAGCGCAAACCGTCCCGGATCGGAAACCGGCACCAGACCGCCGCTGGCCATCCGGAACACCGCGAGTTCGCCGACTCGTCCGAAGCGGTTCTTCGTCGCTCGGAGGACCCGGGCCGAGTCACCGCCGTCGAACTGCATCACGACATCGACCATGTGCTCCAGGGTTCGCGGGCCGGCGATACCGCCACCCTTGGTCACGTGGCCGACGATCACCGTAGGCGTCCCCGATTCCTTCGCGTAGACCCGAAGAACGTCGGCTGCGTCGCGAACCTGGCTGACCGACCCCGGAGCCGACGAGCCGCCCTCCGTCACGGTCGTCTGGATCGAATCGACGCACACCAGATCGGGCTGGGTCGCACGTGCCACATCCACGATCGCCTCGGCAGATGTCTCGGCCATGAACAACACGTCGCCGGTTCCCCCACCGATTCGCCGGGCTCGACGCCGCACCTGCTCCTCCGACTCCTCGCCCGACACGTAGAGGACCTTGCCGCCCGAAGACGCCACTCGACCGGCCGCCTGAAGCAACAGGGTCGACTTCCCTACCCCTGGCGCACCACCGAGCAGCAGAATCGAGCCCGGAACGAAACCTCCCCCGAGGACACGATCGACCTCTCCGAGACCGACCGCCCTCCGCGGCATTTCCTTTCCGGCGCTCGCACTGAGCGGGCCGGGAGTCGACCCGTTCGCAGAGCGCATCGCCCCGCGTGACTTCGCTTTCGGGGCAACCTCGTCCAGCGAATTCCACGACTCGCAACCGGGGCACTTGCCCTCCCACCGCAGCGTCTCGCGTCCGCAGTCACGACAGATGAATCGCTGCGTCGCCGCCATCAGAAGGGCGGAGGCTCGTCCCGCTGCGAGACCGGCTCGAAGAGCGTGTAGCTCTTGTGAAAATAGAGGCCGAGTCCGCCGGTCGGTCCGTTGCGCTGCTTGCCGATGATCAGCTCGGCCCGACCCGCGAGAGTGGGATCCTGCTCGACCTCCTCGCGGGACTTGTACACCTCTTCGCGGAAGATAAAGAGGACGAGGTCGGCGTCCTGCTCGATGGCCCCGGACTCCCGCAAGTCTGACAGGCGGGGGCGATGGTCGCCGGTGCGTTGCTCGGGGGCTCGCGACAGCTGAGAGAGCGCAAGCACCGGTACACCGAGTTCCTTGGCCACCGCCTTGAGACCCCGGGAGATGGCGCTGATTTCCTGCTGCCGATTCTCGGCGCGGGAGGGCCCGGTCATGAGCTGCATGTAGTCGACCACGATCAGACCGAGATCCACCTCTGCCGTCAGCCGCCGAGCTTTGGCCCGAACCTCCAGTGCAGAAATCGAGGGCGTGTCGTCAATCCAGACCGGCGCCGTGTTCAGGAGTCCCGCGGCCGTCGCCAGACGCTGGTACTCATCGTCCTGGAGCGAGCCCCGGCGCAGGCGGCTCGAGTCGACCCGACCCTCGGCGCACAGGAGCCGCTGAACCAGCGACTCCTTCGACATCTCGAGCGAGAACACGGCCACCGGCACTTCGGCTTCGATGGCCGCATGCTGCGCGAAATTCAACGCGAGTGCCGTCTTTCCCATCGAGGGACGGCCAGCAAGCACGATCAGATCGCCGGGCTGAAAGCCCGCCGTCATGTTGTCGAGTTCCGGGAAGCCGGTCGGGACACCGGTGACGGACCCGGGGTTCCTTTGCAGCTCCTCGATCCTCTCGAAGGCCGGCCAGAGGATCTCCTTGATCCAGACGAAGCCGCTGCGCTGCTGCGTCTGCGCGATCTCGAAGATTCGCTGTTCCGCCCGATCCAGGGTTTCCTCGACTTCCCCGCCAGCCGCCTGGTACGCGTCCTGGACGATCTCGGTCGCCGATTCGATGAGTCGCCGAAGAACCGCCTTGTCCCGGAGAATCCGGCAATGGTACTCGACGTTCGCGGCCGTCGGAACCGCATCCACGAGCTGCGCGAGGTAGGCCATTCCGCCCACACCATCGAGCTCCCCCGCCGACTTCAACTCGTCCGCGAGGGTCACCGCGTCGATGACATCGCTGCGGTTGTAGAGTCTCACCATCGCCCGGTAGATCCGGCGGTTCGCCTCGCGGTAGAACGCCCCATCGGCGATCAGTTCGATGGCGACCGCAACGGCGTCCCCGTCGATCAGCATTGCACCGAGCACGGACAGCTCGGCCTCCTCGGACCAGGGCGCTTGCCGTCCCTGGAACGCATCGTGGGTCAACGGAATCGCCGAATCAGCCACGCATCTGCCCATCGAGCAGCCGCCTCACGAGCTGCAGGTCCTCCCAACTCGGGCGTGTCCAGCCCGGGTTTCGAAGCAGGGCCGCAGGGTGGTAGGTCACCACGACGGGATATCCCGCGTACCGGTGCACCGACCCGCGCATGCGTCCGAGCGCCGACGTCGTCCCGAGCAGCGTTCGCGCGGCGAACGCGCCGAAGGCGATGATGACCTCGGGCTCGATGAGGGCGAGCTGTCGGAGGAGATATGGCGAACAAGCCTGGACTTCATCGGGAAGCGGATCCCGGTTATTCGGTGGACGAGACTTGAGGACATTGCAGATATACACCGATTCTCTCCCCAGGCCCACAGTCAGAAGCAGACGATCCAGCAACTGGCCCGCCCGGCCCACGAACGGGCGGCCGGTTTCGTCCTCCCGAGCACCGGGGGCCTCGCCCACGCAGACCACCCGGGCGTCGTCCGCCCCTTCCCCGAACACCGGCATCTTTCGTGTCTGGTGCAGCGCACAGCGCGTGCACGCCGAAACGAGCGCAGACAGGGACGGGAGATCCGGCGCGTCGGAAATCGACTCGTCCGTGATGGGGCCGTCGACACGAGCGCCGACTCCGGGCCGACCGGCGGACAGCGCCAGCGCCTCGTCGCGAGTGAGACCCTCCAGGATCACCTCGGATGTCCCGAGGCCCCGTAAGTTTTCGAGGTACCGTCGCACGAGATCGGCCGGCGGAGGCCCCTGGTCCGTCACGCGTCGAGCGCCTGCTCGATGCGGTCCAGAAGTCGATCGGCCAGCTCTTCCTTGAGGAGAACGGGCAACTCTTCGTGGTGCCCCGCCTCATCGAGAAGTGTGACTCGATTGGTCGCGACTTCGAAGCCGGCGTCGGGGTCCGTGGCATCGTTGATCGCGATCAACTGGAGACCCTTGGCCTCGAGCTTTCCGCGACCGTTCTCGAGGGCATTGTCGGTCTCGAGCGCGAAGCCCAGAGTGAACACTCCCCTGCCGGCCCGAGCGTCCCGCGTTGCGAGGAGCAGGTCCGGACCTGGCCGGAGGGACAGATTCAGCGTCCCGTTCGCCTCCTTCTTGATTTTGGACTCCCGCACCTCGGACGCCTCGAAGTCGCTGACGGCCGCCGCCTTGAGCAAGATGTGAGCGTCCGTCAACTCGGTTTCAAGCGCCGAGAGCATCTCCCGCGCGGTCTCTACTTCGACGATGCGGGGCCCGTGCGGGCGCGCGGCCTGCCCTGGACCGCTGATCAGCACGACGTCGCCACCGCGACGCCACGCGGCGGCGGCCAGCGCAAACCCCATACGGCCGGAGGAACGATTGCAGAGAAACCTGACGGGGTCGATATGAGACCGAGTCGGCCCCGCCGTAACGACGACTTTCAGGCCTGCCAGCTTCGAGTCACCCTCGAGGACTCGGCCGATCTGGGCGAGCACCTCGGGCGGCTCCGCCATGCGCCCCATCCCCGTCTCTCCCTCGGCCAGCGGTCCGTCATCGGGACCCACGAATGTGGCCCCGCTCTCCGCAAGGAGGGCGACGTTGCGCCGGGTGGCGGGGTGACGCCACATCCGGGTGTTCATGGCCGGAGCGATAATCAATGGGCAGGCGGCGGCGAGAAGCGTCGCCGCCGCGAGGTCGTTCGCGCGTCCGGAGGCAAGCCGCGACAACATGTCCGCCGTGGCCGGGGCCACCACCGCCACATCCGCCAGACGGCCGAGATCGAGATGAGCCATTGGTCGATCCCAGACGTTCGTATGGACGGGGCGGTGCGTGATGCCCTCGAACGTGACGGAACCGATGAATCGCCGGGCCGCCCCGGTCAGCACGACGTCGATCGTGGCTCCGGCTTCGGTGAGCCGACGAGCCAGGAAGGCACTCTTGTAGGCTGCGATGCCGCCCGAGACGACAAGCAGCACCCGGCGTCCATCGAAGGGCCGCATCGTCGCTCCTCCGCCGCGGCCCGGCGGGGTTGACCAGATTAGGGAAGACTACCCTTCAGAAGGGTGCTTGCCGACCAGGCGGTACTGGAGCTTGTGCTCGTCGGAGGTCAGCGCCTCGACGGCGATCGTCGTCAGCTTCACAGCCCCGTAGGGCGACCGCTCGAGCGGCAACGCGTTTAGCTCGCGAGCGTACTTCGCCGCCACGAGTACGCCCAGGTATTTGTTGCTGGCCGCCTTCGCGACCTGGTCCGGTGTAAAGACCTTCATGTATCGCCCCTATCCGCGCGTTGGTTTTGAAACAGTGTGTCCGTGCTATCCTGTGTCGGGCCGAGCCGAGCAACTTACTGCATCTGCCGTTCGATTTCACCCTTCAGTCTGTTCGCGAATTTCAGGGCCCCCTCTCCGACTCGCGAGATCGAGTGCTCCTCTGCCTCGATGATCGCCCGCACGTCTTCGACGACGTGGTCGAGAACGTCGTTGATCACTACGTAATCGAACTCGCCAACGGCCTCCAACTCCGACACGGCGGAGACATACCGACGGCGAAGTTGCTCGTCGTTCTCGGTCCCCCTTCCCTGCAACCGCCGGAGCATCTCTTCTCGACTCGGCGGGAGCACCATGATCGACACGACGTCGGGAACCTGCTCACGCACCTGCCGCGCGCCCTGAACGTCGATGTCGAGCAGCAAGTGTCTTCCCGCCTCCCGTGCCGCATCGAGGTTCGCGATCGGGGTGCCGTAGAGGTCTCCGTGGACGACGGCGTGCTCGAGCATCCTGCCATCGGCGGCCAGCGTCTCGAAACGCTCGACATCGACGAACCGGTAGTCCGACCCCTCCTCCTCGCCCTCGCGTGGAGCGCGCGTGGTCATGGAAACCGAGAACAGGAAGCGCGCGGCCAGCGCCCGACCAAGGAGACGATCTCGCAGCGATGTCTTCCCGGCCCCCGACGGACCGGCCAGGATCACGGGGTACGAAGCGTCGGGGTCGAACGCCCGGGCGGACGCGTCGGGGCGTTCGCTCATTCGACGTTTTCCACCTGCTCGCGGAGCCTCTCGATGTCGTTTTTCATCTCGACGACGTGCGCCGTGATTCTCGTGTCGTTCGCCTTCGCGCCCAGCGTGTTCACCTCGCGCTGAAGCTCCTGCACGAGAAACCCCAGCCGCTTGCCGACGGGCTCGTCACCCGGACGGTCGAGGTATTCCGCGAAGGCGGCAAGATGTGACCGGGCTCGTACGAGTTCCTCCCCAACGTCCCAACGATCCGCGATCATGGCGATCTCGCGAGCCATTCGATCTTCGTCGAAACCCCTCTGGGCCAGTTCGGCCACCGCGGCGATGATACGCGCGCGCTCCCGCTGCAGGCGCTCAGGCGCCAGCTTCTCGGAAGCCGCGAGCCCGGAATCCAATCCCGCCAGTCGCTCGCGGAGGTCGTCTTCGAGACGGTCGCCTTCGCGCTCGCGCATCTCGACCAGTCCGACCATCGCCCTGCCCGTGACTTCGGCCGCGGCCTCGGCAAGCAGAGCCGGATCCACGTCCCGCGCCCGGTCTTTGAAGAGCCCGCCAAGCCGCGCCATCGTCGCCAGGTCGAGCTCGCCAGAGACACCGAACTCGCGGCGAAGACGTTCCGCCCCGGCGAGGAGATCCCGCACGCGCTCCTCGTCCAGTACCCGGCTCGCGGCAGATTCGGCTCGCTCGTCCACCCGCACGAACAGATCGACTCGCCCGCGGCGGGCGCCACGCTCGACGACCGCGCGCAGATCGACTTCCAGCCCCTCGATTCCCGGTGGTCCCTTCACCACGACTTTGAGGCCGCGGGAATTGACCGAGCGAGCTTCGACCGTAATTGTCCGGTCATCGACGTTCATGCTGGCCGACCCGTATCCCGTCATGCTGCGGATCAAGTACGCCTCCTGAGAATGGTGCTACGCACGAATGTGGAGTCTAGTTGAAGAACTCCCAGCGAATCCCGAACACGCCCAGCGCGAGCGGGAAGGTCGCACCCGGAATATCGGCTACGCTCTGACCGCCCGGATTCTGGAAACGATAGAAAAAACGAAAGTCCCCAATCTTCACCATCAGCTGCCCTCCGGGCCATGAGTAGGCCTCGACGGTAATGACTTCCGCATCGCCCGCGACAGGCACCCGACGGGCACCCGTCCGCTCGAAATACACGCTCAGCCAGAGTTCCAAATTGTTCTGGAAGAACGTGTCGTTGAGCGTGAGTTCGGCCCGCGCCATCGTGTCCGGAACATAGAGCGGCAGCGTTCCCGCGGTCGAATTGGAGCGGTAGTATCCGCGAATTCGAATCGGCGCCAGACCCGGAATGATCTTGCCTATGGGGATCAGCGGACCTGCGAACCGCGCCTCCCAGGTCGAAATGTCGACGGCGGCCGAGTCGAGGACGGCGGCCCGGTCCCAGCTGGCGTTGAACCCCAGTTCTCGATCGAGCGATTGAGCCGAGTATCTTCCGGACAGGTGGAACGGCCCCAGGCCCAAATCCCCGCCAAGACCGGCCGCGCTGAACCCCACGACCTGCGCGGTGTCGAGCACCGGGTCGCCAACGCCCCGATCGCCTCCCGAAGCAAAGCCACGCAACGTGAAGGGGATGAGCAGGGTATCGGAGAAAGCCACCCCTCCGCGCCAGGCGGACGTGGAGAAGCCCGTCCAGGTTCCAAGTCCGTATCCCGCCTCGACGACGATGGGACCCACCGGATACCCGGCGGACAGGTCGCCCGTGAACGAGGCATAGGCCCCGCCGGAGGACAGCCGCGTTTCGATCGAGCCCGAGCCTCTGCCCAGACCGCTCGTGAGCCGTGCAGAGACGACGTCGGCCCCTCGCGAGAGGCGTGCGGCCCGTTCCTCGTCCGTCTCATCTTCGCTTGACGGCGGGAGTACCAGCCCCGCGCCGCCGTCTTTCAGTTTCCAGCTGGATCGAGCCCCGTAGAGCTCGAACTGCGTTCGATCGCCGAGGTTTCCACGCGCGCGCAGCAGCAGGGAGTTTCGACGCACCTCGGCCGTGTCGGCCGCGGTTCGGTCGATCGACTCGGTGCGGTATTCGAACTGCACGCCGAAGTCATTGGAACGCGGCATCCATGAGACCCGCGCCATCGCGTCGAAGCGGTTGTTCGCCGCCCCTCCCTGCTCCGAGTCGAGTAACTGGAAGCCGCCGTTGATGATGAACGCGTTTGAGAGCCCGTTCGCGAACGCGCCCTCCAGTGTCTGGAGGCGGGGGTTCCCCGTTCCGCCGCCGATCCGCGAATATGCAGGACCGGAGTGTCGGTACGTCTCCACATCGATGATGAGACCCGCAGGGTCTCGAAAAACGCGCACACGCTCGACGTACACCAGCGACAGCCGCGCGAGGTCGGTTTGCGCGCGTTCAAGGGAGGGTTCCTCCCGCCCATCGATGTAGAGGGCGACGAAGCCGGCGCCGTACGGCCCGTCGAGCAGCTGGTGAGGACCCGCGAGGTACCCCGCGCGGAGGCTCGTCACGCCCGGTACGAACTCGGACAACAGGTCGAGCAGTGAGAGGGCGCTGGATGAGAGGAGGCAGCCGCGATCGCACTCGAACACCTCCGTGGCCGAGCCACGCAACTCGAATCGCCGCTGGGGAAAGGCCTGCGGTTCTGTGCGGGAAGGTCGCTCGAACAGCCCGCGAGCGGAATCGGGTAAGGCGGCGACCAGGGTGTCTACGGGTGGCGGATCCTGCCCGGTCGCCGGTAGCGAGATGCCCGCCAGGAGCCCGAGACCCGCAAGCACCGCCCGCCTGGCACCGCGGAGGATCAGGAACGTCCCCTGAGCCATTCGTGCACCAGCCGCACCCCGACCCCGACGGCCCCCTTCGGCTGCCAGCCCCGGGCATCATCGGACCAGGCCGTGCCCGCGATGTCCAGGTGGGCCCACTCCACCCCGTCCTCGACGAAGTCGCGTAGGAACCAGGCCGCCGTGATCGTCCCGGCGGCCCGACCGCCCGTGTTCTTGATATCGGCGATCTCGGAGTCCATTTGTTTCCGATACTCCGGCCAGAGAGGGAGACGCCACACCCGTTCGTCGGCGGACTGTCCGGCGACCTGCAGCTGCTCTGCCAACTCGTCGCTCGATGTCATGAGTGCCAGCGCGTGGTGCCCGAGAGCGACCACGCACGCCCCGGTGAGTGTCGCCATGTCCACGATCGCGCGAGGAGACAGTCGCTGGGCGAAGGTGAGCGCGTCGGACAGTATGAGCCGTCCCTCGGCGTCGGTATTGATCACCTCTATCGATTTGCCCGACAACCCCCGAATCACGTCCCCGGGCTTGACCGCGGTCCCGGACGGAAGGTTTTCGGTGGCCGGGATCAGCCCCACGACGCGCTGAGGAATGTCGAGCTCCGCAGCGGCGACCATGATCCCGATGACGGCCGCCGCTCCGGACATATCGTACTTCATGTCTTCCATACCGGCGGCGGGTTTGATCGAGATGCCGCCCGCATCGAAGGTCACGCCTTTTCCCACCACCACGAACGGATCGCCGCCGGCGCCGGCGTGATCGAGGATGAGAAACTGCGGCTCCTCGAGGGACCCCTTCGCGACCGCCAGAAGAGCACCGAACCCCTCCTCGCGGAGTTTGTCCTCGCCCCACGCCTGCACCTCGAATCCGTGGGCTTCCCCCAGTCGCTTCGCCGAGTCGGCGAGGTAGCGCGGCGTGGCGACGTTACCGGGCAAGGTGATCAACTCGCGCGCGGTATTCTGGGCCATGGCCAGAGTGCGACCGCGAGCCACGGCCGCGGCGTCCGGCATCGCCTGCGTGTTTCCGCTGTAAAGCACGCGCGTGGACGGCGGATTGGAGAGTCTCTCGTCGTCGCGCAATCCGTCGTATCGCCAATCTCCGAGCTCCAGGCCCTCCGCCGCCGCCTGCCACGCCGCGGCGGAGTCGGGGACCCACTCCGGGACCACGAAACCCACCGAGTCTGCGCCACGCTCGCGAGCCGCCCGTACCGCGACGCCGGAGGCGCGGCGAATCGCGACATCCGCCGGCACCGCGTCCCCGATACGGACGACGAACAGATCCGGTTGACCTTCCGCGTCCAGCCTCACCCAACCGCTGGGCTCAGAGGAGCCCAGCGTCTCCTGACGCTCGAGCCACCGTGCGGCGGGTTCCTCCCACCAGGCCCCGGTCACCGGAGCTTCCGCAAGCCATGCCACCGCCAGAACATCCACTTCCTTCGCCGCCGGAAGCCCGGCCTTCACCATGCGTTCGCTCATCTCGGCCTGCCTCCTCGCGCGACCCCGACTGCTCGTCAGGACGGGACTATGCTAAAAAAGAAGCGGGTCCCGAGACCCGCTTCTGATGCTGCGCATTCGCTCGCCGCTCCGGTGCCGGGACCCGACCGTGTTTATCGATCGTCCATCGGAACCCAGGGCAGATCCATTCCCCCGACATACCTCGCACGTGGCCGGATCAACCGATTGTCTGCGTGTTGCTCCATCACGTGGGCCGACCAGCCCCCGATCCGCCCCATGGCGAAGATGGGCGTGTAGAGATCGATCGGCAGCCCGAGCGAGTAGTACACGGTCGCGCAGTAGAAGTCGACGTTGGGATTGATCCCCTTCTTCGCCTTGATTTCCTCTTCGAGGTAGCGAGAGATCTCGTAGTATTTGTCGAGACCGGCCTGGTGTGTCAGCTGGGCCGACATCTCGCGAAGGTGCGTGGCGCGCGGATCTTCGGTCTTGTACACGCGGTGACCAAATCCCATGATCTTGCGCTTCTCGGCAAACGCCTTCTCGAGCCATGGCTCGGCGTTCTCCACCTCGCCGATTTCAAGCAGCGTCTCCATGGCCTTCGCGTTTGCGCCGCCATGGAGAGAGCCCTTGAGCGCGCCGACCCCTCCCACCACGGCCGAGTGCATGTCGCCGAGTGTGGCGGCGATCACGCGACACGTGAAGGTCGAAGCATTGAACCCGTGGTCCAGATAGAGCAGTAAGGTGCGGTCGAGCGCCGCGGCCGCCTCATCGGTACCCGCCTCGCCGTTCGCCATGCGGACGAAATCCGCGGCGTGGGAGAGCGACGAATCGGGTTCGACCGGATTGGCACCGCCCCTCAGACGGTGGAACGCGGCCACCATGGTCGGGAACCGGGCGACGAGACGCTTCGCCTTCCGCAGATTCGCTTCGGCCGAGTTGTCCTCGGCGTCCGGATCCGTCGTGCCTTCCACGGAGGCGGCAGTGCGTAACGCCGCCATCGGCGTCGTATCCGTGGGCAGGAGGCGCAGGACGTCGAGCGTTCGGGCGTCCAGTGCCCTCTGTCCGGCGATCTCGGCCTCGAAGGTCGCGAGTTCGTCTCTCGTGGGGAGACGGTCGTTCCACAGCAGGAAGACCGACTCGAGGAAAGAAGCGTTTGGGGCGAGGTCGTGAATGTTGTATCCCCGATAGCTGAGGATACCCTCTTGTCCATCGATGAAGCTGAGGGCCGTCTCGGAGGCGACGACGCCCTCGAGTCCCTTCGTTTTTGCCTGCGCGGTCATCTCGGCGCTCTAATCCTTTTAGTCGTCTATCGAATGGTCGGGTCGATCTTGGCCTTCTTGAAGTGCCCTTTCAAATCTTCGATGCTCAATTCCTTGAAGGAGCCCTGAGGAAGCCTCGTGCGACGCTGCGGCTGGTGCGGGTCGGAAAAGCAGACGAAGACGACGGCCTCGCTGTCGGGCGGAGGTCCCTTGTCCTTGGGATCGGGCCAGAAGACCTCACGCGAGGCGAGCCACGCCTTCCAGCGCAATCCGCTCTCGTCCCTGAAGGTCATTGTCATACATCACCTCTTGGCTTGTGTGCCACCACGAGGTCCCGGGGCCCAGGAGTAACCCTCGTAGCGGAGCACAGGAAAATAGCGGTTCGGGGGGCCGTTCGGAAGATGCGTGAATGCCGCCGGGCAAGATGCGGGACACGCCGCGAGCGCGCTGGAGACCGGAACTCAGCCGGCGTCGGCGCCCTCCTTCTCGACGGGGTCGGGCAGCTTGCAGCCGAACGCGAATCCGGCCCCGATAAGCCCGCCGATGAGGACGGCGAGCAGCAGCGTCACAAAGACGTAGAACAGGGTAGTCGACATGGGCGGAAGGTGCACTGCAAGGTGGCCCCTGTCCAGTACGGCGATCAGCGTCGGGCCGCCATCCGCTCGATCACTCGCTGCTGAAAACGGATCCGATCCATGACCCGGTCGACCAACCTCTGGGCCGTCTCGCGGGACCGGGGTTCGCCGGCCAGATCCGCGTAGTCGATGGGGCGTCCGAAATACACGGAAACCCGATGTCCGAAACGAGGGAAAAACGCGCCGATCGGCAACACGCGATCCATGCCCGTGATGGTGACCGGGACGACGGACGCGCCCGTCTCCAGGAGGAGCAACCCCGCCCCGGGCCTCGCTCTTCCGACCGATCCGTCTCGCGTCCGTGTACCCTCGGGGAACAGGATCATCGTCCCTTCCTGGAGCGCGCGAATCGAACGATTAATGGCCTTCAGATCGGGCCTGCCCCGGCGCACCGGAATGCATTTGAGCATCGTGAAGACCCACGCGATCACGCGGTTCCTGAAGAAGTTCTCCTCGGCCGCCGGGTGCCACGGCAGAAGCGATGGCTGAACGATCTCTCGCGGGACGAAGGCGGCGAACACGAGGAGGAACGAGTCGATCATGGACTGGTGATTCGACAACAGGAGGGTGTTCGTTTCCATCGGGATCCGGTGTCGACCGTACACTCGCGTCCGGTTCAGAGCGAAGAGAAACAACATGATGAAGGGAATCGTCGACTGCGCCGCGAACCACGTCGCGAACGGCCAGATCGCCCGCGAGAGCCACCCCGTGGCTTCTCCGCGGTACGGCCTTCGGTGCTCACTCTCCACAGGAGACGAATCCGACTCGTTCAACGGGGGCCGCTCACGTCACATCCGCTTGTAGACGGGGCCGCTGCCACCCTCGCGGGGTGTCCACCGCGGGCCGACGACGTCGGTCGCCTTGCAGTCCACGCAGTTTGGCGCGTTGACGACGAGATTCCCGTCCTGAACTTCGTAGACGCCGGCGGGGCACAGCCGTTCGTAAAACGCGGCCATTTCCGGGGAAACATCGTCACCGACCACGAGATGGGACGGGATGTCGTCGCGAGTCGCGTTTCCCGAACGAAAAACCGCGTCGAGCTTGGCATGGGTGAGGGTGCCGTCCGGGGACGGGTCGATACCCGCCCGGGACGTGCGCGGCTCGCTCGCGTCAGGTTTCACCTCGATTCGGCCGGCCGGGAAGACGCCACGCGTGAGTTGCATCATCCCGGCGCGCACACCGCCGCCGTAGAATCCAGACTTGAAGGCGAGTCGCATATTTCGGTTCCGATAGAGCGAACTCCCGCGCAGTCGATCGTGGAGCGCCGTGTCATAGGACGACAGTGACGCGGCCGCGCCATCGCCCGTCCAGAGAGAGGCGTGAATCGTCCGCGCCGCGTAGATGCCCGACCACATCGCATAGTGGATCCCCTTGAGTGTCGCCACGTCGACCACCCCGGCCGCGTCGCCGACCACGACGAGGCCGTCGCCGTGCAGTCGCCTGGGGATCGAGTGATACCCACCCTCTGGAATCGTTTTCGCGCCCCACTCGACGAGTTCTCCCCCGGCGAGTCTCCTGGCGACGAACGGGTGGGTCTTGAGCGCCTGGAGCCAGGCATGAACATCGAGATCCGCGAATGGCGCGTCGAGGCCCACCACCAGTCCCACCGCGATGAGGTCCGGCCCCATGGGGTAGATGAAGCTCCCTCCGAACGCTTCGCGAGGGAGTGGCCACCCCAGTGTGTGGATCACCGCGTCCAGTCCGCCCGGCACCTGCCACAGTTCCTTCACGCCCAGAGCGAAGATCTGTGGGTTGTCTGCTCCGATCTTCTGGTCGTCGAGCCACGCCGCCGAGAGCGGCCCACGCGTTCCCTCGGCCAGCACCGTGACCCGGGCCGTGAGGTCGGTCGGCGGCATGAACCCTGAGCCGGGATGCCCGTCCCGATCGAGTCCCGCCGGCGTCGTGCGTACGCCGACCACGCGATCTCCGTCCATGAGCAGCGAGTCTGCGGGGAACCCGGTAAACACGTTGACACCGGCTTCTTCGGCCCGTGCGCCGAGCCATCCGACGATTTCGCAAATCGAGGCCACGTAGTGCCCGTGATTACGCATCGTCGGCGGCGTGGGCAGACGGAAATCTCGTTTCGCCGTGAGCATGTGCACCCGATCGCCGGGAACGCCCCCCCGGAACGGCAACTCCGATACGGGCAGGTCGGGAAAGAGTTCGTGGAAGGCTTCCGGGTTCACCACCGCACCGCTCAGACAATGCTCGCCGAGTTCGCCGGACTTCTCGAGCACGCCGATCTCGAGATCGGGGCCGCCGTTCTCGCGCTCCTGCGCCACGAGGCGGGCGAGTTCGATGGCGCCGGCGAGCCCGGCGGGGCCACCCCCGACGAACAGGACATCCATCGGGACCGCCTCTTCGTCCGGCGCCTCGCGAACGATCATTCGGTCCGCCGGCAGCGGTGGCTGTTGTGAAGCCGGAACGAGCGGTTTCATGCGGTTTCTCCCCTGGGAGGCTGCTCAAGAAATCCCTGGCGGGTCACGTTACGGAGTCTCAGCCCCGGATCCAAGGCGAGGCGGCGACGCGTGACGTCGCCACAGATCGGGGTGGAACAACAGCAGGATCGTGAACAGCTCCAGCCGGCCGGCGAGCATGAGGAAGATCAACACGACATGCGATGCGCCGCCCATCCATCCGTAGTGGGCGACGGGTCCGACCCCACCGAGCCCCGGGCCGATATTGCCGATGCTCGCCGCACTCGCACCGATCGCGGTGATGAGATCATGACCCAGCAGGGTAAGCGCGAACGCGCCCGCCGCGAACAATCCGAGAAAAAACAGCGCGAACGCGAGCACCCGGTAAAACGTCGGATCGGGCACCGGGGTGGCCCCGAGTCGCGCGACGATGACCGCCCGCGGGTGCACGCTGCGCCTGAGCTCGGTGAAACCGTGGCGCACCAGCAGACGCAGGCGCATCGCCTTCATCCCTCCTGCGGTGGACCCGGCCATCCCCCCCATGAACATCAGGAACAAAAGCAGGAGCGCCGCCGCAGCGCCCCAGCTCTCGTAGTCGAACGTGACGAATCCGGTCGTGGTGATGATGGACGTCACCTGGAACAGCGACGCGCGGAACGTCTCCTCCATCCTCCCGGCGACGGGCCCGGTCATCGCGATGAGAAAGACGACGACCGTCGCGCCACACAACGCCGCGGTAAAGAACCGCCACTCGGCGTCTTGCGTGTACCTGAGTCGGCCGCGGGTCAACTGGTAGTGAAGCGTGAAGTTGACTGCCGCGAGGTACATGAAGGCGATCGTCACGTATTGAACGAATGGCGATGCGAACGCCGCCAGCGAAGCGTTCCTCGAGGAAAAGCCTCCGGTCGAAAGCGTCGCGAACGAATGAACGACCGCGTCGAACAACGACAACCCGCCGATCAGGTACAGCACGACCTGTATCGCCGTAAGCCCGGCGTATACATACCACAGCCTGGTCGCCGTCTGCCGGATGCGCGGGGTGAGCCGTTCGGTCGTCGGGCCGGGCACCTCCGCACGAAACAGCTGCATTCCTCCGACGCCGAGGAACGGCAGCACGGCCACCCCGAGCAGGACGATCCCCATCCCGCCGAGCCACTGGGTCATCGCCCGCCAGAATATGATGCCGCGCGGCAGGCTTTCGATGTCGCCGAAAACCGTGGCCCCGGTCGTCGTGAACCCGGATACCGACTCGAAGAACGCCGCGATCGGGGAGCCGATCACGCCGGAGAACAGGTAGGGGGTCGCTCCGGCGATGCCCACCACGACCCAGGACAGACCGACCACGGCGTATCCTTCGCGGATCGTCAGGTCCCGGGCGAGCCGGGTGCCGCGAAACGCGATCGCCCCCACGCCAAGGCTGAGGGCCGCCGCGGCGAAGAACGCGAAAGCCTCTTGCTCGCCGTACGCGAGCGCGACGCCGCCCGCCACCGCGAGCGCCACGCTGAGGGCCATCAGCGTAATCCCGATCACATGGACCAGGTGGGCGAACCTCACGCGAACAGCTTTTCCATCCTGGGCATGGTTTCCGCGTGGGAGAAGAGGACGACGTGGTCGCCCACCTGTACGTGGTCATCCCCTCTCGGGGTGACGAGTTCGCCATCGCGCACGATGGCGGCGACGAGACCACCCTCGGGAAAGTCGACGTCCCTGAACGGCTTCCCGAGCGCGCGGCATTTCGATCCGATGACGAGTTCGACCGCCTCCGCATCGATTCCGCGGAGCGCTGCCACCGCAGACACGTTGGCCGTGTGGACGTAGCGGAGTATCGCGTTTGCGGCCGAAAGCCGCGGCGAGACCGTCGCGTCGATGTCCAGCCGCGCCGCAACCGGCATGTACTGCCGCCGGTGGAGCATCGCGATCACCTTGCGGGCCCCCAGACTCTTCGCCAGGACGGCCGAGAGGAGATTCGTCTCGTCTTTGTTCGTATAGGCGACGTATCCGTCGATGCCTGCGACACCCTCCATTTCGAGGAGTTCCGCATCGGTAGCGTCGCCGTGAAGCACGAGCGCGTGCGACAGTTCCGTCGACAGCTCGACGCACCGCTGTCGATCGCGGTCGAGGATGATGCAGTCGACCCCCTGGGCGTCGAGAAACCGGGCGAGGTGCATGGCCTCCGCACTCCCGCCAGCGATCATCACGCGTCGAAGCGGATAGGGTTTAACGCCCGCGAGGGCAGGCAGATAAGACATTTCCGAAGCCGGCGTGATGAGGAAGATCCGGTCGCCGGCTTCGATCCGGCTCGCACCGTTCGGGATCTCGGTCACTCCGTCGCGCACGATGGCCACGGTCGTGTAGCGCCGCCCGCGCAGCTCCGTCCCCAACTCCTTGATCGTACGGCCGGCCACCGGGGCTCCCTCCTGCACCTTGAGGCCCACGAGATTGACCTGGCCGTTGGCGAACGGGATCAACTCGCTGGCCGCCTGACTCGCGAACAACTGATACGTCTCCCACGCGCATTCCCGCTCGGGGTTGATCATCAGGTCGATCCCGAGGTGTTCATGCGAGAGCACGCTGCGCTCGACGAGAAAGTCCGCGTTCGATATCCGGGCGACTTTCCGGACGTCACCCATCCGCTCCGCGGCAAGACACCCCAGAATGTTCACTTCGTCCCGGTTCGTGACGGCGAGGAAGAGGTCGGCCTTGCCGACACCCGCGTCCTCGAGCACGGAGACCGACGCCCCGTTTCCGACGATCGTCATGACATCGAGCCGGTCGCCGATCAGCTCGGCTTTCTCGGCACTCGTGTCGATCACAACGACGTCCTGCCCCTGATGAGACAGACGATCCGCCAGGTGATACCCCACCTGTCCCGCTCCGACGATGATGATTCGCATCCCGTGTGTCGCCCTCTCTTCGCGCTGCGGACCGCGTAACGAAGTTGTTCAGTCGGAAGGCCGGTCAGCCCCCGCCGCCGATCGCCCCGTGCTCTCTCAGGATGTCCAGCGTTTCGCGGATGGGCAGGGCGCGCATACTCCGCCCGCGATGCCCCGTGACGGTCGTCGCCTTGAACAACGAGTTGACGATCGCCTCTTCCGTTGCCTCGACGACGGCCTCGAAGATGCGTGACAGAGATCCGCCGTCACGCACAGGATCGCCTTCACCGGTCGAAAACGCGATCGCATAGTCGCCCGAGCCATACGACATGTACGACCCGGTCCGCGCGACCCCCAGGAATGTGCGGAGCGCGACCCGTTCGAGCTCGCGGTGTGCAAGCGGGAGATCGGTTGCCACGACGATCATGACCGATCCGTCGCGGTGGGTCGGAAACGGGGCGGCGGCACTCCGAAGACCCAGCTCGGCCAGACGCTCGCCGACCGGGACCCCGGCGACCGTGAGCCGCCCGCCGAAATTCGTCTGCACCAGCACTCCGACGGTAACGTTGGTACCCCCCGCGCTCACGACGCGGGACGCGGTCCCGATGCCACCCTTCCACCCGAGGGCGGTCGTGCCGGTGCCCGCGCCGACGCTGCCCTCCTCGACCTGACCGCCCGTGGCCGCCCGAAGCGCCGCACGAACGTGCGCGGGACCGACGGGACGAGCCCGTATGTCGCTGAGAAACCCGTCGTTCGTTTCGCCCACCACGGGGTTCATCGATCGAACGCCCAGGTTGTCGGGGTGCACCAGCAGAGTATCGAGAAGCGCGTCCGCCGCACGAAACACGCTCAATGTACCGGTAAGCAGTATCGGCGTCTCGAGCTCTCCGAGCTCGTTCACCTGGGTCACGCCGAGGAGCTTTCCAAACCCGTTCCCCACGTAGATGGCTGCGCGGGGGCGCTCGACGAACACGTTTCGATCATGTGGGAGAATGGCCGTCACCCCGGTGCGAATCGAATCTCCGATGATGATCGTTTCGTGCCCGACGAGAACCCCCGGCACGTCGGTGATCGCGTTGTACCGGCCGGTCGAAAGGTGTCCGATGATCACGCCCAGATCCCGGGCCCGCGAGCGATCGACGGCCGACTCCTGGGCGACGAGAACGACCGGTGAAGCCCCAGCGGAGAGGAGCCCCATCGCCAGGAGCAAATGGCCGGCCCGGCTGGCACTTCGTTTCGGGTCCCGCATCGCGACACCATTGTACGAGGTTCTTCCCCGGCCCCACGGCCCGAGCGGAGCGCCCCGCTGGCGGCCGGGACTTTTTCGGGACGCAACAGAAGATGTCAGGGGCGACTGCGAGTACAATAGTGGCGGGCCCATGTCCCTGCTCGAGGGCTCGAAAAAACTTGACATTGGCACCGTCTACGGCCCTATTTGCCAATGTAGAGTTCATTTCTCCGATCCGAAATTGGAGACAGGGCAGTCCCGCCCTCCCCAAAAGGAGGCAGTAGATATGCGTTCGATTAGTCAGAAACTTTTAATGGCGATCTTCGCCGCGGCATTTATCGCGGCGGTTCCTTCGGCCGCACAGGCCCAGGTCTTCCTTGCGGGTAGCGGGGGCATCTCCGGTTTCTCCGGCGACGACTGGGAAGGTGTCGGGTCGGGCTTCGCGGCGCAGGGCGCGCTCGGCACGCGTCTCGGAAGCTCGTTCTCGCTCGCCGGGATCTTCGGCTGGAGCACCCACGGCACTACCGCTGGCGACGTTTCCCTGCCTTGTATCGGCTGCACTCAGCCCGGCGAGGACAACCTCAACGCCATCACGATCGAGGTCCAGCCGACCGTCAGTTTTGGTGGCACCGGCGGCGGCCCGGCTTTCTGGGTGGGCGGGCGCGGTGGGTACGCGTCGATCGGCAAAGACGAAAAAGCGACGGGTCTGATCATCGGTCCGGTGGCGGGCGTCGGTTTCCCGCTGAGCGATCGAGCGACCCTGGGCGTCGCCGGGAACTGGTCGATTCTCAACCTCAGCAACGACCTGCTGAGCGACAACCTGAAGGGGAGCAAGTGGGGCGTCGGCGCCTACATCCTCGTCGGACTCGGGGGCTGAAGCTGTTGTAGGGGTATCGGAGACCGCCGTCAGGCGGGACCCGAATACGAAAGGGGGCGACCACCCGGTCGCCCCCTTTTTTTGTGGGCGCTACCCCGTCGTCATCCATCCGGATATTCGATGCGGTCGACCGACCCTCAAGCTCGACGTCCGACGGTCGCTTCCGCCTCGTTGTCGCGATCGGGACGGAACCGTGACACCGCGTTGATCGTGTTCGAATCATGGCCGCCGGCCGGCAACTCCACCCGGAAGGTCGACCCGACTCCTCGCTCGCTTTCGACGCTGATCATGCCGCCGTGCGCCTCCACGATTTCACGGGCGATGGCCAGCCCGAGTCCCGCGCCCACCTTCCCGGCGTGGTGCCCGGCCTGGTAGTACTTCTCGAAGACGTACGGAAGCTCCGCCGGCGGGATCCCGTCTCCGCTATCGCGAATCTCGATCACGAGCCAACCCCTCTCCCCACGCGCCCGCACGTCGATGTTGCCGCCGCGCGGCGTGAACTTGAACGCGTTTCCGAGCAGGTTTCCGAGCAGTTCGTCACGTACACGACGCGGATCGAGCATCACCGCGCTGGGCGTCGTCGGCTCGGTCGTCACGCCGAAGACGATGCGCTTTTGCGCCGCGACACCGGCGAAGTTCCGACGAAGGTCTTCGAACAGTTCCGAGACCGTCACCGGTTCGGGCTGCACTTCGAGCCCCTGCGCCTCGAGCTTGCTCAGGGCCAGCAGCTGGTCGACCCGCTCGCGAAGAACTTCCGTCTGCTCGCGGATTCGTCCGAGGACTTCGCGCTGGCGTGGCTCGATAGACCCGTACGACTCGTCCTCGAGCATCTCCACGTACCCCCGCACGACATTGATCGGTGTCTTCAACTCGTGACTCGCGATGCTCACGAATTCCGCCTTGAGTCGGTCGAGTTCGGCGAGTCGCTCCGCCATCGATCGGAAGGATCGAGTGAGGTCGCCGATTTCGTCGGTACGCGCGTACGGCAGGTCGCGGGGCGGCGTAAAGCGCCCACCGGCAACCGCCGCCATGGCACTCCTCAACCGTGATAGCGGGGCCGTCACTGCTCCAACGGACAGGAGAGCCACCAGGACAGCCAAACCCGCGGCAAGACCTGTCGCCGCCGCGGTCGTGCGCGCCGTTCGTTGGCTGATCGTCTCGGCGCGCAACGCGGCGGCGTTGCTGCGCGTGTCGATCTCGTCGGCCAGAGAGGCCAGTGAGCGATGGATCCGCGTGAACATGAAGCGCGTCTCGGTGAACGCCGCCTGCGCCTTCTGACGGCTGGAAACTGCCACCAGACTGTCGATCGTCGCGATCTGGCGGGACACGGAGTCGAAGCGGGCCCGAGCCTCTGAGGCGACGTCGGCGTAGGCACCGGACGAGAGCTGGACGGCGTACAGGCGCGCGACGTCCATGGCGTTCATCGCCTCCCCACGGGCTTCGGGGTCTCCGCTCGCGACGTACTCGGTCAGCGAGAGATTCAGGGCCGAAAGCTCCGTTCCAAAGTTGCCCACCTGCTGGAGCGCGACGGCGTGCTCCGCCCGAAGGTCGAACGCGATGTCACGCAGGGTGACCAGCTGACGCAGGGTGTAGTAGGCGGGGCCGAGCAGGATCAGGATGAGGATCGCGCAGACCAGATACAGCCGAGAGCGTAGACTCAGCTTCAGCATGGGCCAGGGCATGGCCGCGTTCCTCCCTACTCCACCAGGCCGATCACGCGCTCACTGCCTGCGCGTGGCCCAACGCCGCGACCACCGCCGGGTCGAACCGCTTCCCGGAGAGCGCCTCCACATCCGCAGCGGAACCGTTTGACGGATCCACACCGGTGTGCACCGCGTCATCGAACGCGAGCGCCACGGCGACGATGCGGCCCTCGATCGGAATCGCTTCGCCCCTGAGACCGCTACGACCGCTCCCGTCCCAGTGCTCGTCCACGGATGCAAGCATCCGCCTCGCTGCTTCCAGAACCGGCAGGTGCGAACCTTCGAGCAGACGCAGCCCGGCATCGGGATCGGCGTGAACGGAGCGCCGCGGGTCGTGTGGTCCGGACCGAGCGTTCGGTCGGGACCCGAGCCCGTGGAGGAGTGCGGCGCCCCGTATCTCGTCGATCGTCGTCTCGGGAAGTTCGAGCGCTTCGGCAAGGCGACCGCTCACCCAGGCGATGCGTTTCGATCGCCCCTCTGCGCCCGGCAACCCCGCATCGATGGAAGCAGCCCAACGCTCGACCAATTCGATCGTGGGGTCCGCCTCCAGCCGAGCCGCCGCCGAAGCAGGCGCTTCGCCCACGTCCAGGAGGTTGGCCTGTCGGGCACACTCGACGTACAGAAAACGCGTTTCGAGAAGGTTATCGACCCGCAGTCTTACTTCCGTCGGGCTCATGGGCTTGGTCAGAAAATCGCGGGCGCCGCTCGACAGGGCCCGCCGCCGCGACTCGCTCGTTATATCCGACGTGAGGATCAGAAACGGCAAGTAGACGTCGTCGGCCACACTCTCCAGCATGGCCTCCATGACGCCGAAGCCGTCCAGCCCTGGCATCAACAGATCGAGGATCACGAGATCGGGCTCGAACTCCTGGAAGCGGTTGACAGCCTCGAGCGGGTCGGTCAGACCTTCGACCGTTTCGTACCCGGCCCACTGGAGGACGTCGGTGACGTAGCGCACGTTCTGCGGCTCGTCATCGACTACCATGATTCGGGCGTTCTCTCTCTGATCGTCGCGCATTCGCTGTCACTTGTCGTGTAACGGCAGATCCCGCCAGTGTCAGTTGCAAGTAGCGCGCGCAGATCCGCGGGCGTTCCGAAGAGCTGTTCCTGAGCGAATGATGCACTCTGGCGCTGAAACGGACGGTCGTGGGAACCGTTACCGCATAAACGTTTCCGAGCTTCGCGTGGTGCCCGAGCGCGAAAAAAAGAGGTCGCCCCGTCCGAGCGGGCGACCCCCTGCCGAATGACCAAATCGTTGCGAGCGCGCAACATACCCCGTCGCTGGACGGCACGGGGTGCTGAATCTCACATCACGACGGAATCAGTTCACGACTTCGCCCTTGTCGTCGACGATCTCGGCCTTCTCGATGTAATCGAGTTCGGGGAAGTCGGCCGCGAGGTACTCGTTGCCGCGGCGCTGGATCGCCGCCTGATCCGGGCCCGTGGCCCCGCTCCCGGCCGCCCCGCCCTCGCCATAGCCCGAGTACAGGTTCTCGACGACGTCCATCCCCTCGACGACCTCGCCGATCGCCGCGAAGCCCATGGCATCGAGGTTGGAGTTGTTGCGGTAGTTGATGAAGAGCTGAGTGCTTCGCGAGTTCGGTGCATTGCTCTTGGCAAAGGTGAGCCGTCCTGGAGCGTTCCCCTCGACGACCGGATCATCGACGATGTGCGCGTTCCTCCACCGTCCCTGAATCGCGGGGTCGCCGTTGATTCCGAATTGAGCCATGAAACCGTCCAGAACGCGGAAGAAGCGTACACCGTCGTAGAATCCGGCTCGCACGAGGTTGTACACCCGGTCCACGCCGTTAGGCGCCCACGCACGGTGGAGTTCGAGCACCACCTCGCCCTTCGTTGTCGTTAGGCGCACCCTGAAGCTTGCGGGCGCCATCTCGTTCATCGCCGGGTCGGCGGGGTTCATCAAGGGGTTCACGGCTCCTCCAGCGGGCTCTGAATCGTCAACGGCTGGCGCGTCCGGGGGATCCCCGGCCGGCTCGGCCTCGGCGGGCGGCGCTTCCGCGACGCTTTGCGCGTCTCCATCGTCTGCGGCCGGGTCAGAATCGTCTGAGCAGGCGGCGAACGAGAACACCAGCGCCAACATCCCGACTGCGCGCAACCAACGTGTCATGAAGCCTCCATGGGCGGAGATAGGGAACGTCCGTCAGGATATCCCCGCCGGCCGCTCCGTCCAAATGGAAGAAGCTTCACGCGGCCCGCGCCACCAGGTAGCGATACGCGACGGGGATCGCCACCAGCACGAATAATGTACTCGAGATCAATCCGCCTATCGTGGCCAGTGCCAACGCGTTCCAGATGTTTTGATCTTGCGACGGTGCGAACAGGACGAGCGGCAGAAGCCCGAAAACGGTCGTCAGCGTCGTCATCAGAATCGGGCGGACACGTTCGAGCGTGCCCTGCAGGATCGCCTCCGAGGTCGGCAACTGCTCGCGCAGTTCCCCGATGTGATAGACCACAAGGATCGCATTGTTCACCACGATCCCGCCCATCATGATCGTCCCGATGAAGGCCGTTCGCGTAAAGGTGGCGTCGGTGTAGAAAAAGATCAGGAACACGCCGATCAACGCCAACGGAAGCGTAAAGAGAACTACGAGCGGCGCCATCAAGGATTCGAAGAGGCCCGCGGTGACCATGTAGATGAGCAGGATAGAGAACCCCAGAACCAGCCACATCTGGAGCGTCTCCTCCTTCGTCCAGCGACCCCGATCATCCAGATCGATCTTGTATCCCGCGGGCAGTTCCATCGCATCCACCACAGCGTCTCGCACCAGGTCGCCGAGCTTTCTGGGGCCCCGGAACTCCCACGCCACCGTTCGCTCGTATTGTTGGTCTTCCCGCCGGATATTCGCGAGCACTTCCCGCCGGCCGACCTCTGCGACTCGCTCCAGTCGCACCTCTTCGTCGGCCGAAATGGGCACGCGAAGATCGGACAGGTCGTAAAAGTCGAAGTCGCGATAGCCGTCGACCTTCACGGCGTACTGGACTTCCTCCCCTCCGACGCGGATCCGGCTCGTCTGCGGCGCCCCGCGGATGTTCGCGGCCACGAAGCCGAGCAGTTCCTGCACCGAAATGTCGTATCCGGCCAGCTCTTCGCGTCGTGGCTCGACGAAGTATTCGAATTCCTTGTCCTGCTGAAAGAAACCGCGGCTCGCGTTCGGGTCGACGTCGCGAATGCGGCTGAATCGCTCCAGGCGCCGGGCCAATTCTTCGGCGATGTCCTGAACGGCCAGATAGTTGAACCCCAGGACCTTGAGCCGATAGTTGGGCGGACTGGATCCACCGCCGTAGAAACTCGGCCCGTACCCGTACACCCTCACGTCCACACCGGAGAACCCGTAGCTGTACGCGACCATCTGGTCCTTGATCGCGACGGGCACGTTGGTGAGTTCCATCTCCTCCGGAAAGTAGACGTCGATCCGCGCGTAGTTCGCGAGGACGATCGACTCGTAACGCCGGACCTCCGGCATCGAGGACAGCCGCTCTTCGAATGACCGGGTCAGCTCGTCGGTCCGGTCCATCCCGGCGCCGCGCGGAAACTCGATGTAGATCCGAATCACGGTGTCGTCGCCGCCGAACCCGCCCCAGTACCCCCCTCGCGAAACGTACTGATCGAAAAGGTGATAGCTCCCCCACAACGCGCCCCCGCACACCATCAGCACGACGAACGGGTGCCTGAGCGCTCCGGACAACAGCGCACGGTACCCGCGAATGTAGAAGGGCTCTCGGGCCGAAGTGGTCGCGCTCTGATCCTCGACAATCGTCCCCCCGCTTCCCGCGAACCGGGCGGCGAGTGCCGGCACGAAGGTGAAGGCCACGAACAGGCTCGCGAGGATCGAAAACCCGACCGCGAAGGACAGCGGCAGGTAGTAGACGCGGAGTTCCCCCTGCAGAAAGACAAACGGAACGAGTACGACTGCGGTCGTGAGCGTGGCGGCGAGAACCGGGAGCATCACTTGCTTCGCGCCGTCGCTCGCCGCCTGGCTCGGCTCCTTCCCTCCCCGGCGGTGTCGTTCGACGTTCTCGAGGACGACGATCCCGTTGTCCACGACCAGCCCGAATCCCCACGCGAGACCGGCAAGCGTCAGCAAGTTCAGCGAGAATCCTCCCATGTACAGGAGGTTCACGGCGATGAGGACGCTGAACCCGATCGTCGCGAACACGATCAACACGGCGCCCAGCGAGCGCAGGAAGAGCATGAGAACCAGGAAGATGACGATCGCCGCCGCGATCGCGCGGAGGCGGAGGTCGGTCATCTGTTCTTCGATGTTCTCGCTCTGGTCGTAGGCAAGCTCGAGCGCTGCCCCCGGGGGCAGGGCCGTCGCCAGCTCGTCCATGCGCGAACGGACAGACGCCGCGACCTCGATCGCGTTGGTTCCGGTCTGCCTGTGGACGCCGACCGTGATCATCGGGCGACCGTTGATGCGCCACAGTTGTCGCGGCTCTTCGGTCAGATCGCGTACCCGGCCCAGGTCGCGCACCCTGATCGGTCCCTCCGCGCGTGGGAGCACGATCATGTCCTCGATGTCCTCGACCTCGAGCGCGCGTGTGCGAACCGCAATGGCGTACTGACGGCCATCCAGTTCGACAGACCCCGGTGCGCGAGGCTCCGAAAGCGCGGAGATCTGGGCCGCGACGGTCTCCGGACGCAGTCCGAGCGCCTCGAGTTTTCCACGGTCCAGCTCGACCGCGATTTCCCGACGCTCCGCGCCGTTGATCCGGACCGCGGACACCCCTGAGAGTCCACCGATCGTGGGCTGGATCTGTTCCTCGGCGATCTGCCCCAACCTCGCGAACGTATAGGGACCGGTCAGCGAGTACTGCACGAACGTCTGCTGCTCCTCCGCGAACTCCTCAGGGACGTACTGTGAGACCGTCGGTTGAACTCCGGTGGGAAGTTCCTCGCGGACCGAGCCAATGCGTTCGCTCAACTCGAGACGGGCGAACTCCATCCGAGTATCGCGTTCGAAGTCGACTTCGATCCGCGCCGTCGACCCCGCTCCACGACGATCGGCCGACGACGTGGACACGATTTTCTCGACGCCCGAGACCTGCTGAATCACCGATTCGAGCGGGGCCGTCACGAATGCCTCCATGGCCTCCGGAGACGCCCCGTTCCATGTGGCGTCGACCGTCAGTCGCGGAAACTCTACATCCGGCACATCCTCCACGGGGATGAGGCGAAAGCTGTATGCGCCGAGGGCAAACAGCGCAAAGTAGATCGCGGCCGTGGCGACGGGACGCTTGATGGCGAGATCGATCACGGGGCGACCGATACGGTCGGCTCGACCATCACGGAATACACCACGGGCACGACGATCAGCGTGAGGAACGTGGCCGACACGAGACCGCCGATCACCGCGACTGCGAGCGGTGCTCTCAGGTCGGCCCCGGCACCGATCCCCAGAGCCAGCGGCAGCAGCCCCACCACGGTCGTGATCGTCGTCATGATGATCGGGCGGAGCCGCAGACGACCCGCCTCGAGAATCGCTTCGCGCTTGCCCAGGCCCGCCTTCCGCCGCTGGTTGATGAAATCGACTTTGATGATGGCATCGTTCACCACGATGCCGATCAGAATCACCAGACCGATGGCGCTCATCACGTTGAGGCCCCCGCCCGTGCCCCAGAGAGCAAACACGGCGCCGAAGGCTGCCAGCGGAACGGCGGTCAGGACGACGAGCGGCTGCACGAGCGACTCGAACTGCGCCGCCATGATCAGATAGACCAGAGCGAGCGCGAGACCGAACGCGAAGATCAGCGACCGGAAGCTCTCCCGCATCTCCTCGTTCTCGCCGCCGACACGAAGCGTCGTGAGCGCCGGTCTCGGGACGGCGGCGACCAGGGGCTCGACGAGTTCGACAGTGGCGGCCAACCCGCCACTCGTCACATCGGCCAGAACCTGAATCGTCCGGTTCTGGTCCTCGCGTCGGATCTCCACCGGGCCGAACCCGGTGGTCGTCTTGACCAGCTCGCCGATCGGCACGCCCTTGAGGCGGAGCGCCAGAACGTCGGCCAGCGCCTGCCGCTGGTCCTCCGGAATCGTCACGCGGATGTCCACCTTGTCGGCGAAGTCGGCAAACGCGTTGTCCGTCTCCGCACCGCGCAGATAGGACTCGATCGCCCGGGCCACTTCCGTGACCGTCAGCTCGTGCCGGGCGGCGACCTCACGATCGATCTCGATCAGCAGCTCGGGCTGCGTACGCTGAAAGTCCAACCTGACGTCGGCCAGGGTCGGGATCTGACGGAGGCGCTCCGCCACGGCCTCGGCGACCGGGACGAGATCCTCGATCTCGCCCCCCTGCACCTTCACCGCCAGGTCGGCGTCGCCGAGGGCCAGCGCGCGACCGAGCGATGTCGCCCGACCCGTCTCGACCGCTACGTAGGCGGGGTCGACGCCGGAGGTCGCGAGGCGGTCACGAAAGTCCGCCACAACGGCGTCCGTGGACCGCCCACTCTCGTCGAGCTGTACGTCGAGCGCGGCACTGTTGAGCCCCGTCAGTTCCCGCGCGACCAGCTCTGTGCCGCGCGCACGTCCCACCCTCGCGAAGACCCCCGTAACCCCTTCGAGGTCGAGAAGCGTGCGCTCGAGCCGCGCCGCCGCGTCGCTCGTCGCTTCGATCGGGGTGCCGACCGGGAGTTCGATCTCTACGCGAAACTGCCGTTCGTCGACCGCCGGCATCAGCCCTCTCGGCAGCGTTCCCGCAAGCAGCACCGCGCTGACGAGCGCGAGCGCGGCGATCAGGAGGACCGTGAAGCGATGGACCAGAGCCCACTCGAGCGCGCGCTCGTAGGCCTGGGCAAAGCGGTCGAACCCGCGCTCGAAGGCAGAGAGGAACGGCCGGAAAACGACGGAGAGCCCGCGGCCGAGGACGAGAAACACATCCCGAAACGTCAGACCAACCGACCTTCCGACATATCCGACTCCACGGAACGAACCGGTCACGGTCGCGGCACCCAACCGTGGCACTGCACGCGCGACGCGGATGAAGCGTCCGCCCGCATGCTCGGCGGCCGCCTCATCGGGGACCGCCCGATCGGTGCCGGCCGTCTCGGTCGATTCGACGACTGTCGTGGTCCGGCCAACACGGGCCGCGAGGACGGGTAGCAGGGTCAAGGCGACGAGCAGGGACGCGGCCAGAGAGAACGTCACGGCGAGCGAGAGATCGAAGAACAGGGCGCCCGCCACGCCCTCCACGTAGAGCACGGGCCCAAAGACGGCGATCGTCGTCAGCGTGGACGCGGTGATCGCTGCGGCGACTTCACGCGCGCCGAGCGAAGCGGCCACCAGGGTGTCTTTTTCGGTTTCGCGGTGGCGAAAGATGTTCTCGAGTACGACGATCGAGTTGTCGACGAGGAGCCCGACGCCGAGCGCGAGCCCGCCGAGCGACATGATGTTCAGGCTGACATCGGCGGCATAACAGAGCGCGAATGCCGCCATCACCGAGATCGGGATCGCCATCCCGATAGCCACGGGGTACCGCGGATCGCGCAGGAAAAGGAAGAGCACGAGAAACGACAGGACCCCACCGAACAGCAGTGCGGTCACGACGTTGGAAATCGCCTCTTCGATGAACTTCGCCTGGCTCGACGCCACCTGTAGCGTGACCAGGGGGAACTCCTCGCTCAACTGATCGAGGGTCTCCAGCACCCGATCCGCCACGCGAACCGTGTTGGTGCTCGCTTCCTTGTAGATCTGAAGACCGATCGCGGTTTCCCCGTTGTACCGCGCGATCGTCTCCAGATCCGCGATCGTGTCCTGCACGATCGCGACGTCCCGGAGGCGCACGGCGCTCCCGCTCGACCGGGGCCTCGAGATTACGACATCCAGAAGCTCGTCGATGGCCTGGAACTGGCCCAGAGTCCGAAGGCTGTACTCGAAGCGGCCGCGCTTGATCGTTCCCCCCGGCGCGTTGTAGTTCGCCGCGTCCAACGCCGTGCCGATTTCGTCGAGCGACACGTCGTGAACGCCCAGCAGCGCCGGGTCGACGACGACGCGCAATTCCCGCTCCGGTCCGCCCGCGATTCCGGCCAGGGACACCCCATCCAGCTGTTCGAGCCGCCGCTTGAATACCGCTTCGGAGAGATCCCGGAGGGTTCGCAAGTCGGAGCCGCTCACCGCGAGCGTCATGATGGGGTCGCTCGTGGGGTCGGAGCGCAAAATAACCGGGCGATCTGAGCCCTGCGGGAGGGTCTCGATCAGGTTGTCGAGTTGCTCTCGCGTATGGAGCGTCGCGAATTCCATGTCCGTGCCCCACGCGAACCGCATCTGGACCAGCGACTGCCCCTCCTGCGACCTCGACGTGATGTCTCTAACGCCGGGAATCGAGTAGAGCTGTCGTTCGATCGGTTCCGTGACCCACCGCTCGACCTCGGCCGGCGCCGCATCCGTGTACGTAGTCCACACGGAGAGCGTGGGGAACGACACGTCCGGGAGAAGGTCGATGGGCAGAC
>JBGMQU010000001.1:55995-115092 GCA_048060725.1 Gemmatimonadota bacterium | reverse complement strand
TGGATCAACCCCGAGACCCCCCTGCGCCGATCACCATGAATGACGTGGGCAAGCAATTGGACGGTTACGGCGGCACAGCCCCGTCTCCATCGTTGACACTCCTCCGAGTAGCTACGGCTACGCGGTCGTCGTATCGCCTCGGATCCGGGGCTGTGTCGCCGTAACGCGACCCGCCGTACTTCTTCAACACCCTTCTATTGTTTGGAGGCCGAGAGACGCGCGTCGGCGACGGCTTCCACTGCCACGAGCAGGGACGCCAACTGCGGGCACTCTTCCGTCGATCGGATGTCAGAGATTACGGCGTGAATCCGGGTCAAATCGACGGCGTGAGCATGCCGGAAGCGCTCGAGCACGCTGTCGACCGAGTCGTCTCGGGCCCCGTCGAGGATCGTCGCCGCGATCCGGAGTCGCGCTCCCTCGAGGCGCCCGATGAGGATTCGGGCGCTCCGCTGCGTCCACACGTCGCCGTTTGTCAGGGCGTCCAGGCGCCGACGCACCCACGGAAAGTCAATCTCCTCCGCGAGACCCAGGTAGATTCCGCCCACTCCTTCCGTATCGGCGCCGGTCTGGCCGACGAGACTCGCGATCGGGAGCAACTCGTCAAGATAGAGGAAGGTCGCGAGTGACCTCGCGGTCTCGGGGTCGAGCCCGTCCATCTCGTGCAGCGCGCACTGGCTCTGGAACGCTTCGAGGCGCTCGCCACTGAGCAGCCGCGGCAACGCCGCGCGCACCTCGCGAACAGGCGTGCGCAGGGCATCGATCGAGGCCGCTATCGGCCCCGTCGTCAGACTGCTGTTGAGCAACCAGCTCGTCGCCCGTTCGAGCGACTCCGACATCTCGAGATACCACTGATACTGCGTTCCCGTTCGGACCGTCGCATCCACGGTCCGGATGGCGGAGTAGAGATCGTCCGCATCCGCGATCACGTTGGCCACGAACCAGCTTCGGGCGACCGTCGCCGCCGCCCGGTCTGTCTCCCCCATGAGACCGATATGGCTCGCAGCGCCCATGCGATCCACATAGCGATTGGCGAGCAGGGTGCTGACGAGGTGTGGCCGCAGACGGTGGTTCTCCAGATCGTCGTCGGTCACCACCTCGAGCGCGCGGTCCGGGAAGTATTCGCGCAGCAGTTCGAGCATGGCGGGGTCGGACGGGATCCGGGACCGCTGGAGCAGGGTCTTCAGGTGGAGCTTCGCATGCGCCAGCACGATGGCGAGCTCGGGTCGTGTCAACCGTGTCGCCGGGTCCCGTGCCATCAGCTCGTCCCCATTGGGAAGGTGCTCGAGGACAGGGTCCAGGACTTCCTCGCGCTCCATCCGATCGATGGCTGCACGGAACTGCGCGACCGAGCTCCGTGAGCGCCGCTCGTCGAGACTGATCGCGAGGCTCTGCGTGTAGTTGTTCGACAACACGGCAGCGGAGACTTCGTCGGCGCAGGCCCGCAACACGTCGTTTCGTGCCTCCCGCTCCAGCGTCCCCCGGGTCAGCGCGGCGCCGAGTAGAATCTTCAGGTTCACCTCGTGATCCGACATGTCCACCCCCGCAGAGTTGTCGAGGGCGTCGGTGTTCACGCGTCCACCGCCGCGGGCGTACTCGATTCTCGCGGGTTGGGTCAGGCCGAGATTGCCTCCTTCGCCGATCACCCGGGCGCGGACCTCCGTGGCATCGACGCGGACGCCGTCGTTGCTGGGATCGCCGACGTCCGCGTGGGCCTCGTTCGTGGCCTTCACATAGGTGCCGATTCCTCCATTCCAGAGCAAATCGACAGGGGCGCGGAGGATCGCCCGGATGAGTTCCTCCCCGTTCAGCACATCGTCCTTCACGTCCAGAACTGTGCGGACCTCATCGGCCAGGGGAATCTCCTTGGACGTGCGCTCGAAAACCCCGCCACCCTCGCTGATCAGCGCCGCATCGTAGTCCGACCAGGACGAGGTAGGGAGGGCGAACAAGCGCGCCCGCTCTTCCCAGCTGGACGTCGGATCGGGATCGGGATCGAGAAAGATGTGCCGGTGGTCGAACGCTGCGAGGAGTCGGAGCTTCCTGCTGAGGAGCATTCCGTTCCCGAACACATCGCCGCTCATGTCTCCGATGCCGACTACGGTGAAGGTGTCGTTCTCGAAGTCGAGACCGCTCTCACGGAAGTGCCGTTTCACGCACTCCCACGTGCCGCGGGCCGTGATTCCCTCGGCCTTGTGGTCATACCCGTTGGACCCGCCGGACGCGAAGGCATCGTCTAGCCAAAAGCCCACTTCTTCCGCGAGCGCGTTGGCCGTATCGGAGTTCTTAGCGGTCCCCTTGTCGGCCGCAACCACGAGGTACGGATCCGGACCGTCGTGAACGACGACTCGCTCCGGGTGGATGACCACGTCCTCGACAACGTTGTCGCTGATCTCGAGCAGGCCGCGGATGAACTCCTTGTAGCTCTCGAGGCCGGCGGCGAGACGGGCTGCCCGCTCCGCCGGCAGCCGTTTCGCGATAAACGCGCCCTTTGCCCCGGCCGGGGCGATCACCGCGTTCTTGACGCGCTGAGTCTTCACGAGGCCCAGCACCTCGACCCGGAAATCCTCGTACCGGTCGCTCCAGCGAATTCCGCCGCGCGCCACGTCGTCCATGCGCAGGTGAGCCGCCTCGGTGCGAGCACCGCGAAGGTACACCTCGTGTCTCGGTCTCGGTTCCGGCATGAAGTCGACCGCTCGGCAATCGAACTTGAGCGAGATCGTAGGCGACGCGCGGAGGTCGCCCCGATAGTAGTTGGTCCGTTGGGTCGCGTGCACCAGTGTCATCAGGCGGCGGAGGGTGCGGTCGTCCTCGATCCCGCGGACCACCCGCAGCGACGACGCGAACCGACGGTGCAGCCGCCGCCACGCCTTCTCCCGGTCGCCCTCGAACGCCGGGTCGAACCTGCTCTCGAACATCTCGAACAGAAGCCGAGCCGAACGTGGGTACGAGGTCAACGGTCGCATACTCCCCTGTCGGGAGACGACGGCGCCGATGCGAAATGCATAGCCCGAATACGCCCTCAATACGCCGATCTGTTCCCACGTGAGGTCCGCGGAGAGAAGGAGGCTGTTGAGTTGGTCGTCCTCAGCCTCCCCCTCGCGCACCGCTCGCAGGGCGTCGGCCAGCCGGGCTTCCGCGGCCTCGATATCGGCGTCGAGAACGCGCGCCACCTCGACCTCGAACACGTGGATCGTCATCGGGGACAGGGGCTCGGCCTCTTCACCGATGGTAAACCGATACGCATCGAGCACTCGGAAGCCGAGATTCTCCAGGGTCGGGATCACATCGCTCAGAACGAACTGACCCTTGTGAGCGAAAATCTTGAGCCGGTAGACCTTCGGTCGCAACTCGCCGAGAGCCCGTACGCTCGCCTGCTGCGCCCCTGATCGCTCGAGCGCATCGAGGTGGTCGATGTCGTCGACGGCAGTCGAGACGCGGAAGGCCGCCTGATACTCGCTCGAGAAGCGCTCGCGGAAGCCGTCTCCCAATTCCTGAGCCCGAATCGGACCGTGCGCCTCGATGAGTGCGTAGTCGAGTTTCTCCTCCCACGTCCTTACGGTCTCGCGAACCACCACTTCGAGTTCTGCCGGTTCCGGCTCCGGACGTTTCGGGTCGTGCGACACGTAGAAGTGGAGACGCGCCTGATCGCCCTGACCCAGGGCGAGGTGGTAGTTGAGAAGCTTCCCGTCGTAGGTCTCGGTGAGGGCTCGCTGGAGCTTCCTGCGCACGGCGGCCGAAAACCGGTTCTTGGGCAGGATCACCATCACGTTGTACCCGCGACCGAGCGAATCCGGGCGCGACGTCACCCGCACGTCGTCCGCGCCTTCCGTCTCCATGACCGCGTCGATGACCGCCCGGATCTCCTCGACGGTGGAGAGGAAAAGCTCTTCCTTCGGCATCGAGTTGAAGGTCTGCAGGATGATGTTGTAGTCGTGCGATCCGCGGGGAGCACCTTCCAGCTCGAGGATCTCCCGGAATTTGCGTCGGAGGATCGGGATCGCGGAGGCGTCTTGATTGAACGCCTTCGCCGTGAGAAGACCGAGAAAGCGATGCTCTCCCCGGACGGTGCCGTCGGGCCCGAGTCGCTTGATTCCTATGTAGTCCATCTGCGCCCGACGCCGGATCGGCGACTCCGCGTTCGTCTTGGAAAAGATCAGGGTGGGACCGCCGAGCAAACGCGCTCGAAGTTCGGGAGGCAGGTCGTCCACCGGCGTGGGGGTCGCGTACCGTGAATTCTCGTCGTCGCGCAGAATACCCAGCCCGGCGCCGGCGTCGACACGTATGTGGTCGATCCCCGAGGCGTCGGGCTCGATCGTATACCCTCGGTAGCCCAGGAAAACGAATCCCGAGTCGATCATCCAGCGCAGCAGCTCCTGGATTTCGTCCAGTTCGGCCGCCCGCCACTCCGTCTCATCCCGGTGCGATGCCAGCTCAGCCACGACCGCCCGGGCCCGCTCGACCATCGCGGAGAAGTCCTGAGTGACGGCGGTTACCTGTCTCAGCCGGGCCCGGAGTTCGTCGTCGAGCTTCGCGCGGACGGAGTTTTCGAGGTGCCCCTCGATCGACATGTGGACGATCGACGTTTTCAGGCCGTCGGCGGCGCGCTCACGCACCTCGGTGATGCGGCCGTCTTCGCCGCGCTCGATCACGACCACCGGGTGCATCAGGTGGGGGATGTGGAGCCCCAGCGCGTGCACATACTCCCGGATGGTGTCGACGATGAACGGGCAATCGTCCATCACGGTTTGCAGCACCGCCCGGTTGGGGTCCGCGGGATCCCACGCAGTGCGGACCCCGACGTCGCCCGGTGCGGTCCCGTCCACGAGACCGTAGAGCCGTGAAACGGTGTCCACAACCTCCTCGCGCGTCTCCATCGCGAGGAACTCTGCCGAGCCGCGCGACATCAGTCGACGAGTGAGTTCCGCGATCGCGCCCCTCGAGGCCTCGGGGCGCGCTGCCTGGAGGAGCGCGATCAGTTCGTCGAGAGTGCTCTTATCGAACGGCGCCTGTGGCATCTGTCTTTGTCTGGTTCCAGTAGGCCCTTGCAGGACACGCGAAGTGCGGGAGGATAGATTCTGGCTCCGCGGTGAGCAACGTACGAATTTAGTGAAAAGGGGAGCAGGCCCGAATGGTGGTCGGACTCGGGATCGATATTGTCGAGGTCGAACGGCTCGAAGCCGTCTTCGGGCGCCACCCGGAGCGCGCACCAAACCGCCTGTTTACCACCGCCGAACTCGCGGATTGCGACGGACGGTCGAACCCTTCGGAGTGCCTTGCCGGCCGGTTCGCAGCCAAGGAGGCGTTCCTCAAGGCGCTCGGCACCGGCCTGCGCGAGGGAATCAGCTGGACGGACATCTCGCTTCGAAGCGGGGAGCACGGACGCCCGGAACTCGACACGACGGGTGCTGCGGCCCGGCAGCTCGCGACGCTGGGGGCCTCTACGGTCAGCGTTTCGATCACGCATGATGGGGGCATGGCCGCGGCCGTAGTGCTGATCCAGACCGACTGACGACGGATCAGCCGGCCCACGGGCGGGTGTGTCGGACGATCGAGCGTGTCAACAGTGCGCTCAGCGAAGTGTCCGTGTCGAGATCATCCTCGCGTACCGACCCGTTGCTCGACGCCGCATGAATGATCCGTGAGCCACCGAGCGCGAGCGCGACGTGCGTGATCGTAGCCTCGTCCGGGGCGAAGAACAGAAGGTCGCCAGGCTCCGTCGCCACTCCGGAACCTCGCAGATCGGGGTGGGCCTCGGCCTGCTGGTGGCTGTCGCGAGGCAGCCGGATGCCGACGCTCGCGAACACCGCCTGGACGAAGCCCGAGCAATCCACGCCCAGATCGGTGCGCCCGCCCCAGAGATAGGGAACGCCGGGCCAGTGGCCGGCGAGGCGCGCAACCGTCTCCCCCAACCCGTGGGGGATCGGCGGGGGGTTCGCCGACCCGGGCTGTGCAACGACACGCTCGAGCGACAGTGGCGTCACCGTTCGACCATCAGGCAGGGTGACCCCCGTACCGCCCGAATCGGCGCGCCGCAGACGGGCACCCCACGGCAAGCGTTCGAGACAGTGCCCATCACCGGCGGGGTCCGCCTTCTCGTCCACGTACGTGCCCATCGAGAGGAGTGTCGCGGCCGCGTCCCAATCCTCGGTGGCGAAGACCGTTCGACGAAACGGAGCACGCGGAGTCCAGCCCGCGTACCCGTCGGCCCCCCGCGCCCGGACCCACCCCCCTTCGATATCGTCGACGCGCACGATCTCGCCGAGAACCCACTGCGAAACCAGTTCCGAACCGTGCGCCGGATCACGCCGCACGGGCGCGACGGCGGTCGGGACCACGAGCGCGTCGGAGTGGGCGGGGCCGGACGGGACCGTCGACGTCATGACCCACTGTACTTCTTCAACAGCCTTCCAGCCGCCCTGAACCGGAGCGCGGACTTGATCGATCGCGATCCATTCCCGAACATGTCCGCATGAACATTACGATCGAATACTGCGTCGTCTGAAACTACCGACCCCGAGCCGCCAGTTTGGCGGCCGCACTCGAGGAACGGTACGACGACATGTCCGTGGAATTGATCGAGTCGCTCGGCGGAAGATTCGAGGTCACCGCCGATGGTCGACTCGTATACTCCAAGAAGGCTACCGGGCGGCACGCTGAGCACGACGAGGTGTTTGCCGCCATCGATGGCTGATCGGACGATCGGGCCGACCGGCACGCGTGATCAGCCGAGCTGAGAAGGCCGGTGGTGCAACATCAGGAACACCCCGATCAGGGTAGCTCCGATCGCGGGCACGACATGGCCTGTCATGATGGTCGACACGATCCCCACCAGCGCGGCGCCCTCCGCGAGCGCCCAGATCACGATCCCCGACATCCGGACCTGAGCCTCGTCCGAATTGCGGTGCAAACGTCCCCGCACCGCGCCGACCGCGAAGACGACCGCGACGGCGACGGCAAGCCAGGCCCAGCGGACTACCGCACCCACTTCGCCGGGTTCCCTGCCGCCATAGAGGAAAAACGCGACTGCGAAAAGGACCAGCGTGCCACCCAGCATCGAGGCATGAATCAGCTTCAGAACCGAATCGTCACCTGTCTGTCGCGGTCGCATGGGCTCTCCGGCTACGTGTCGTCCGAGTCGCGGCCGTATCGGTCCTCGAGACGCACGAGATCATCGAGCTCTGGCGTGCTGACTTCGAGGATGACGCTGTCTTCGACAGCTTCCATTCGGTGCACCGTTCCGGGCGGAATCGAGATCGCTTCGCCGGAGGTCCACTCGAAGATCGCCTCACCGAGCGTGAACTTCATGCGGCCGGTCTGCAGGTACATCGTCTCGTGCTTCACGTTATGCTTTTGAAGAGAGAGCACGTGGCCCGCATCCACTTCGAGGATTTTGCCCGCATAACGATCGGTGTGGGCGTACCAAACCTCCCGGCCCCATGGTTTGTCCACGATCTTCGGTGCACCGCGGTGCGCTTGCTCCGTCATGTCTCCGTCTCCACGGGTGAACGGACGCCGGGCACTGGCTCTCCGTCGGTGTAAGCACTCCAAATCGCCGGCGACGACCCGGGCTTGCAAACTGGAGGCCAGCGTGGGGACCGCGCGCCTGCGGTCGCCCCCCAGAACTCTCAGATATCTCCCGAGTAATAGGCCCGGTCGATGTCGAACGCCACCGCAGGGGGGTGCCTATCCGCACCCTCCTGGCCACGATGCCTATCCGCGACCTGCGCCGCTTCCCCAACTCATGGTCGGAGGAGGGGACTGTCGAAGCGTATCGAGGTAGGCGAATGAGCCATCATCGACCGACCCGACCCGACCCGGATTCGGGAACGCCGGCACCCGCTCCCTCTCCAACCGTAACGCGCGGACCGAGGCCACGAGCACGTTGAAGGTCGCGCCATCTTTTTGAAGCGTCCCGTCGATCTGGAGAAACGGCTCGAGACGAATGGCACGTTTACATTTTTCGTAGATCTCGGGGCGTACAATCGCGTTGATCGGTCCGGCCTCGTCTTCCATGAGGATGAAAATGTAGCCCTTCGCAGTGTGCGGCCGTTGCCGGGCAACCACGATCCCGGCCACTCGTACCCCGGTCTTGTTCGGCAATACCGCAAAGGTTCTCGATGACACGGTCCCTCTCGGCAATCGGTCACGAACGAGCGCGAACGGGTGGTGTTTCGCCGCGAAGGAGAGGATCCGGTACTCTGCGGTGAGTCGCTCCATATCGCTGGTACCGGCGAACTCGATGTCGGCGTACGGTTCGTCGAACTGCAGTTCCGTCTGATAATGATCCGCACGGTCGGTCGACGACCGGCCTCGAATGGGAGCGCGTTCCCGAACGATCCCGACACTGCTGGTCGCCATTTCGCGACGCCGCCGCTGAGTGTCGGTTTCGGTCTCCGGGCCAAGCCACAGGCCTGTCTGCCATAGCAGCTCCCGGCGGTCGAGCCCGAGCGAGTCCAGCCCCCCGACCCAGATCAGATTCTCGATCGCGCCTCTCTTCAGGGCCGCGGGCGTCCGGCGTAGAAAATCGGGTAACGAGAGAAACGCCCCGTGCTCTTCGCGCTCGCACACGACCCGCTCGGCGACGTCCGTCCCCCATTCCCGAACGAACCCCAACCCCACACGGAGATCCTCCTCCTCGGCAACGCAGCGTACGCCGCTAAGGTTGAGATCCGGCAGTCGAACTCCGATGTCGTGCCGCCTCGCGTCTCGTCCGATCGCATCGAGCGAGTAGAACCCCATCGGTTGGTTATTGAACAACGAGACGTAGTACTCGGTGGGGTAGCGTTCGCGGAGCCACGCCGATTGGAAGGCGAGCAACCCGAATGCTGCCGCGTGCGACTTCGGGAAACCGAACTCCGAAAACGCGACGACCTGTTGGAAGATCTTCTGCGCAGTGGGGCGATCGACGCCTCGCTCCCCGGCTCCCTTGTGAAACGCTTCCCAGTATTCGAGGAGCGCCTCCTTCGAGCGCTTGCGGCTCATCGCACGACGCAGCCCCTCCGCCTGGCCATCGGTAAACCCGGCGAGCGCTCTGCAAACCTGAAGGACCTGGTCCTGGAAGATGATCACACCGAGCGTCTCTCCGAGCGCCTCTTCGAGCAACGGGTGATCGTAGGGGATGACGTAGTTCGGATCTTCCCGGACCCGCTCCCGGCGGCGGACATACGGGTTCACCGCGCCACCCACGATTGGACCCGGACGAACGATCGCGACCTGGACGGACAGATCGGCCAGATTCCGGGGCCGCACGCGGCGGAGCATCTGGATCTGCGCCCGGCTTTCCACCTGAAATAGCCCGACCGTGTCACCCGAACAGATCCGGTCGTAGATCTCTTCGTCTTCATAATCGATCCGCGAGAGGTCGGGCGCCTCACCGTGACGGTCTGCGATCAGCTCGACCGCCTCTTCCACGAGCGACAACATCCCGAGCGCGAGAAAATCGATCTTGATGAACCCGGCATCATCACAGGAATCCTTGTCCCACTGACACAGGATCCGCCCCTCCCACGCCGCGGGCTCCAGCGGGACCAGCTCATTGAGCGGCCGACTCGAGATGATCATCCCGCCCACATGCTGCGAGATGTGTCGAGGCAGTCCCCTGATCTCTTCGGTCAACTCGGCAAACGCACGCCACGGCGCGGCATCGAGGCGGGTGCGAAAGTCGACGAGCCGGGCCAGCTCACCCGCGATCCCGTCTTCCTGCGGATCGGCCAGCTTCGCGAGTTTCTCGATGTCGCCCATGGGAAGACCGAGCGCCTTTCCGATCTCCCGGACGATCGAGCGCGTGCGGTACGTCGGAAACGTGCATACGAGCCCCACGTGGTCGTGCCCGTAGCGTTCATACACCGCGAGGATCAACTGCTCCCGGATGTCCCGGGGAAAGTCGATATCGATGTCGGGGACGCTCCCCATGGCATCGTTGAGAAAACGGCCGAGATAGAGGTTCGTGCGCACCGGGTCGACGTGCGAAAGACCGATCAGGTAGCAGACGATCGATGATACCGATGACCCGCGTCCTCGCCCCGGAGGAAGGAGTGAACGAGGCTCGGAACCGCCGCGAACCCGGGTCGCGACCTCTCGGGCGAGGTTGAGGATGTCACGGTAAACGAGGAAGAACCCCGCGAGATCGTGTCGATCGATGAGCGATATTTCCTCCTCGATCCTCGCTTCCGCTTCTTTTCGATCGTGACAACCAGGCGGATATCGCACGTCGAGCGCGGCGTGGCAGACTTCCGCAAGCACCCGGATCGCCGGCACGCGTCCGCGTCCGACGAAATCCGGAAACTCGTACCCGAGATCGCGAGTCAGGTCGAACTCGAGGCACCGCTCCGCAATGGCGAGCGAGTTCGAAATCGCGTCGGGACGAGTCTCGAACCTCCAGGCCATCTCGTTGGCCGTCGCGAGATGGAAGCACGAGTTCGGACGCCTCAACTCGTGTGAATCATCGACGGTCGTCCGGTTCCGGATCGCGACGAACACATCCTGGAGACGGTGACGATCTCGATCGTGATAGTGGACGTTCCCGGTCGCGACGACGGGGACGCGAAACCGGTCAGCCAACGCCCCGAGGGCCTTCATCCGGGCGCGGTCGCCATGTACGGAGTTGTGCTGAAGCTCGACGAAGAGATTCCGCGGGCCGAATACGTCCTGCAGTCGACCGAGCAGCGTCTCGGCCTCGCGTGTACCACGGTCGATCGCCGCCAACAGGGGGCTGCGTCGACAGCCTGTCAGCACGATCAGGCCTTCGGGACGCGCGAGTAACGCCTCGATCGAGACGCGTGGATCTCCGCGCTCGTTCTCCATGTGCGCGCGTGTGATCAGGCGACACAGGTTCGCGTATCCGGCGGGAGTTTCGGCCAGGACCGTCATGTGGTATCGCGGACCCGTCTCGTCCGGTCTCGTGCTCGCGTCGATTCGACCACGCCCCGCCATCGGGAAGAACTCCTCTTCGTCCTCGAAGGGGGACTCGAACGTCACTTCGGCACCGGTGATCGGGTGGATCCCGAACGAGTGGGCAGCGTGGGCGAACTCCAGCGAACCGTAGAGTCCGTCGTGGTCGGTCAGCGCGAACGACCGGTAGCCGAACTCCGCTGCACGAAGCGCGAGTTCCCCCGGTCGAGATGCACCATCGAGGAATGAGTAGGCAGAGTGGGCATGGAGCTCTACGTACTCGTTCATTCCGGCTGACAATACCAGCGACCTTCGACGAGATCGTGGTAGACCGTAAGGTGGCCTCCGTCCTCGAAAAGGAGCGAGAAATAGGCGCGCGAAATCACTTTCCTCCACCATTCATCATCGATTCGCCATGTTTCGAGGATCGCGGTCACCTGCTTCATGCGACCGCGGGTGCGGACCTTCGTCGGCACCCCGTGACCGTCCGCCACGACCTGCACGGGTCGCGGCCGGTTGAGCGGCCTGAGCTTCCCCGACGCTCCGGATGTCATCGCCCGAATAGGCGGGTCACGATGCGAGTTCCATCAGGGCATGTCGCCGCTCAGGAATTCTCGACTCGGGTTGGAGCTCGAGCACACGAAAGAGGACCCCTTCACCGAGACGGAGCTTCAGTAGACGGGACGCCCTCTGCAGCTCGGGAAGCACGTCGCCCTCGCTCGTCTCGATCGATCCGCGGGTGCGAGGCGCGTTCCCCTTCGAATCGAACAGATCGAACTGAGATGCGGAGGGGCCAAATTGAAAGAACTCCAGCGTCAACTCCTCGACTGCTCTACCGGGCGGCGACAACGAGATTCGTGAACGAACAAATGCGCTCAACCTTTCGATCCGGCTTGTCGGATCCTTGAGAATCGCTCGAATCGCCCAGGAACCGCCGTCCTCCAGCCGGGCCCCGAGCCGGACCCCCCGCACGCTTCGGCCGCTCTTCCTCGACCGTTTGAGCGCCCTCCCCAACAACCGGTCGAGCGCCGAATACAGGAGTTCGAGGTGACCGATGGGTACTGGGAAGTCGAGCGACATTTTGATCGGGCGCTCCGGCAGCTGAAGCTGGACCGGATCGACCCTCGCCCCGGTAGCCCACGCGAGCGCTCGCCGTCCATCCGCGCCGAACTGGGCTACGAGCGCCGGCTCCGGAATCTGGACCAGCCGCTCGAGCCGCTCGACACCGAGACGCTTCAGTCGCTGCACCATGCGAGGCGATACGGGGAGGACGTCGACGGGCTGACTCGAGAGAAACGATGCGAGTTGTTGGCGCATGATGAGCGTGTCATCTCCCGGGCGCGCTGCGCGTGCCGCCACCCAGGCGGCGAACTTTCCCGGCGCATAGCCGAACCGAACGTCGATGAGCAACCGCGGGGGGAACCGCTCTCTCAAACGGCGACGAAGATCGTCGAGTTGTCTCTCTGGAGAACCATACAGCCGATCGAGTCCGTCGACGCCGACGAACAGTCGTCCTCTGTCGCCCGAAAGTTCTACGACCGGGCTCCACCCGTTCAGAATATCGAGCACGCGCTGGCGGGCGGCATCGTAAAAATCCGGATCCTGTTCGAGAAGGACGATCGAGGGACACAGAGCGATCGCCTGTGAGACGGGGATCCCCGCCTGGACGCCTTCGGCAGCGGCGATCGGGCATGCCTGCTCGATAAAGCGTCGAGTTCCCGCGCCGGCATCCGACAACGCGAGCGGGAGCCCAACGAGGTCGGGAGCCCGTGCGCGTTCGAGTTGAAGCTCGAACCCCGGCCACCAGATACACAGCGCCATCCGGCTGCCACGAGGTCGAATTTTGGGGGAGATCATGAGGACCCTCCAGAACAGAAACCGAATAAACCCCGAAAGTCGGGCCGGAGAACATAGCCTTCGTGCTGTGACGCGCAACAGACTGTGGGGGTAAACGCCCGACTGTGGGGGGTAAACGCCGGGCGGCGTGCGAGGCTGCCCCGGTATCAGGGGCCGCTGAACTCCACCGTACGATCGATGGAACCCGCGAGTTCCCGGTATCCGAGCCAACCGATCGCGATGATCACGATCACGGTCACGACCCAGATGATTCGTATGCGTCGTTTTCGTGATTCCGTCGTCTTGCGGGGCCCGGGCATAACGACGCCGGACTCGGTTATCGGACGTCTCGTCCGCTTCTTCCGACTCTTCATCAAAACAACGCGAGAAGATCGAGCACGGGAACGCCCATCAACGCCGACCGGCCCGTCCTCACCAGGGCGAGCACGTCGATCATGTCCAGTGGCGTCAGTCCCTCCACTGCCGCGAGCAGGTCCGGCGGTACCGTCATGTAGACGAACCCATCCGCCGGGTCGGGCGCTCTCGCGAGGATGAACGGCTCGCCCTCGTAAAAATCCGTGCGCTCCGGCTCCGCGCGTTCCAACGCCACAAACTGAACGGTCCACCGCAGGCGGAGGCCGACGTAGTCATCCGGACTCGCGCGCAAACTCGCGGCGGACACCTCGGCCAGGGCAGAATCCAGATCGGTGGTCACGAGTCGGTCTGAGCGCACCCACCCCTCGACGCGGACGCGCGTCCACGAATTCCCCCGCTCTACGACCGTTATCGGCGTGCCGGATCGCACGACGGCGACCGTATCCCCATCCGGAGACCCCAGCACGTCGATCGCCTCTTCGCCGATCAACAACCGGCGGCCAGAGGAGACGAGCGCGGGCGGTCTTTCGACGTCAGGGGTCGTCGTGGGACGAGCGAACGAACGGTCGGTAGCCGAAATCGGCCGGAGCGAACTCATCCTCACCCACCCGGATCTGCTCACCTGAGTCCACGAGTCGCGATCGGATACATGATCGAGGAGAAGGCCCTGGAGCAGACGGCCCGACACTCCGCCCGACGGCGCCGCGTGCAAATTCTGACCGCCCACACGGGTGATGATCCGGTCATGGCCCTCCCGGTTTGTCGCCGCGAGCGCAGACGTGGGAACCCAACCCGCAAACGACACCTCGACCCAGGCCCCCGCCGAGCGAACCAGTTCCACCTGCAGCCCTAGTCCCAGGTCGGCGAGACGTCTTCCGTCGGCAGTCTTTCGGAACGTTTCGCCATCAACGGTGACTTCATGAGTCTGCGCTGTGAGCGTCGTCGTTGAGAAAACGACGGAGAGCAACCCGAACACACCGACAGCGATCACGGCGCGTCGCGATCGCGTCGCGCAAAACGTTTTTCTGGAAAGGACCCCGTCCGCCACCTACATTCCCCCCGCCCCGGTCCCGCATCCGTTGCGGGAGCGCGTATTGGGCATATATAGGAGCGCTCAGGAACCAGTGTCAATCGAACCCCGCATGATCAGCCGCGCGACCCGTGCATACCGGGTCCGACTCGCACTGCTCTTCCCCCTTCTTCTGACGCTTGCCCCTTCGCCTGCGGCGGCCCAGCAGGAGACCATCGATTCGCCGTTCCGCTGGCGCGAAAGAGGCATGAGAATCAGCGTGTGGAACGCGTATCACGCCGGGAATCGCGGGAATCTGCAATTTGGCCAGGGCCCGACGTACGCGGTGGGCGGCAAGTTCCGCGCACGGGTCAGCAGCCCGCTGAGTTTCGATGCCGGTCTCACCTACGGTTTCGCGAACCGCTGGGTCGTCGACCCGCGCATCGAAACCGGGCCCGCGGTGGTGGATACCGTGGCTGCCGGGTGGTTGCGCGCGGATTTCGGAGCACAAATCGGCCTTACAGGGGCGCGAACGTGGCATGGTATCCACCCCTATGCGTTGATCGGCGGGGGGTGGGTATTCGGCATCAACGAGGGAGCTTCGGAGGTCTTCGCGGACCCTCAGCTCGAGCCGTTCCGATACAACATCGCGACCGCCCCCCAGGTGTATGTGGGCCTCGGGGCCGAGATCTTCGCATCAGAGAAGATCGGAATCGGGTTCGAGGTCCGTGATCACCTCATCCGCCAGTCGGCACCCGATGGCTTCCTGCTCCTTCCCATTCTCAAGATCATCGAAGAGGCCGGGGCACCGGCTCCGAAAAGCCAGGCGTGGCTGATGAATTTCGAGTTCGGCATCTCGTTATGGTACTACTTCTGAGGCGACCCGGGTCGCGCTGGGCCTGGGCGCTCACGGCCCTCGTGTTCGCCGCGCCGTCGCTGCTCGCGCAACGTCCGGCGGAGGCCGAGTCGTTTGTCGGCCCGCCGGCTTCGGCAGATCTGAACACCCTGCGAACGAACCTGGCGCGAATCATCGGCGACCCTGCGTTGCTTCGGGCCCACGTCGGGCTGATCGTCCTGGCGTTGGAAAGCGGCGAGATTCTGTTCGAGCACAATGCGGAACGTCGGTTTACCGCCGCGAGCACGAGCAAGCTCGTGACCGGCGCCGTCGGTCTCAGCCGACTCGGTGGGGACTACCGGTGGCGAACCGTCGTGCAGGCGGCGGGTTCGATCGCCAACGGCACGCTCGACGGAGATCTGTGGGTCGTTGGCACCGGCGATCCGCAGTTTCGCCGCGAGAGGCTCGAGACGGTGGCCCGATCGATTCGGGCCGCCGGCATCACCCGGATCGCTGGCGATCTGATCGGAGATGATCGCGCGTTCGCGGGCGCACCCTGGGGTCGCGGCTGGATGTGGGATGATCTCTACGGTTCGACCGCCGCCGGCGTGAGCGCTCTTCAGCTTTCCCCGGCCCGGATCGCCGCGGAGATCCGGCCCGGACCCGTCGTCGGCGATCCCGCGTCGATGTCGATTTCCGAACCCGATCTCGCCCCCCCGATTCGAAACGATGTCCGAACGGGGGCGCCCGGATCCGACGCGAAGCTCGAGTACGTTCCCGACGCGGTGGGCGGCAAGGTCGCGCTCCGCGGCTGGATTCCCGTCGATGGCGGGCCGGTCGTGCTCGGTCTGGCTCCGCCCCACCCGACCGGGTACTTCCTCGCCCAACTCGAACGCGCCCTGGAGGCCGCGGGAATCATGGTCACGGGGACGACGCGCCAACCCGACATACTCGAGAACCCGGGACGCATCGCCTGGGAACGCTCGTTCAATTCGGCCCCGCTGTCGGAGGCACTCGGCCGCATGTTGAAGTTCTCGGACAACCAGATCGCCGAGACGATGCTGCGTACTCTGGGAACGATCGGGGGCCGCGGGTCCGCTGAGGATGGCCTGAGCGTCGTCGAGTCGACGCTCTCCTCCTGGGGCATCGAACCCGACGCCTTCTCGCTCGTGGACGGGTCGGGGATGTCGCGGTACAGCGAAATCGCCCCGGCCGCACTCGCGCGGCTCCTTCGCCGCACCTCGCAGCTTCCCGGGTTCCGTGTGTATCTCGACGCCCTCCCGATCGCATCCGTAGACGGGACCCTGTCTCGGCGCTTCCGCTCGACGGCGGCCAGCCGAACCGTCCGGGCGAAGACCGGCTCCCTGGCCGGCGTGCGCGGACTCGCGGGGTACGCCGAGGACGGCGACGGCGAGACGCTCGTGTTCGCACTGCTACTCAACGGATACGACTCGCCGAACAGCGTCGCCACGGCGCTCGAGGACCTTCTCGTCGAGCAGCTGTCGTTGTACCACGGACCCGCCTACCCCGAGGGACGGGAGCCGCCATTCTAGAAGGCCTGGTGGGCGATGCAGACTGGCTCACCTACGAGTCGGCGCTCGAGGCGATCCTCTCGACCGTGGGCCCCTCAGGCGTGGAGCGCGTTCCCGCCGCCGATGCCCTTGGGCGCGCACTCGCCGAACGGGTCGTGGCCCGAGTCGATCATCCACCGTGGGACAACAGCGCGATGGATGGCTTCGCCGTCCACGCCGACGATGTCGCCGGGGCATCACCGGCGGCCCCGGTCATCCTTCCCATCTCCGACGATATTGCGGCCGGTCGATTCCCTGCCGGTCCTCTCCGCCGCGGGACGGCCGCGCGGGTGATGACCGGAGCGCCGGTTCCCGACGGTGCGACCGGGGTCGTGCGGGTGGAGCACACCGACGGTGGATCCCGCGGACAGGTCAGGATCCTGGACGATGCGGATGCCTCCCGTCATATCCGCCCAAAGGCGGAGGACATCGCGTCCGGAGACACGCTACTGAGCGGCGGTTCGGCCATAACGCCGGCGGCCGTGGCGCTTCTCGCCATGACCGGCAGAGACGACGTGAGAGTCGGCCGCCGACCCCGTATCGGTATTCTGGCGAATGGTGACGAGCTCGCCGCCGCTCACGAATTCGACGAGGTACTCGCCGGCCGACGGATCGCGAACTCCAACGGTCCGGGATTGGCCGCCCAGGTGATCGAGGCAGGCGGAGAGCCGGTCCTGCTCGGCATCGCCCGCGATGATCCGGAAAGCCTGCGTCGACGCATCGAGTCCGGAGCAGAATGCGACGGCATCATCTCCGCGGCCGGCGTAAGCGTGGGCGAGCACGATTACGTGAAGAGCGTGCTCGACGATCTCGGATTCGATCGCTCGTTCTGGCGAGTAAAGATGCGACCGGGCAGCGCCACGCTCTTCGGCCTGCTCGACGGCCGACCGTTCTGGGGGGTTCCCGGGAACCCCGTGTCCGCCATGGTGACCTTCGAGGCCCTCGCGCGACCCGCGATTCGCCGAATGGCGGGGTTCCAGGCGACCCGCCGGGTCACCATTCCTTGTCGAGTCGCGGAGGATGTGCGGGGTCCGGCCGACGTGGTCTCGTTCCTCCGCGTCGTACTCGTCGACGATTCGCCCCCTGTGCTCTCCGTGCGACTATCCGGCCCTCAGGGGTCGGGCGTGCTGTCGTCGATGATCGCCGACGGGCTCCTGATCCTTCCTGAGGGCATGTCGGGGGTCGAGCGCGGGGGTATGGCCGAGATGCTTCCGCTACGAGAGCTCTTTCGACCCGAAGCAAGCGCATGAACGCCCGTACCCTCGAACTCTGGATCGCGACGCGAAAAGGCGTTTTCATCGTGACGCGAGACCACCCCCGAGGAGAATGGCAAATCGAGGGTCCGGGGCTGCCCGGGTACGAGGTGTATCACGTGGCTCTCGACCCCGACGATGAGGGGGCGGCCTACGCGGCCGCGAACCACGTCGTCTGGGGACCGCACGTGTTCCGGACGGTCGACCGTGGCGCCACGTGGTCGATGGTCGACGCACCCCGGTTTCCGAACGAGATCGACCGCGAGGTGCGCGCTCTCTGGCATCTCGCGCCTGGTCCGGCCCCCGCCACCGGCGCCCGTCGCTGGCACCTGGGAACCGACCCCGGCGCGCTGTTCATCTCCGACGATCCGGTCGCCGGGTGGGACTTCGTCCCTGGACTCGAGCACCATCCGACACGGCGGGCCTGGCAGGTCGCACGGGGGGGGCTACCACTCCACTCGATCCAGATCGACCCGCGCGACGCCGACCGGGTGTTTGTTGCCGTTTCGGCAGGCGGTTGCTACCGAACCGACGACGGCGGTGCGACGTGGCACCCGATCAACGACGGGATTCGGGCCGGATACCTCGCCGACCCGGAGGGCCCCGCCGGACACAACCCGCACGCGCTTCGGCTTCACCCCGCCGATCCCGACCGGCTGTATCGCCAGGACCATTGCGGAGTGTATGTGAGCCGAGACCGGGGGAACTCATGGTCGGAAATCACCGAAGGGCTGCCAAGCGAATTCGGGTACGGGGTCGCACTCGATCCCGACGACCCGAATCGCGCATGGGTGATTCCGGAGGAGAGCAGCCACATGCGGTGTGTCTGCGAAGGCCGCCTTCGCGTGTACGAAACGACCGACGGCGGCGCGTCCTGGACCGCGCGAACGGACGGTCTGCCGCAGCGGCACGCCTACGTCTCGGTCCTTCGCGATGGGCTGACCGCCTCATCCAGCGGGGTCGTCTTCGGGACGACGACCGGTCAGGTGTACGCGAGCCCGGACGGTTCTAGCTGGGAGACGCTCCCCGGGTTGTTTCCGACCGTGCTGGCGGTGTCGATCAGACCCTGAGTGTCATCGCTGCCACCGTGTAGCCGCCGCCAATCGCCGTCAGCACCACCGTTGCCGGGTCGGGCACCTCGCCGTGGTGACCCCGCATCATCTGGTCGAGCGTGAGCGAGACGGTAGTCGCAGACATGTTCCCGTGCTCCTGGATGTTGTGTACCACCCGTCCCCTCTCCAGGTCGAGGTGCTTCTCGAGACCCATCGTGATGCGGAGATTGGCCTGGTGCGGGATCACGATGTCGACATCGTCCCAACCGAGGCCGGCCGCTTCGATCGAATCCGTCGCGGCCCTCGCCATGGTGTGGATCGCGTGCCGGAGGATTCGCGGACCCCCCTCCATGTGGAGCTTCGGGAACGGCTCGTCCTCTTCCTCCCACCCCTGTCCAACCATGTAGAGGGGGTCACGATCGAACTTCCCCGACATGATGGGCCGACCCAGCACTCCGCGGTCGCCCTTGGTCTTCGAGAGCACGACGGCGCCCGCACCGTCTCCGAATACGACGGCCGTCCGGGCGTCCTCGTAGTCCACGTAGCGTGACAGCGCGTCACCCGATACGACGAGCACGTGCTCGGCGATGCCGGACACGATCGCGGCCCACGCGCTCGTCATCGCGTAGACAAACCCGGCGCACGCGGCGTTCAGCACGTAGCCGCCGAGGTCGGGAGCTCCGATCCGTTGGGCCACCGTACACGCGCCGTTGGGCACTTCGTCCGAGCACGTAAGCGAAGCCATGTAGACGAGGTCCAGGTCTGTCGCCTCCATCCCCGCAGCATCGAGCGCCTGGAGCGACGCCTGAGCGCACATGTCCTCCGTGGTGAACCCGCTCTCGGGGTCGAGCACGCGACGCGCCCGGATGCCGGTCACCTGCTGCACCCAACGATCGAACACCTCTTCCTCCGAGAGGGCGTCCACTCCGTCGACCTTTCGGATGGACGCCCGGGCTCGGTCAATATCGAAGTCGCGTAACTCGTCCTTCGCGTACAGCGAAAAATTGTCGATGCTCGTCTCGGGCAAATAGCTGCCGGTACCGACGATTCGGGCGGTTGTGTGAGAGGACAACGCTGCGCTCCCTGACGAAATGCCTGCTCGCTTGCCTGCGTCGCTCGCGGTCTACGGGCGGCGGGAGTATACGCCGGAGCCCGGGCCTGCAGCCAGCTACGTCGGCTCGCTTGGGAGTGGCGGCAGTGGCGGCGGTGGCGGCGGTGGCGGGATCACCCGGCCGACGCCGGTCCTCGTCGGAAACTCCGATCCTCCCGGCGGCGGCGAAGGCGGAATTGGGAAACCGCCGCGCCGCATGTTCAACCGTATGGAGGCGGCCGCGTCGACCGGAGACGTGCCTTCGCGCACGAGTCGGCGGAGGATCGCCGACATGGTCAGGACGTCCTCTCCGCGGAATCCTCGTTCGGCCGCATCCGTCACCATGGCCTCGGCCTCCTCGAACTCGACGCCCGCGTGGACGAAGTCGTCGATGGTCTGGAGCATGATCGGGTAGTCGGCCGGATAGTCTCCGGCGAGTCGGCGGATGACCTCGGAGTCGACTCCATGACGGATGGATTCGGCCACCTTCGCGAGCCCCGCCGGCTCGGTCCCTCGACCCAGCAGGGCCACAGCCGCCCGGAGCTCGTCGGCCCATACGTCGACCGCGTCGACCACGACCTCCTCGGGCATGCGTTTGGCCACCCCCTCGAGCGCCTTCTCGACCAGGAGGGATCGTGGGACGCCATCGTTCTCGGCGTCTTTGATGATCAACTCGAGTTGGGCGAGCGTCGTCGCGTCGTACCGCGAACGAACCCGGGCGAGATCGTCCTGGGCGTGCAGCGGTGATACGAACAGCACCGACGCCAGCAAACCGATCATCGCCCGGGACTTCATCGACGCGACTCGCGACCCATGGTCAGGGTGCGAGCGAACCCGAACCGGCTCCCCCGGTGATCGCGAGCACCGAGTTCCGGTTTCCAAAGCCATCTTCGACCCACTGCTCGGCGAGCGGATCCGGCATCCACTCCGTGCCGTTCACAACAAACATGTACTTGTGGACGCCCGGCGAAAGCAGAAGACGACCCGACCAGATCCCATCTCCATCGGGATCGACCAATGCCACATCGGGCTGCCACTCGTTGAAGTCGCCGGCAACCGCCACGCTCGACGCGTCGGGCGCCTCGAGCACGAACTGAACGTACACGGCCTGCTCGCCAATCATCGTGGTCGTCGCCCCAATGGGGTCTTCGACGACGTTCGAACCGAACGGCCCGGAAGGCAGGAACAACAACGCACCGATCGCGGCAGCGGCGGCCAGTCCGATGAGGGGCCGCACACGAATCGGCCTCGGACTTACCCACCAGTCGACCGCGCGAGAGAGCGGCGTCCGGCTCTCTGCCCGGACAGAGTCCATGATCCGAGACTCGAGACCAACAGGAGCATGCCGGGCCCCGGCCTGGCGCGCCTCAATGAACAGGGCCTCCCAGGCCTCCGCCTCACCCCGTTCCTCCGGCGTCAGGCTCTCGGCCTCGACTTCGCCATCCAGATATCGTTTCAGTGACTCATTCATGGTAGTGCTCGAGTAGATCCTGTAGCTGCTCCCGCGCCCGATGCACACGCATCTTCAACGCGGGGACGGAGACCTCCAGCTTCTCCGCCATCTCTTCATATGACCATCCCTCTACATGCTTGAGGACGAACGCTTCGCGTTGTTCGTCACTCAAGGTCCGGAGAGCCTTGTATATTTCCTCTCGAATCTCCGCCCGTTCCGCCCCCTCTTCCGGGAGGTCCCGCGTCGCCCGTATGGGCCCTACCGCGTCGAGAGGCACTTCCCGTTTTCGCCTGCCCTTCAACTGATCCTTGCAGAGGTTGACGGCGATTCGGAACAGCCAGCCTCCGACGCGTTCGGGATCCCGACACCGATCCAGGCTCCGGTATCCCTTGATGAACGCCAGTTGGACCACGTCGGCCGCATCGTCCGGCCGCCCCGTCATCCGTTCCGCGTAGCGGTAGAGCGCATCCTTGTAGCGACGGACGAGCACCGCGTACGCCTCTTCATCGCCGGCAAGTACATCCCGGACGATCTCTGCGTCGCTCGGCTCATCACTGGGAACCCGGCCCTCCGGCCCGATCCCCGGTATGTCTGCTTCTCTGCGGATAAGACGACCTCTGACCGCCGGGGGTCACTTCGAGATTCGGCGCTCCCGCCAAAGCCTCTCAGAACTCCACAAAAGTACCCGGATTGATTTTAGCGGAACCCTGTCACCAAGACTACCTTTCTGCATGAATCCCGCCATACCATACGGCATTCCGGATCTTCCAACCCCATCACTTCTTCTCGATCTGGACATCCTCGAGAGTAATCTCGACTTCATGCAGAGCCGGGCGAACCGGTTGGGCGTCCGACTGCGCCCTCACGTCAAGACCCACAAATGTGTCGAGATCGCCCGTCTCCAGCGCGACCGGGGCGCCGGTGGCATCACCGTTTCGACGCTCGAAGAGGCGAGGGCCTTCGCGAACGCCGGGTTCGACGACATCACCTGGGCCTTCCCACTGATCGTGTCCCGTCTGGACGAGGTGCGTGAGATGTCCGGTATCGCCGACTTCGCGGTCACGGTCGACACGATTTCCGCAATCGAGGCCCTGGAAGCGTCCGGGATCGACGTGCCGGTCTGGATCAAGGTGGATTGCGGGTACGGACGAGCGGGGGTCGAACCCCTTTCCGACACCGCCGTCGACGTCGCCCGCCGTCTGGCCGACTCTTCCGCGCTCCAGCTTCGCGGGTGTCTAACGCACGCAGGCCACACGTACGATCAAACGTCGCGCGGTGCGATCGTGACGGTGGCCGAGACCGAGCGTCGTGTCATGACCGAGTTCGGCCAGCGTCTGCGCGATCTCGGGATCGACCCGGGAACACTGTCGGTGGGATCCACTCCCGGTATGTCGCTCGTCTCGTCGCTCGACGGCATCGACGAGGCGCGGCCCGGCAACTACGCGCTTTACGACTACACGCAGACCCGGTTGGGCTCGTGCGGAATCGAGCGCTCGGCAACATCGGTGCTCGCCACCGTCGTCTCCTCCCAGCCGGGACGCGACGTGTGCATCGCCGACGCGGGCGCGCTCGTCATGTCGAAGGACGCCGGGAAGGACCGGCCGGTTCACTACGGACGCGTTTACGAGAGCCTTTCCGGCGGGAAGCTGGATGACGACCTGAGGATCGTGTCGCTGAGCCAGGAACACGCGAAACTGTCCGCCTCTCTGCCCGTTGGTACCAGACTCAGGATCGCGCCAAACCACTCCTGTTTGACCGTGGCCCAATTCGACCATTTCGTGGTGGTACGCGGAAGCAGAGTCATGGACAGGTGGAAGATCTGGCGTGATCGCGGCCCCCGCAGGACCTCTCCAGGGCGCCTGTGAACGCCGCAACTCCCGCAGCACCAGCATCTTCGCTCTTTTCAGGCGGTCTCGTGGTCCGGTAATTGCCCCAACAGACGCTGGAAGCGACGGTTTTTGTTCGAGTTGGACGGTCCGAACGCGGTTCGAACCTCCTCGGAATGGGACCCCAGGCAATGCGCGGACAACGCACAGACATGGTTGTGGTGAGCGCGGCAGGAGCGACCGTCGTGGCGATAGCGGCGAACGCCCCGCTGATCGCCGCACTCGCCGCCGCGACGGCTGCCATTCACATTGCGGCCGGCCGTGGCAGGCACTCGTTCGAGATCGCGACTCCGGGGTTCCCGGATCGTGATCCCGACCGATCGACACCTCCATGCAGGCCGGGAGTGCTGGCATTCCACGGATTCGAGGGAGATGACGCGCTCTTGCAAGACGTCCCCGAGGACGATGCCGAGGAAGCCGAAGACGACGAGCGGAGCGACACGGAGCAGGTGGTGGATCACTTGACCGCCAACCTCGAGGCCGAGGGCGACATTTCCTTCCTTCCGCCGTACGCGTCGGGCAAGGCGCCAGCGGTTGAGCGAAGTGACCGCGATCCGCTGACGATTCTGTGGGAACCGCCGCCCGACAGCTCGCTTCTGGGGCTACTGAACGACGTTCTGGAGCCGAGCAGCAAGATACCGATGCCCCGGCGTTTTGCACTCGGGACGGTCGCGATTCTCCGCAATCTCCTTCAACCCGGGGATGTCGAGCATATCCTGGCCGAGCAGCACCGCTATCCGCGACTTCGCTTCGGCGACGCCGCCGTACAGCTCGGACTGCTCTGCGAGTCCGAGTTGGAAGAGTTGCTCGCCGCCCAGGAAGAGGGGGTATTCACGGACGAGGAGATCCTCGACACGCGTGCCCGCCTGCAGGCGTACCACCTGGAGTCTGAGCGTCGCGAGTCGGCCTGACCCGCAAGTCGGCCTGACCCGCCAGCCCCACTGAAGGATCAGACGGTTCCCGTCCGGACCTTCCGTCGGGCCACCCGATACGGGAGAATCCCCGCCAGGCCCGTGATCAGGAGCGTGGCGCCGAGGGCGATCCCGAGTTCCATCCCCGTCGGATCACGCGTTTCCCGCCACGGCAGCCCGCTACGTACGTAGCCTCTCAGCGACCAGAACTGCGAGATCAGCACGAGGGCGAGCGTGACGAGCGCGCTGAGCATGAACAGCATCCCGCCGACGGACGTGGGGATCTGCGCCGCGTTTCCGGTCTCGAACCGGGGCATCGCGACGCCCCAGGCCAACGCCTGAGCGACAAGCGCCAGAGTGATCGCCACGATGCTCACCACCGACAGGGCCATGATGCCCGGGACGACTCCGAGGATCCGGTTGGTCACCGCCGTGAGAGCCACGGCCAGTACCAACAGCGGGACGGCACCCGACCAGTACTTCGACCAGACGAAGATGTCCGGATCGAGCGGGGACGACCGCAAGAGCCACAGGGTGTGCCCCTCCAGGCTATACGCCGGGAATACGAACCGGGCCGCGACCGCGGCAAGGATAAACCCGGCGAGCGCGAGGTTCAGAAACACGACCATGGAGACCAGGAACCGGCTCATCGTTTCGCTGGAATGTATGGGCAGAACCCTGATGTTGTAGACATACACGAACAGCAGGACACCCAGGACCAACAACTGCGACCACTGCGTGGCGTCACGGAAGAAAATCCGCGTGTCCTTCAGAACCATCTCGCGACGCTCGAGACCGAGCGGACGCAAAGCCCAGGCGTACGCCTGCCATACACGGCCGCCGTGCGTGCCGGACTCGGCACCCTCCTGCGCCCGGGTAAACCCGCGGGCATAGAGCGTCCAGTGAAGCGTCGCCCCCAGCGCAACGACCGCGGCCGCGGTCACCCAGAGGATCCAGAGCCAGAACGGATCGAACGACCCTTCCAGATAACCGATGAGCGTTTGCGCCATCCACTCCGACGGGAGCCACGGCGATGACGGCCCTCGCAACACCTCGAGGAAGTCGACGAGATTACGAAAGCCCTCCGGATTCACCAGCCTCTCGGGGCGCAGGACGCGCAGTCCCACTACCAGAAGGGCGCCCGCGATCAGGGAGATGAACGCGAGAATGTCACGCGTGCGACGCGCAGGGAACACACGCACGAGAATCAGGGTGATCGCGCTCCCGAGCGCCGCGGGAATCAACAGGTACGGGAACAGCGTCAGGACGACGAGTCCGTAGAACCACGGGGTACCGCCGTACACGAACTGATAGGCCGCCAGCACCGGGAGGACCATCAACAGCACCATCCACGACGAGCTTCCGAGCGTCTCGAGCAACCGTGCCCCGTAGAATCCCAACCAGTCGACGGGGGCCTCGTGCACCATCGGGAGGTCCTTCGCGAGGAAGAACGACGACAGCGCAGCGATCAGGTTCGAGAGGAGCAGTATCCCAAGAAACAGCAGGAGTGCGAGGCCCAGGAGTTTCGACGCCAGCAGCGGTCCGACCTCGGGCACTTCCCGAAGCGTGCGAAGAAGTTTCGTGCTCACCCAGAACAGGAAGAGGAAGGCGGCAGCGCTCGAAAAGAGCAGTGTCGGGATTCTCTTCCCTATCGTGCGGCCTTTCGCGCCGCGGCCGAGGGCCCCAAGGAGCTTCGGACGCATGAGGACCACGATCGCCTTCCAGGGCGGCAGCGGGTCGGGCGAGGCGAACGAGCGTGCATCCATCGTCATCCCGCCAGAACTTTCATGAGTTCACGCGGTGACTCTCCGCCCGTGAGCTTGAGGAAGATCTCCTCGAGACCGCTACCCTGTGACTCGGCCTGTCCGCGCAGTTCGTCCATCGTTCCCTGAGCCACGATTTTGCCCTCGTTGATGACCGCGAGGCGATCGCAGAGGACCTCGGCGAACTCGAGCGAGTGCGTCGAGATCAGGGCGCACCCGCCGCTGTCGGCGAAGGCCCTGAGCAAGTCTTTCAGGAGCCGTGCAGCCCGGGGATCCAGTCCGACCATGGGTTCGTCGATGACGAGCGCCCGGGGCCGGTGGATCAGCGCCGACGAGATGATCAGCTTCTGCCGCATCCCGTGGCTGTACGACTCGACCAACTCATCGGCCCAGCGCTCGAGATCCCACAGCACGAGGAGTTCCCGGATTCTCTCTTCGATCTCCTCGCCCTGCTGACCGTAGAGACCCGCCGCGAACCGGAGCAGTTCCGCACCCGTCAACTTCTCGTAGACGAACGGTCGGTCGGGAATGTATCCGAGGCGTGCTTTCGCACGGTACGGGTCCTCGACGACGTCGAACCCGTCGATCAGGATGCGCCCACCGTCGGGCTGGAGTATCCCGGCGATCATGCGGAGGGTCGACGTCTTTCCGGCGCCGTTCGGGCCCACAAGACCGAACAACTCGCCCTTCGGGGCATGCAAATCTATGCCGTCCACCGCGGTGAACGAACCGTATCGCTTCGACAGTCCTTCGAGACGGATCATGTCGTTCGCCCTCCCACTATCGATTGCCAGTCGTCGCGGCGTCATCCTGCCGCACGTCGCTCTCACCGCCCACCGGTGCTCCCTCTTCCGTTGCCCCGGACGACCGATCTTTCGGTAGACGCATTCGTTCAGGGACGAACTCGCCGAAGTATGCGAGTTCGAATGCTGTACGAACGAGTCGAATGCCTCCGGGCGCGGCCGCCTCGAGCAGTCGGCCATCTTCATCCACCCAGGCCTCGAGCTTGATCCCCGAGACGTCGTGTTCGACGCGCCAGGCCATCACCGTATCTTCTCGGGCGGTTACCCAGCGGCCGTCCTCTACCGTCACGCTGTCCGGGAACGAGCGCATTCGCTGCTCGAGAACGGTGAGGCGCATGGGCCTCTGGACACCCGTGATCGGATCGTAGACGCCGAGTTCGAACTGCTCGCCCGTCTCGACTTCCCGGGCGGCGGCAAACCGAAGCGGCCAGGCCGCCGCGACCACGATCGGCTCGTCGAGCCGGAGTCGCTCGGATCGAGTGCCGCTGTCGCCGCGCATCCGCAGGCTAAGCACCGAGTCGCCCTGCACTTCGCCCTGGACCTGGCGAATTCCCGGAACGCCTTCGGCGACGACCTGAAAGCTCCGAAGCGTAAACGTGGGGCCGAGGGTCGCCTCGACGGTGAGGCGCATCGGCTCCATCCCCGGCAGAAGCGACTCCCGGAGGATCAACCGATCCTCGAGCAGGAATCCGCTGTGGCCAGGCAGCGTATCGATGTCCGTTTGCGCCCAACCGATCTGCCGGTCGCCCTGAAATACGGCGTAGTACGACGTTCCCGGCGGGATTGTACGTGCCGCGTCGGCGAGCAACTCCGACATCGGCCGGAAGTACAGTCGCTTCGCGTTGAAGCCGAGCGTGGTCGCCCAGGCCGCCAGAATCGCCACTGCCAGCCAACCCCTCTTCGCCATCCGCACTCCGCGCCGAATCGTTCATCATCTCCACGAAGCCCCCTCATGGGCTCCACGAACCCGGCCTTTACTGCCGAAGTCGTGCCAGGGCCTGTCGATAGTCGGCTTCGGTGTCAACATCGATCGGAGCGGGAGAATCGACGGGCACCTCGGTGGCGCCGGCCAGCAGCTCACGCATCCCCGAATCGCCCGACGGTCGCCCGATCGTGCTCTCGAGGGGGATGACGACCGGGTGTCCGAGTCGATCGGCGTAGCGCACCCGGACCGCTTCGGATGGATGGGACCTCCAGATCTCCACCGCCCGCCGAACCACGCCGGGGTCGACGCCCGGTTCGTCAGCGAGAAGTATCAGGAGCCCCGACGCGATCGGTTCGGCCCATTCGATGGCTCGCGTCACGGATGTCGCGAGCCCGTCCGCAAAGTCCGGATTCTCTATCGGATCGACGGGGAGATCGTCGAGAACGGCCGCTATGTGTTCCGCGTCACGTCCCGTGATCACGGCGACGCGACCAACTCCGGCGGCGAGGGCGGCCTCGACCGAGTGGCGAACCAGGGGGCGGCCATCGAACGGAAGCAGGAGCTTGTGGGTGTCACCCATGCGAGTCGACGCCCCGGCCGCCAGAATCGCCGCCGCGAGGGTCGGCCGGTGGGCGGTCAGGGCGCCCTGCCCTCCGCGATGAGTTCCGCGAGAATCGACACCGCGATCTGTGAGGGCGATGCCGCGCCGATGTCGAGCCCCACGGGCCCTCTGACCCGGGCGATCGATTCTTCTCCGTATCCGGCGATCGCGAGCGCCTCGCGCCGTTGCCGTTGGGTCCGACGTCCACCCAGGAGGCCCACATACTCGCACCCCGCGTCGAGTGCCGCGGCCAGGGCCGGGTCGTCGAGCTTCGCGTCGTGCGTGAGCAAAACAATGTTGGTGAAGCGGTCGATCCCGAGACGCTCGAAGGCCGTATCAGGCCAGTCGACGATCAGTCGAGTCGCGTCAGGGAAGCGCTCCTCGCGGGCGAATGCTTCGCGTGGATCGACCACGATCACGTCGAATCCGACGATGGACGCGAAGCGAGACAACGCCTCTCCGATCGGGGTCGCTCCGACGATGACCAGCCGCGGTGGAGGCGCGAAGGTCTCGGCGAACACCTCGCTTTCGGGATCGTCTTCGCGTAGCCGGAGACGCGTAGCACCCGTGCGACCGATCATGTCGAGAGCCGCGTGGCACGCCCGGCGGTCGATATCCCCGGGGCCCAGGCTCCCGGCGGTCTCGGTCAGGCCCGCCGCGTGGCCGGCGCCGGTGGCCGTGACGAGCAGCCGGCGGGCACGGATCGACTCGGCCACGCCGGCCACCAGACCGGCCGGCGTGCCCGGGTCGGGCGCTTCGGAAAGCGGCCTCCACACCGGATCGCCCGTCTGGTACTTCTCGACGAGAACGTCGATCTCGCCACCGCACGAAAGCCCCACGTCGGCGGCCATCTCGTCAGTGATTCCATAGGTCAACAGCTTGGGCGGACCCCCGTCGATCATCGCAGCCAGGTGCTCGTGGAGGTCTCCTTCCACGCAACCGCTGGAGATCGAGCCGGCGAGCTCGCCACTCCCCGAGAGAGCGAAGCGAGCACCCGGAGCGCGTGGAGCGGAGCGCCGCACCTCGATCAGTGTGGCGACGGCGGCCGCGTCGCCCAGATCGGCCCATGTTTCGAGGGCTCCGCGGACGTCACGCAAACTCATTTCGCTCCCGCCAGGCTCATGACGGCTCCTGCAAAACGGGGGTCAGGCTTCCTGCCGGACCTTGCGTACCTCTTCGGTGAGACGCGGCAAAATCTCGAACAGATCTCCGACGAGACCATAGTCGGCCACGCCGAAAATCGGCGCATCCGCGTCGCGATTGATCGCGACGATGACCTTCGCGGTGCGCATCCCGGCCAGGTGCTGGATCGCCCCGCTGATGCCGACGGCAAAATAGAGGTTGGGCGACACGGTCTTGCCGGTCTGCCCGACCTGCTCGGCGTGCGGGCGCCACCCGGCGTCGACGACCGCTCGACTCGCGCCGAGGGTGGCTTCAGCGCCGAGCGCGTCGACGAGATCCTCGAGGACGCTCCAGTTTCCGGGGTCCTGCATGCCCCGTCCGCCCGCGACGACGATGCCGGCCTCTGAAACATCGAGTTGCTCGCGGTCGCCCGCTTCGAACGCAGTGACCCGGGCGCGCACCTCGGCAGACCCGACTTCGATCGGCCCCACGGCGCCTGCGCCCCCCCGGGGCGACGCCCCGAAGACATTCGCGCGCAGCGTCATCAGGGCGGGCGCCGCCGAGAAACGAAGCGTCGCGATCACCTTTCCGCCGTACATCGGCCGGCGAACGGTGATGGTTTCACCATCGCTCGAAAACGCGATCACCTCGGTCGCGAGCGGCCGGTCGAGACGCGCGGCCACCCGGGCCGCCAGATCCTTGCCCTGAGACGTCGCGGCGAACAGGACCGCCCCATACGACCCCGCGTGGGCCGCGCGTGCCACCACATCGGTGACCGTATCCGGCTGATAAAGAGCCAGGCCGTCGGCCTCCGCGACCATGATCCGGTCCGCACCGACCGCGGCCAGAGCCGGCGCCGCCGCCCCGGTTCCGGGCCCGCCCGCCACGACGACGTGTACGGCTCCGCCGAGCGCCTCCGCCAGGTCGCGGGCGGCAGCCACCGTCTCCCGGGCCGCTTTTCCCGCCTGACCGTCCCGGATCTCCGCGAACGCGAGTACGTCAGCCATCAGAGCACCCCCGCTTCGTCGCGGAGCGCCGCAATCAGCTCGGGCACCGCGTCCGCACCCTCGCCGATGATTCGGCCCGGCGCAGCAGACGGAGGCTCCTCGAGCGAGACGAGTTCAAGCGTCGATACTTCGAGCGCGACATCCTTCTCCTCGAGCGGCTTCTTCTTTGCCGCCATGATCCCCTTGAGATTCACGTATCGTGGCTCGTTGAGCCCCTTCTGGGCGGAGACCACCGCCGGCAGCGAAAACTCCAGGACCTCATGCCCGCCCTCCACTTCGCGCCTCGCGACCGCCCGGCCGTCGGCGATCTCGAGCCCGACTACGACCGCGGCACACGGAACTCCGAGGAACTCCGCGACCATTTGCGGCACCTGCATGTTGTCGTGGTCGATCGCCTGCTTACCGAACATCACGAGGTCGTATTCGCGTCCGGAAATCTCGGCGGCCAATGCCCTGGCGACAGCGAGCCCGTCGTGCGATCCATCGCTCTTCAGGTGGACGGCTTCGTCGGCGCCCATCGCGAGCGCCTGACGCAGCGCTTCGGTCGTCGCCGCCGGGCCGAGCGAAATCACGGTGACGGTTCCGGACCCGGCCGCCTCCCTCCGCCGGATCGCCTCCTCGAGGGCGAATTCGTCATACGGATTGACGACGTACTTCACACCGGCAGGATCGAGCTCCGATCCTCCGGGACCGACCTTCACGCGCGAGGCTGAATCGGGCACGCGCTTTATGCATACGATTGTGTTCAAAGGATGGCTTCTCTGTCGTGTTCGTTGTCCGTAGCGGATCAGTGACTCTGGTAGGTCTCGATTTCGGCCTCCGTCAGGCCACACACCCGAAACGCGATCAGGTCGATCAGATCGTCCGTCACGTTCTTCCGACGGTAGATTCTCTGTCGGTCGTCGTCGGAATCGGGCGTCTTAGACCCCAGTTCGATCAACTGCGCCGCGAGCCACGTCAGAAAATCATGCGCGACGTCTCGGTGTTCGCGGCTGCGATCGGGCTCACCGTTCGCGGCCCTGGGAAGGAACGCATCGATGAGGGTCAGGAGGCCGGCGAACACCATCTCGGTGAGTTCGTCATCTCCGACCAACTCCTCCTCGGTGATCTCCTCCCATGAGAGCTCGTTCCAGTAGAGCTCGCACGCCTCCTCGAACAAGTGCGCGCGAACATCCGCGCTCGCCGGGTGGATGACGATATCGCCTGGCGCGAGTCGCCGGTCGACAGACTTCCGGATCCCGCGAATCCGTTCCTGGACGAGGATTCTGGCGGCGAGACCGAGATCGCCTTCGGGGTGCAGCGCGGTGCCCTGAATGGGCCTGGTTTCATCATTCACGGTGCCGAAGATGCACCGCGTTCGGGGCGGGAACAAGGACGCCGCCACACGACCCGCCCAGGTGGTTCAGCAGCCACCGAGGCCCCGGCTCAATTGCCGGAGAACGGGTCGTCTGCAGGTATCGTGTCGCGCCGCCGAAGCGCTTCTTGAACGATCCGCTGTCGGAGCCACATGATCCGGACCCGCTGTGTCGGGGTCAGGAACCGGCCGAGACGTTCCTGTTCGTCGGCCGCCACCTCCGCGATCGCCACTTCGAGTCGCACCGCCTCGCTCAGCAATTCTCCCATCCGCGTCTCATCCGTAGACGACTCTCTCACCATCCGCGCGAGCTCCTGTCGAACGACACGTGCCTGAGCCGTAATCCGTGCCCGTGCCTCACGCGACGCCTGGAGCTCGCTCTGTAACCGACGAGTCTGATCGGGCGACAGCCTGAGCGCTTTCCCCGCCCGCTCCGCAAACCGATTGAGAAGCAGACGGCCCCGCCGCGCGTTCGTCCTCGCCGCGTCGTTTTGTCCCGGGGTTGCCCGATTCTGGCGCTGAGTCGTTCCGCGAACCTGCGCAGTCACTGGCGAGGCGACCACGAGCGTAAGCAGGCAGACCCCGATCGGGAGGCGCGACACACAGAAGTCGTTCCGCAGCCCTTTCATTATCCTCATCTGCCGTCCTCCCAGGGGACCTCGATTTCCCCCAGATCCACGTCTTCGAGGCCATCCCAACCGAGGTCGGGGGCGAAGTCGTCGACAAACACCACCCCGAGAGCCAACCTCAGATCGCCCGCCGAAAGCTCGAGACCCGCGAGATCCTGCTCCCAACCCTTGATGGCGGCCTCGGGGTCCCAGTCGGAGGTCGAACCGACCTGAACAACTCGCCACACGCCGACGCTGGTGAGAAGGACCGCGATCCCCGCGGCGGCCCGCCACGTCGTCCGTAGCCACCGTGGCGGCGGCGCCACCGGGTCGGGCCCGGTGCGGCGCGATTCGAACTCGCGGTACACCCGCGCGGCCTCGACGTCCGAGAGCGGCGTCGTGATCGGCCGCGCCAACACCCGGAGAACCTCCACCTCCGCGCGGCACGTCTCGCACTCGGCGAGATGGCGCTCGATCTCAGCCTCGTTCGCGATGCCGCCGCGAACGTAGTCCGGCAGCACATCCACCGGGTGATCCGTATGCAGGCTCATTCTGCTCATACTCTCTTCAACACCTCATGCGCGATCATGTTCTCGGCAAGCTCGCATCCCCGCGCGGAGCCATGAGCTTCTTCATGTGTTCGCGAAGCTTCGCCATCCCGTGATGATAACTCACCCGCACGGACCCTTCGCTGCTGCCTACGACCGCAGCGATCTCCCTGTACGACAGCCCCTCGGTCGTCCGTAGCATCACGGCATCGCGCTGCTGGGCGGGCAGCGTCTCGATGAACTCCAGCGCCCGCCCCGCGAGCTCCGCATCCGAAGCAACCTCATCGGCGGGGCGTGCGCCGGATTCCGGCTCACCGACCGCATCCAGCGAGACCTGCCGTTCGCGACCCCGTTTTCGCAGCCACGATCGGGCCTCATTGAGCGTGATCGACGCGATCCAGCCCTTGAAGCTCGAGTCTCCGCGAAAATTCGCGATCGCCAGAGAAGCCTTGATGTAGGCTTCCTGAACGACATCCAGCGCCACATCACGGTCGTTCACCACGCGGTACGCGAGGCAAAACACCAGATCGACATGCCGCTCGTACAACTCTCGCCAGGCGCGCTCGTCGCCGTCCCGTGCTTGTTCGACAGCCGAGCGATCGTCTAGCATTTTCGTCGTTATCAGACATCTTGAATCAGCGCGCTCGCGGAGACGGCGCCGGACAAACCTCCGGCGGTGACTCGACGGTAAGACGTCGGCGGCAGCGCGAACGTTAATCGGCTCCCAGGGAGTGCAACGCCGTGCCCCGAGGGAGTGTTGTCGAGTTGCGTGAGGACAATGTCCATGGCGTCGAAAACGCCCGCAACAGTTACGAGGAAATCTCGGGCCGAGTCGAGCCCCGGGCGGTCGGCTGAGCGGCACGAAGACCGCGGGGCCGACGAGCCGGACCTGGTCGCGTCTGTGCAGCAGGGCGACTCGCGAGCGTTTTCGAAGCTGGTGGCACGATATATGGATCCGGCATACGCGGTTTCGTTGTCGATCCTGCGTCATGAACAGGACGCGGAAGATGCAGTTCAGGCGGCGTTCATACGCGCCCTGGAGCGCATCGAGCAGTTGCGTCCGGGAAGTCGGTTCGGGCCCTGGTTCTATCGGGTGCTTCGAAGCACATGCCTCAATCTGCGTCGACGAGAGTTGCTTCGGTCGCATTCCGAGGTGCCGGAGACGGCGCAGTCAGGCCATAGCCCGTACCGTGAGTTTGAACAGCGGGAGGCGAGGAAGCGGGTGCTCCAGGCTCTCGATCAGTTACCGGAGCGGCAGCGAACGGCAGTGATGATGTACGATCTAGAGGGGTACGACCACGCGGATATCGCGACGATCCTCGAGATCGCGGTGGGAACTTCGCGCGCGAACCTGCACCACGGCAGGCAGGCGTTGCGGAGAATCCTGGTAGAGGATGGAGAAGCGGAATGAACGGGAAGTCGGAGTGGCCGTCATGGTTGGAAGCCCTGAGGCCCGATGAGGTGACCAGCCGTCGCCTGCACAAACAGGTGATGGCGCGCGCGGAGTCGATGCTGCGGCTCCCGGAGCGGACCTGGCATGACGTCACGGCCGGGTGGTCCGCCGTTCTCACGCCACTCGCCGCCGGGCTCGCGGTTGCGTTCGGAGTCCTCGCCTACCGGGCATCGATTTCCCCAGAACCCGAGACCCTCGCTCAGGTGGACGTTCATGCCGGGCCGGCCACGCTCGAGAGCCATGAGATTCGGCCGCTGCTAGGCCCTGAAGACTCCGCTCCGCCGGCACTGCTCATCGAGGAAAACGAGTTGAATCGGGAAGCGGTGTTTCTTGCCGCCTTCGGGTCACGCTAAGTGACACCTCGCTGAGGCATTTGAAACGTGCGAAAGGCCCCCTCCGTATGAACGGTTCGAGAACAAAGGCAGGTTTGACGTTGGCGCTGGTGTTCGTCGCGGGCGCCGCGGCAGGCATCGCAGGAGACCGTCTGGATTTGATACCCCGGGCGGCGGAGGCAACCGAGGCGGAGACGCCGAACGGCGCGACGGAGTCTGCGGAAAACCAGACCATCATCGAGGAGTTCGCGGACGAGTTGGGCCTCTCGTCCGGGCAGCGAATGGAGATCGATCTGCTGCTGGACTACTACGCGGCATCGCTCAAGGAGTTACGACATGCGGTGCGACCGCAGTACCAGGCTCTCATGGACTCCGTGCGGGTCGAGATCGAGGCGGTCCTCGATGACGGTCAACGCGGGGAGTACCGCACACTGATAGACGAGCGGTACGGCGCCGGGAGTGACTCATCGACGGCAACCGCGTCGGATCCTGACGGATAACGGACGAGAGAAAGGCGCTAACGGATCGACCGGCCGGGCTGTCCTCTGACGGGCCCGGCATGCGCCGGACGACGTATCCTACATCCCCTCTGGGGATGATAGCGAACTGAGGTCAGATGAAACGCAGCAATGGATGGGTGGCGGTGGCTTTTCTGGCCGCGGGCATCCTCGTTCCCGGCGGCCTCGCCGGGCAGTTGGTCGAGTCCGAAGCTCAGGGGTTTCGTCCGGTCACACTCGATGAAGCGATCGAGATCGCGCTCCGGCGCAACCCGACGCTTTCCCAGGCCCGGACAAACATCGAAAGCGCTGAGACCGTCAAGCTCAGCGCCATTGGCGCGCTTCTCCCCCAGGTCAATCTGACCTACGGGTACTCGAATGCGTCGAGCGGGCGGCTCGATCCGACAGGTCAGGGCATCGTCACGACGAGCTACACCACACAGCTCAGCGGCAGCTACAACCTCTTCGACGGCTGGCGTCGTTTCACCGATCTGAAGGGTGCGAATCTCGGCCTGAACGAACAGCACGCTCGCTACCGCCAGACCGAATTCCAGACGATCCAGCTGGTCAAGCAGAACTACTTCAACGCAGTCGCAGCTCGTGATCTCGTCGGCGTCGAGGAGCGCCGGGTCCAGCGGCAGGAGGATCAGCTCGACTTCGTGCAGCAACAGCTCGATCTCGGGCGGGCGACGCGTTCCGACCTGCTTCGGTCGCAGGTCGATGTAAACAACGCCCGTCTCGCGCTCCTCAACGCGGAGAACGCCAAGCGCACCACGACATTTCGCCTGACCGAGGTCGTGGGGTCGGAAACGCGCCTCGGCCCGGTCGAGGAAGCCACTCTGGTGGCGCAACCTTTGGCCTTCTCGAGAAACCAGCTCTTCGGGGTCGCCGAGCAGTCAGCGCCGTCGCTGGTGACGGCGAACGCGGCTACCCGGGCGGCCGAGTCGGCCGTCTCGAGCGCCCGTTCGGCGTATCTGCCCAACCTGTCGTTCAACGGAGGGTGGGCGTGGGCGAACACCGAGTTCCCACCGCAGAACCGATCGTGGTCGTTCTCACTGCGCGGCAGCTACCCCCTGTTCAACGGCTTCCAGCGTGAGACAGCGGTCTACAGGGCGCAGGCTCAGCAAGACCTGGCAGAACAGCAGGAGCGGGCGGCTCGGCTCAACCTGAGTTCCGAACTGGACGCCTCGTACAGCACGGCTCAGGCCGCGCAGGCGGGGATCGATCTCGCCGCTCAAAACGTGGGCCTGAGCACAGAGAGTCTCCGCGTCGTTCAGGAGCGCTATCGGCTCGGGCTCGCGACCATTCTGGAACTTCAGGACGCGCAAATCACGTTGACCCAGGCCGAGGTCGACCTGGTCTCCCGACGGTTCGACTATCAACTGGCGCTGGCCGCGATCGAGGCGCTGCTGGGGCTGGCGGTCGAGGACTTCTAGCCTTGTCGTCTCACGTGGACTACTGAAGAACCCTGGGCCTGCGCCAGCTTTCCAGAACGTGTCCGCGGCGTCCAGAGTCAAGGGCCGACTCGTTCGGGGTCGCCCTTCTCGTGCGACATCCCGGAGTTGGCTCGTTTTCACAGACCGTTCGCCTTCAACGCCCGCCCCTCCCGGGGTGTCGTGTACCCGCATGACGGAAGCAGGATTCTCAAGAGAGGTTCGAAAGTTGGCACTAAACAGACAGACCGGACCCAGTCGTAACCCGGCGTCACGAACTTTCGGGTTCGTCACCGCGACGTTGCTGGTTGTGGTGGGCGCCAGCGGATGCACGCGCGGTGAGGCGATCGAGGCCGACACCGTCCTGCAGTCCGCGACGGTCGAGCCGCAAACCATCGTGTCCAGCGTGGAGGCGACCGGAACGGTCGAGCCGATCCGTGTCATCGAGGTGAAGTCGCAAGCCGGCGGCGAGATTCTCGAGCTGCCGGTCGAACTCGGCGATCAGGTGCCTAAGGGCACGCTGCTGGTCCAGATCAATCCGCGAGATGTGCGCAATGCGTTCGACCAGGCGCAGGCCGACCTCGACGTCGCCGTGGCGAGGTTCGATGTGGCCCAACGGCAACTCGGCCGGATGGAGCAACTGCGCGACTCCGACATCGTGACCGAGGAGGAACTCGAAGCCGCGATTCTCGAGAACGCGAACTCCAAGGCGGCACTCGTCCGGGCCCAGGTCAATCTCGAGCTTGCCGCAGATCGTCTCCAGGACGTGACGCTGCGCGCTCCGATCACCGGTACGATCGTGGAACGGGCGATCGAGGTGGGTCAGGTTATCACCGGTACGCGCGATCTTACCGGTGGGACGGCGCTCATGAAGATGGCCGATCTCCGCGAAGTCCAGGTCCGAATGCTCGTCGATGAGACCGACATCGGTCGTCTCAAGCCAGGCATGCCGGCCGAGATCACGGTGGAAGCGTACCGGGAGCGAACGTTCCGCGGGGAGGTGCTGAAGATCGAACCGCAGGCGGTTGTCGAACAGAACGTGACCATGTTCGCTGTCCTGACCCGCATCTCGAATGAGGATGACCTGCTTCGGCCCGGCATGAACGCGGATGTCGAAGTCGTGATCGGCAGACAGGACAACGTGCTTGCCCTCCCGAACAGCGCGATCAAGGCTCAGCGAGAGGCCGCTCGCATCCTGGAGGCTTTCGGACTCGAAGCCGACCTTGTGGCCCTCGCCAGGCAGGCCCGGCAGGGCGCTGGAGATGGTGCGGCGGAGGTCGAGGACGAGGATGAGGAGATCATCAACGGCGTCCCACTGTCCCAGGTGGCGACCATGTCGCAGGGCGAGCGGATGGAGTGGTTCCAGGGCCTGTCCGGGGCGGAGCGCGGCCGCGCAATGCAGCTCTTTCAGCAACAGAGAGAGGGCGGTGGAGACGGTAGTAGCGGATCGAGCGAGCCTCGCCCCGCCTTCGTCTTCCAGCAGGACGCCGCGGGGGTTCTTTCGGTACGGGCCGTCATGATCGGCCTCAGCGATTTCGACTATACGCAGGTGGTCAGCGGGCTCGATGAGGGCGAGGTCGTCGTTTCGATTCCGATGTCGCTCATCCAGCAGCAGGACTTCATCAACCGGATACGCGAGCGCATGTCGCTCCCGGGAATCGGCGGAGGGCGGTAGCCGAAATGATCTTCTTCGAGATCCTGCGCGTCGCGATGGACGCGATTCGCGCCAACAAGATGCGCTCGCTCCTCACGATGCTGGGCATCGTCATCGGTGTCGGCGCGGTCATCACGATGGTGGCCCTGGGTGAAGGCGCACAGCGCGCCGTCGAATCCCAGATTTCCCAACTGGGTACCAACGTTCTGACGATTCGGCCGGGGCAGGGAATGTTCGGAGGGGTCCGGGGCGGGGCGGACGCGAGGCTCACGGTCGAAGACGCGGCCGCCCTCACGCGCGCGGACGCGCTCGTGGCGATCGCGCCGGAAATGCGCGGCAATCTTCAGATCCAGTTTGGGCGCACGAACGGGAACGTGCGCGTCATAGGGACGACCCCCAACTACGCGAGCATCAACAACTACGTCGTGGAACTCGGGCGCTTCTTCGACGAGAGCGAGAATTCGGGGCGCAAGCGGGTCGCGGTCCTCGGCGGGGGGGTGCCCGATATCCTCGGCACCGACGCGGCCTCGATTGTCGGCCAGACGATTACGATCCGAAACATCACGTTCGAAGTGGTTGGCGTGCTCGTGGAGAAGGGCGGACAGGGCTGGTTCAACGCGGACGAGCAGCTGTACGTGCCGCTAGAGACCGCGCAGTTTCGGTTGCTCGGCACCGACCGGCTCGGCGGCATCAAGATCATGGTGGCGGACCGTTCGGCGATCGCCACGGCCATGGTCCAGGTCGAGGAGATCCTGAGGCGCGAACACCGTCTGACGCTGGGGAAGGACAACGACTTCAACATCTCCGACTCTCAGCAATTCCTGCAAACGCAGCAGGAGACGACGCAGACGTTCACGATGCTGCTCGCCGGGATCGCGGGGGTGAGCCTTCTGGTCGGCGGTATCGGCATCATGAACATCATGCTCGTGTCGGTCACGGAGCGAACGAAGGAGATCGGCATCAGGAAGGCCCTGGGGGCTACGAGGAACGCGGTTCTCTTGCAGTTTCTACTCGAGGCCACGACGCTGTGCCTCGTCGGCGGCTTGCTCGGTGTGGCCGCGGCATACGGCACCGCGAAGATCCTGTCCGATGTCGCGCAGTGGCAGATGGCGATCGCGCCCGAGGCCGTCGGAATGGCCGTCCTGTTCGCCGGGGTGGTTGGAGTGTTCTTCGGGATATGGCCGGCGCGCAGGGCCGCGCGGCTCGATCCGATCGTCGCATTGCGATACGAGTAGGAGGAGTGACTGCACACCCATGACGATCACCGCTCTCCCCGACCATGCGCGGGTGTGGGTGTTCGGGGCGACCGAGCGACTCACCGACACGCAGCGAACGGCCCTTGATGCTCACTTGAGCACGTTCATCCGCTCCTGGGCCGCCCACGGTTCACAACTCCTGGCTGCCCACGACATCGTGTTGGACAGGTTCCTCGTCATCGCCGTCGACGAGAGCCTTCGCGGGGCCTCGGGCTGTTCGATCGATGCGATGACCCGCCGGCTCGGGGAGTTGGAGCGCGAGCTGGATGTGAAGCTGCTCGACGGCGCCCTCGTCTGGTATCGAGGACGGAGCGGAGATATCGTCTCCTGTGAACGATCCGAGTTCAAAAACCGGTCCGAACAGGGCGAAATCGACGCTGCCACACGAGTCTTCGACCCCACGATCCAAACGCTCGGTGCGCTGCGGGGCGGCGAATTCGAGCGCCCTGCGGGAGAATCGTGGCATGCGGGCCTGCTCTCCTCGACCGAGGCCGCCGGCCCGTTCTGAACGACCAGGTACACGATCCGGCTTCCCGCGTGAATGACCCCGGAAAGATGGGGTTCATGCTCTCGGGCGGGGGCGCACGCGCCGCGTACCAGACCGGTGTTCTGTGCCACATCGGGCGTCGATGTCCGCGCCTGCACGTACCGATTCTCTCGGGTGTTTCGGCCGGCGCGATCAACACCGGATTTCTCGCGTCCTATCGCGGTTCGTTTGGCGAAGCCACGAAGGCGCTCCGTCGCCGTTGGCTCTCGCTTTCCAGTGAAGAGGTCTTCAAGGCGAACCCCTCGTCGCTCTTCTTCAACGGGCTGCGCGTGGGAACGGCCCTGATCGGTGGAGGATCACGCCTCGCCCCGAAGATCCGAAGTTTGATCGACACGTCGCCACTCCACGAATTCCTGGCGCGCAGCATGGCGCCGGGTGCCATTCGCGAGCGACTAGAGAGCGGTGACCTCGAGGCCGTGGCGCTCACGACCGTCTCGTACCAGACGGGACGGTCCGTTCTCTTCGTCGAGGGTACGGCGGTGATGCGCACCGCTCCATCGAGCGCGCATCACCGAGTGGTCCGGGCGACTCTGACGGTCGACCACATCATGGCGTCGGCAGCCATTCCGTTGCTGTTTCCGGCGATCAAGATCGGACAGCAGTATTACGGCGACGGGAGCTTCCGATCGACCGCCCCGCTGGGGCCGGCGATCGAGCTCGGGGCGAACCGGATCCTCGCGATCTCGGCTCGGTACCGACGTTCCGAGCCCGAAGCTCGCCAACCCGAGCACGTCGGGTATCCGCCCGCCGCACGGGTCCTGGGGATCCTGCTCAACTCCGCGTTCCTCGACACGCTCGATTGGGATGCCGCGAACCTGCGCCGGATCAACCGTCTTCTCGAGGGTCTGACGCCCGAGGCCCGGGCCGGCGAAGGACTCCGACACGTCGACCTGCTGATCCAGCGCCCTTCGCGCGATATCGGACTGATCGCCACTGGGTTCGAGGAGCGATTGCCTCGAGCGATGCGGTTTCTCGTGCGAGGCCTCGGCTCCTCTGAAACGAGGAGTGCCGATCTCCTGAGCTATCTTCTGTTCGACAGCGCCTATATCACCGAGTTGATCGAGCTCGGCGAGACCGACGCGGAGAACAACTGGCAGCAGATCGAGACGTTCCTCGCGCCGCAGGGCTGATATCGTACGAACCTGCTAGTCCGCGGGATCGCTCCAGAGGTCGAGGATTCCGTCCTCGACCCGACTGGCATCCGGCGCGGCGCTCGTCCCGGTTACGGCCTCGGAACCCAGCAGCTCGAGATCGGGCGAAACCCCCAGGTGGTCGAGGACAAGTCGGTCTTGAGTCGCCACGATGACCTGACGGTCTTCGGAGATTCGCTGCAACACGGCCCAGAGGTCGGCCACACTTCGCTCGTCGAGATGGACGAACGGGTCGTCGATGAGCAAAGGCAGCCCGACGCCGAGGCCGGCGAGGAAGTCGGCCGCTCCCAGCCGTACCGAGAGAAGAGCCACATGCAGCTGCCCATAGCTGAGTGGTGGAGACGTAAGGGGAAGTGCCCGGTCACCCGAGCGGATCGTGGCCTCGTCCAGACCATGTTCGGCTTCGATGGGCCCCAGCGTTCCGCCCGAGAGGGCTTCAAGGTGACCCGAGATCGCGTCCAGCAGGCGTTCCTCGTCGGTCGTTTTGAAATTCTCGTACGCGTCATTCACGATCGCATACGCGTGACGGTAGCCTTCCGCCCTCGCCCGCACGACGGCGGCCTGATCGCGCCGGTTCGCCAACTCCCGTTCAAGCGACGGAACACTCGCGGTCACGCGGCCACCCACCGCCAGGTCGCGCTCGACTTCGGTGAGTTTCGCCTGGATTTCCCTCGCCTGGTCGAGGCGGGCACGGCGCGCGATCCTGACCCTCTCGAGGTCCGGATCGACGTCGTCGGGCAGATCGAACCGCGCGCGCGATCTCGTTGAGCCGGAGCCGTAGTGGCGCCATATGATCGTCCCGTTCGGTCGCGATCGCCTCCTGGAGGGCCCGCAGCCGGACACGCCCGCGGTCGGTCAGACCCTTCTCCTCGCCGTGCGACTCCGACTCGCCGGCGGGCTCGTCCTTGCCGTCTTCGTGGAACCGAATCGCTCGCGTTGCCGCGTCCATCGCCTGCCGGAGGGCCCGTTCGCTCTCATCGCGCAGACGTCTGTCCGCCTCCTCACGCTCGAACTCGCGGCGCGCCGCAGACAGAGTCTCGGGCTCGAGGGTCGACCCGTCCGGGACATCGGCGGTCAACCGTGCGATCCGCCCGTCGAGATCGAATCCTTCCCCGGCCAGATCCCCGAGTCGGTTCGCCCTGAACGTGGCCCGTACCTGCGCCCCGCGCCGTCGTGTGTACAACAGCGCGCCGCCGACCAGACCGACGACCAGCCCCACGAACCCGATGAGCGTCGTGCCGGTCACGGCCAGAGCCCCGCCGGCGAGTACGGCCGCGGCAGCCACGCCAAACTGTGCGCGCGGAGGCATGGCCGGCTCATCGCGCCCGCTTTCCTCGAGGAGGCGCGCCGATTCCTCACGAACGTCAGCACGGCGCGGCCAGAGACCTTCCTCGAGTGCGCGGGCCCGCTCGGCAAAATCCGGCGGGTACAACGCGGCGAGAGCGCCCTCACGCGCGACGATGAGGTTGAACCCCGCCAGCGCCTCGTCGAGTTCATGCTCGGCGCGCTCGAGGCCTCGAACCCTGGCCCGCACCGCCTCGATCTCGGTGTCGCGGCGACGTCCCTCCGATAGAGTCTCGAACGCCGTCTCGAGCCGTTCCGTCTCCTCGCCGAGCCGCGTAAGCACGACGACGCACTCTTCTCTCGCTCGTACGAGCGGAGCGCGTCGCTCCTCCGAAACGCGAACTTCGGCAACGCGAATCTCGAGCGCTTCAATGTCGGCGGTCAGCCGCTCCAACTGACCGGCTTTGCGGCGCCGCGACGTTCCCGGCGCGATCGGTTCTACCGTCATCAGACCTCCATCACGCGAAGCGCGATGCGAAGCCCCTGCTCGAGCGATGTGCGCTCGGCGTCGTCGAGTGCCCCCTCGATGCGGGCAAGACCGATGCGGACGACGTGCCCCGCGATCGTGCTCCCGGCGGCGAGTTCTTCCAACCGGTGCACGTCGAAGAAATGGCTGCGATCTCGGAGGGCCACAGCGCCGAAGCGCTCTTCGAGCATCACACGTACAGCCTCCGGATCGAGCGGGTAGGAGGGTTCGCCTTCAAGATCGATCGACGGGTACATCTCCGGCGGAAGCACCTGGACAGCCTCGTCGTAGACTTCGAAATCAGTCAGGCAGTCGGCGACGTTGATCGCGGTCGATGGGCCGACCTCACGTACACCACTCGAGAGACGCTCGATGGTGGGGGACAGCCGGGGGACGAGTTCGACAAGTACCGGACCGTGAAGCTCCGCTTCGGTCAGGTCAACCGCGGCAAACGAGCCCGGATAGCACGCGGCGAGCCCCTCCATCTCTTCAGGGGGACGGAATCGATGGAGATCGCCGAGGGCCACGTAGTCGACCTCGAGCGACCTGAGCGCGTCCCAGGTGAGCGGCAACGAACTGCCGCCATCCCAATGAGGAGCACCCGGCACCGACCCGTGGAGGAGAACGACGTGCGCCCCGTCCGGCGACCCCAGCCGGCCCGCTTCGAACGTGGAGAGCGGATCGGGTTCCTCCGCCGCGTCATACGCCACCCCGTAAACGAGCAGATCACCCGCCTCGCATGCCACGCGGGCGGGTTCGCCGAAACGCGGTTCGAGAAAGACGACCGCGCCATCGAGTGCGTCGGCGTACAGTGAGGGATTCAGCGCGCGAGCGTCGTGATTTCCAGGCACCGCGAAAACCGCGATGTCACGCTCGACCAGTCGGCGGATGGTTTCTCGAACTGCAATGACGGTCGTCTCGGCCGGACGCGGTCCGTCGAAGAGATCACCGGCAATGAGAACCGCGTCGACCGATTGGTCGATCGCGGTGTCGGAGATCGCGCGGAAGGCATCGAGCACCTCGGCGCGACGGCTGTCCGCATCTCGCCCGAACCCTCCGAACGGAGCATCGAGGTGAACGTCGGCGAGGTGCAGAAGCCGGAACATCGGGTGATGCCTTTACGCTGTGAACGCCAGGGAGGCTGCTCAGCCTCCTACTTGAAAGCTTTCGAACTCGTAGAGTGGCCCGGGTCGACTTTTGCATCCGGATCGATGAAATGCACCGCGTTGTTCACGGCGATCGCGGCCTCCCCGAATCCCGTAGAGATCAGTTCGAGTGCACCTTCATACGTCACGATATCGCCTGCGGCGTACACGCCGGGGATGTTGGTCCGCATGCGCGAGTCGACCCGGATCACGTTGCCCTCGAGCTCCAGTCCCCACTCGGCGATCGGGCCGATGTTCGGCACGAACCCGATCAACGCCAGAATGTCGTCGACTTCGAGGTGCTCGGTCTCCTTCGTCTTGGTCTGGACGAGAGTAACCCCTTCGATCCGATCCGCGCCGTGGATTTCGCCCACCTCGTGGAACGTCCTCAACCTCAACTCGCCGCGTTCGTGGGCCCCCGCGACCTGCTCGACCGTCCGCTCATGAGCGCGGAACCGGTCGGACCGGTGAATATGCGTAAGTTTGCTCGCGTAGTGCCGAAGCGCCCAGCTCCAGTCGAACGCGGAGTCGCCTCCTCCGACGATCAGGACGCGGCGGTCTCGAAACGCCTCGGGGTCCTTCACGTGGGTCACGATCCCGCGCTTCCAGAACTCCTCCCACCGGTCCACCTTGAGCGTACGGCTCTTGAAGGCGCCCTTCCCCGCGGCGATCACGACGGATCGTGTCGGCAGCACCCCCTCGTCGGTCTCGAGCTCGAACACGCCGCCGGTGGGGTTCAGCGAGTTGACCCGCCGTTCGAGGCAGACTTCGGCGTCGAACTGCAGAGCCTGTTCGATGAGATCTCGGGCAAGATCTTTCGCGAGAATCCGGGGGAATCCGGCCACATCGAAGATGTCCTTCTCGGGGTAGAGCGCAGTCAACTGGCCGCCGAGCTCCGGCAGGACGTCGATAATCCGCGCGGAGACCCCGCGCATTCCGGCGTAGAACAGGCCGTAGAGTCCCGTCGGACCCCCGCCGATGATCGTGATGTCCGTGATTTCCGAACTCAAACCGCCGTCACCTCGTCAGCCGCCACCACACACTGCGGCGCTCGCTCTTGAAGAGTTCATGCCGTCTGACCATCCCACGATCGCTTGAGAGCCCGGTTGCCATAATCGATGATCGAGTAGACCGAAACCACGCCGACCACGGGCACGAGCAGCGGAACATATCGGGGCTCGAAGATCAGGGCGAGCAGCGTCAATAGCTGCAGACCCGTGGCGATCTTGCCGGCCCAACGGGGCCGAAACGGGATCACCACGCCGACGAGGCGTCCGATCAGATACGACCCGGCCGTAAAGAGGTCCCTGAGGATCAGAATCACGAACCCCGCGAGGCTCAACTCGGCGCGCGCCAGGAACCCTCCGAGTGCGAACAGCACGAACAGCTTGTCACAAAGCGGGTCGAGGAGGAGGCCAATATGCGATACCGTGCCACTCACCCGGGCGATGAACCCATCGAGCGCATCCGTCGCCGCCGCAGCGAACAACAGCCCGGCCATGAGGTTCGGGTCCGAGACGGCGACGAACGCCACACCGAGCGGGATCCGCCCGAGCGAGAGCAGGTTCGATAGCGTGAGAAAGCCCGCGTCCTGTGTCTGCTGAGGCATGCGCCCCCGATGAACCGGGAAGATGGGTGGTCGCTTCACCGTCCTGACAACGGAAGATGCAGAGGAACTGCCGCGGACTCTAGTGTGGCGTCCCGCGGCACCGGCCTCGCCCACGACCCACACCGGCGGGGCCGCCGCAAGCGGCGTAGACCCCGGCCGGTCGGGCCACAGCCGACGATCAGACGGCGGCGAGTTCGGGCTCTTCGGCCAGATCACCCTTCGGGTCCAGCATGACGAAATTCTCGACGACGACGTCGACCGTCGGGATGGCCACCCCGTCGCGATCGAACGAACCGTATTCGAGGTGGCCCTCCACATAAAGCCGATTGCCCTTCTCGACGAATTTGTCGACGGTCTCCGCCGCCCGGCCCCAGAAGGTCAGCCGGTGCCAGTCCGTCCGCTCCTGCGACTCGCCGTTGCGTCGGAACAACCGATTCGTGGCCAGCGAAACGTGCGCCACCGCCGTTCCGTTCGCGGTCTCGCCCAGATCGGGATCGCTGCCCGTGTTCCCGACCAGGATCACCCGGTTCACCGTACGCGACATGTCCAGTCCTTTCCTGAGAGTTTCCATCCCCGGCCGTGCCGGGTCGTGCAACAGAATCCGGGGCGGGCACCATTCGCCGTACCCCGGGCCGACCACTTCGAGAACTGGTCGGTCTCGGCTTGTCGTACTCGTGGCCGCCGTTCGCCCGTCCCATGACTGACGGGCAGACGACGGTGCTGGACACGACACCGACCGGGCCCGAGAATGACGGAAGCGTGGAGGGGGTCCTCCTCGCGCGGGGGAGCGAATGACGAAGACGTACGATGACCGCGAGTTGCACCGTGCCCGTATTGGGGCGCTCCTCATCACGCTCGTGACTGCCGTCTCGCTCGCCGTGTTCTTCGTCGACGAGTTGGTCCGGGCCTCCAGGGAGGGCCCGATGATTACGGTCACCACTCGATTCGCGCCGGGGGTACAGCCGGGCACCGACGTGTGGGTTGCGGGACGGAGCGTCGGACGCGTCGTCAGCGTCGAGTTCCGCGAACCCACCGATGGGCGCGATCGGGTGATGATCCGCGCCGTGCTCGAGCGAGGCGTCGAGACGTTCGTTCGGGCCGACGCGGCCGTCACGATCCAGCCGGGTGCGCTCCTGGCACCGGTCGTCCTGTTCATCCACCCGGGGTCCGCCGACCAGCCGCCCAGAGACTTCGACCTGCCGTTGCGGGCGGAAGACCAGGCCCTCAGCCCCGAAGCGCTACTGGAGATGGGCGAAACACTACGTGCGTCCGGCGACAGGCTCCGCGGGGAGGCCCGAAGGGTCGCGACAGCCATCCAGCGGGGGGGCGGAACCCTCGGGGCCCTTCGAGACGACCCCGATGTGCTTCGGGAGGCCGGGGAGCGGTTGTCCGAGGTCAGGCGTCTCGTGTCCGAACACTACGAGACCGGTACGATCGGCCGATTCGCCAGGGACACCATCGTCGAGGCGCGCCTCGCGCGCATCCGCTACCGGCTCACCGTACTCGACACGCTGAGAACTCGCACGCACGCAGCGGAGAGCATGAGGCAAACCGCCGCGGCGCTGACCACGTTTCACGACCGGCTCACGGCCCTGGCAGAGCGGCTCGACGCCGGAGAAGGGACTGCGGGCAGGGCGCTCCAGGACGGTACGCTCGCGCGTCAGATCGCGTTGCTGCGGTCTCGCCTCGACTCGGCGACCGTCGAGTTCGCGAAATATCCGGAGCGCTGGCTGAAGGTGAAGGTCTTCTAGCGTTTCGGCCGGGGCAGGCCGCCCTGGATCATGAACTTCACCAGCTCCGTTTTCCTCCCCTTCTTTCTCCTTATTCCGAGGACGACATGGTCGACGACCAGATCGCGATCCTCCAGCGCGATCTCGAAGTCGATCTTTCCGTCCGCCGACGTGATGCGGGTACGGATGGAGCGGCCGGCATCTCCCTGAGCCGCGCGGGCCGGGTTCCGAAATATGGTGAGCGACGACCGCCGGCGTCCGTCCGGAAGCTGGCGCGAGACTTTCACCTGCTTCAACCAATCGGGTTGAAAACTGATCCGCCACAGATTTCCCAGCTGATCGAGCCCGCGTCCTTCGCGATTGTGTCGCGCCATGTGTCTTCTTTGTACCCCTTCATTCGTTCTTGACCGTATTGGTGGCAGCCGTTATGCTCGCCCCGTCCAACCCAACCGCACTGCCAGAAGCAGCTTTTTCTACCAGCCAGTCGAAGCCGCGAAACCCGACAGGCATAGCCCGATTCTATTCACCGTCTTGAATTACACCACCCGACCCGATCCTCATGACCGGTGTCGACCCACATCCACCCTTCACGGGAGCAGACCGCAGTGGACATCGCCGAACTAAAATCGAAATCCATCGGCGAACTTCACGAGTTGGCCGAAGACCTCGACCTGGCCAACTTTTCCGGCCTCCGAAAACAGGATCTGATCTTTCGCATCGAGCAGAATCTTCTCGATGGCGATACGGTGCTTCGAGGCGAGGGTGTCCTCGAGATCCTGCCGGAAGGCTACGGCTTCCTCCGTAGCCAGGACTGGAACTACCTCTACGGCCCCGACGACATCTACGTGTCCCCGTCACAGATCAAGCGCTTCGACATGCGCACGGGCGATACGGTCCAGGGTCAGGTACGGCCGCCCAAGGAGGGCGAGCGGTATCTGGCGCTGCTCAAGGTCGAGACGGTGAATGACGACGATCCCGAGAAGGCGAAGCACCGGATCGCATTCGACAATCTTCGACCGCGGTATCCTGAGGACAAGCTCCATCTCGAGACGTCGGACGGCGACGTGTCGATGCGGATTCTCGATCTGATCGCGCCGATCGGGCGGGGCCAGCGGAGCCTGATTGTTTCGCCGCCGAAGGCCGGGAAGACGATCATCCTCCAGAAGATCGCGAACGCGATCATCGAGAACCAGCCGGACGTGACCGTGATCGTGCTGCTCATCGACGAGCGGCCCGAGGAAGTCACCGACATGGAGGAAAACGTCCCGGCGGAGATCATCTCCTCTACGTTCGATGAGCCGGCCGACCGTCACACCCAGGTGGCCGAGATGGTACTCGAGAAGGCCAAGCGTCTCGTCGAGTACAAGCACGACGTCGTGATCCTGCTCGACTCGATCACCCGCCTCGCCCGTGCATACAACACGACCGTCCCGCACTCCGGGAAGATCCTCTCCGGAGGCGTCGACGCGAACGCGCTCCACAAGCCGAAGCGCTTCTTCGGCGCCGCGCGCAATATCGAGGAGGGCGGAAGCCTGACGATCATCGCTACGGCACTGATCGAGACGGGTAGCCGGATGGACGAGGTCATCTTCGAAGAATTCAAGGGGACCGGCAACAGCGAGGTCCTGCTCGACCGCCAGATCGCCGACAAGCGGATCTACCCCGCGGTCGACCTGGGCCGATCGAGCACGCGCAAGGAAGAATTGCTGCTCACCGACGTGGAACTGAACCGCATGTACCTGTTGCGAAACTTCCTGTCGGATATGACCACGACCGAGGCGATCCAGTTCATGATCGAGCGGTTGAACCGGACCGAGAACAATGAGGAGTTCATGGACTCGATGGCGGGCGGCGAGTAGGGCGTCCAGCGCGCGCCGACGCGAGAGACCGGAGGATACGAGATGGCGGAATTGAAGACTCGGCAGAACGATGCGGACGTCGATGCCTTTCTCGACGGCGTGGAAAACGAGAAACGGCGCGAGGACGCGAGGGTGATTCTCGATCTGATGAAACGGGTGACTGGCCTGGGGCCCACGATGTGGGGCGGGTCGATCGTCGGGTTCGGTAGCTACCATTACAAGTATGCCAGCGGACGTGAGGGGGACTGGTTCCAGGCAGGGTTCTCCCCACGCAAGCATGCGCTCACGCTCTACATGATGGCCGGGACGGGGAAAAACCAGGAGCTATACGAGAGGCTCGGGAAGTACACGACCGGCAAGTCCTGCCTCTACATCAAGAACCTCGAAGACATCGACCTGGACGTGCTCGAGAAGCTGGTGGCCGCGTCCGTCGAGTACGTCGACGAGCACTCGGTCGAGTGAGCGACGCGTACTCGGATTCGCTCGCGAAGCACGGGTTGGCTGACGTCCAGCCGCTCTATCGGCAGCTCCTCCTCCGCTTGAAGTCTCAGGACGCCGCCGGGTACGAAGAGGCCGTAGTCCGGTACAGGGACGAGGTCGAAGACGTGGCCGATGGCGCAGACGACCCGGTCCGAGTCTGGGTCGACTACGGAATCTGGCTCGCGCCTCGACTCGCCGCGGGAACGCTCAGGGCGGTGAACGAGGAAGGACTCGCGAGCGCTGTTGACGCGCCACCGCCGCTCGGCCCGTTACTGATGCACTTGCCCGACGACCAGAAGATCCGCGGCATCGTCCTGGCAATGCCGGCCAGTCCCAGCACTGCCCAGCAGGAAACCGCCGCGCTCCTCTGCGGCTGAAGATGGACCACTACGCGGCCGGGCTATTGTGGGACGACAACGCCGACGCGTGGACGCAACTCTCGCGCGCTGGCTACGATGTCTACCGCGACTCGTTCAACACGCCGGCGTTTCTCGAAATGCTCCCCGACGTGGAGGGGCTGCACGGACTCGACATCGGGTGCGGCGAGGGGTCGAACACGCGGCTGATCGCGGGGCGCGGCGCGCGCATGACGGCGATCGACGTGTCGCGGAGGTTCGTCGAACACGCTCTCTCCGCCGAGTTGGGATCGCCCCTCGGGATCGAGTATCGGGTCGCGAACGCCATGGCGCTGCCGTTCGCCGACGAAGCGTTCGATTTCGCGACGGCGTTCATGAGCCTGATGGACATCCCCGACAAGACGGCAACGCTGCGCGAGGCGTTCCGCATCGTGAGGCCCGGCGGATTTCTCCAGTTCTCGATCTGTCACCCTTGTTTCGACACGCCTCACCGAGAAAATCTCCGTGACGAGACCGGAAGCACCTACGCGGTCGAGGTCGGCGACTATTTTCGGCCGATGGGCGGGGAGATCTTCGAGTGGATGTTCCGTGCGCCTGCGGAGGACACGAAAGATCTCCAGCCCTTCAGGGTCGCGCGGTTCAACAGCACGATGAGCGAGTGGCTCAACGGCGTGATCGATGCCGGCTTCCAGATCGAGCGGACAGCCGAGCCGATCCCGTCCGACGAGGCGCTCGAGCGCTGGCCGGACGCCCAGGACGCGACGGTCGTCGCGTACTTCTTCCACCTGCGTGCGAGGAAGCCGAGCCGCAACCCGTAGTTCCGGAAAGCATTTCCTATGTTCGTGAGGCCCGGCGCAGACGGGTGATCAGCGAGCCCGCAGCAGACGGGTCAGAACGCGATCGAATGTCGAGGCGAACGCCTGTTTCGAACTGGCTCCGTAGGCACGGGGGCCACCAGTCTCGACCCCCGATGAGCGCAGTTGATCCATGAAGTCGCGGACCGAAAGCCGCTCGCCGATGGTCTCCTCCGTGTACTCGGTGCCGCGCGGGTCGATCGTCACGACACCCTTCTCCACCAGTCTGGCGGCCAGCGGGATGTCGGCGGTGATCGCCAGGTCCCCGATCTCTGCGTGCTCGGCGATGTGGTCGTCCGCCGCGTCGGGCCCGCCGTGTACGACCACCGCGTCGACGAAGGGATTGTGACGGGGCGTGTAGAGCGACTGGTTCGCGACGTAGCTCGTCTCGACCTCCAGTCGTTGAGCCGCACGGGCAACGATGTCCTTGACGTCGCGTGGAGCCGCGTCCGCGTCGACCCAGATCTTCACCGCTGACTCCTTTCGCTTCCACATGGCGAATTGGTGGCACGGGGGATGATAACCGTATCATCCCCCGCCAGGTGGCTGACAAACGCCCGCCGTGGCCGAAGTGGAGAACCAAATCGATGATCGAACCACGACCGAGTACTCTCGAGGGCCACAGCGTTCGCCTCGAGCCGCTCGCTGAGGCCCACCACGACGGTCTCCAGGCCGCGGCCGCGGACGGCGAGTTGTGGGACCTGTTCTTCACGTTCGTGCCCGCGCCCGACGCGACGCAGAAGTACATCGAGGACGCGCTTGCGGGGCAGACCGCCGGGCACATGCTGCCGTGGGCGGTCCGGGAGACCGAGTCCGGGCGCCTGATCGGATCGACACGCTACCACGACATCGTCCCGGCCGCCGACCGGGTCGAGATCGGGTACACGTGGTACGGGGCGAGCCATCACCGCACGCACGTGAACACGGCGTGCAAGCTGCTTCTTCTCGGATATGCGTTCGACGCGCTCGGGTGCGGAGTCGTGGGGCTGCGCACCGACGGGCTCAACCTTCGTTCGCAGCGGGCGATCGAGGCGATCGGTGCGAAGAAGGACGGCGTGATCAGGAACCACTCGCTGCGGGCCGACGGCAGCGTCCGGGACGACGTCATGTACTCGATCCTGCTCGCGGAATGGCCCGGCGTGCAGAAGCATCTCGAGACGCGTCTCTGGCGGCACGGACTCCGGCCGTGAGGAGCGTTCGACCCGCCGCCTGTGCCGTCTTCGCGTTGGTCGGCCTGTCTGCCTGCGCGACGCGGGTCCCGACTCTCGAGTACGAGATCCTGACGACCTTCCCACACGATGCGGGCGCCTACACGCAGGGCCTGTTGTTTCACGACGGTTACCTGTTCGAGAGCACGGGGCAGTACGGCTCGTCGAGCCTCCGCAAAGTCGATATCGAGTCGGGTCGCGTGGTCGCACGGACGGCCGTCGACTCGACGCTGTTCGCCGAGGGACTCGCTCTCGTCGACGCGGAGCTGTACCAGCTGACGTGGAAGGACGGCCTGGTGCTCGTCTACGATCTCGAGACCCTCGAGCGGACGCGGGAGTACGAGTACGAGGGAGAGGGCTGGGGCCTCTGCTACGACGGGGCGTCGCTCTACATGTCAAATGGAACCAGCACGCTCACCCGTCGGGACCCGTCCACGTTCGAGGTACTGGAAGAGGTGTCGGTGACGGCAGGCGGACGCGCGGTGCCGCGGCTCAACGAACTCGAGTGCCTGGACGATGAGATCTATGCCAACGTGTACCAGACAGACCGGATCGTCAGGATCGACAAGGCGACGGGCGACGTGACGGGTGAGATCGACGGCTCGGGGCTTTCGCTGATGGGCGGCCGTCCGGGCGGAGTCGATGCGGTCCTCAACGGGATCGCGTACATCCCCGAGACAGGCGTCCTTCTGTTGACCGGGAAGCTGTGGTCGCGTGTCCTCGCGGTGCGCCTCGCGGATGCAGACGAGTGACCTCGCGTGAGTGATCTTGCAGTGGTGTCGTGATCGCGTCGGGGCGATGTAGATGCTCGCGCGGAGGCACAGACCGATGAGGCTGCTCGTATTCGGCAACTCCGGCTCGGGGAAAACCACGTACGCGAGAGGCCTGGTTCGCGACCACGGCCTCCCCCACCTCGACCTCGACTCGATCGTCTGGGAACCGGACCGGATCGCGGTCCAGCGTGCGGCAGACGCGATCCTCGAATCGCTCGACGAGTTCCTGTCGGCGAACACGGAGTGGGTGATCGAGGGCTGCTACGGAGAGCTCGTGAAGGCGGCGGCCCCGCATTGCTCGGAGCTCGTTTTTCTCAACCCCGGCCTGGACGTGTGTCAGGCCCACAACCGTGCTCGCCCGTGGGAGCCCGCGAAGTATGAGTCGCTCGAGCAGCAGAACTCGTATCTTGCGGATCTTCAGAAATGGGTGGAGGAGTACTACACTCGGGATGGAGACTGGTCGTACCGGGCCCATCGGACAATCTTCGATGACCATCTCGGCCCGAAGACGGAGTTGACGTGAGCCCTGGCACCACGAAGACCGAACGCAGTCCGCGCGAAGAACTCGCGAACAGCCTGAGCCACGGCATCGGCTTCGTCAGCGCGCTCGCCGCCACGCCCATCCTCGTGGTGCAGGCGGCCGGACGCGGGAGCACGGCGAACGTCGTCGGGGCCACCGTCTTCGGGGTGTCGCTCATCCTGCTCTACCTGTCGTCGATGTGGTACCACGCGGTGCCATCGAGCCCGCTCAAGCAGCGCCTGCGCAGGCTCGACCATGCGGCCATCTATCTGCTGATCGCCGGCACCTACACGCCGTTTACCCTCGGGGTGCTCGGCGGCACGTGGGGGTGGACCCTGTTCGGGATCGTCTGGGCCGCGGCCGCGATCGGCGTTATCCACAAGCTCGTCGCAGGGGTGCGTTATCCGCGCCTGTCCACTGCGCTCTATCTCTTGATGGGCTGGTTGATCGTCATCGCGTTCAAACCGCTGGTCACGAGCGTGCCGATCGACGGCATCCTGTGGCTCGCCGCGGGAGGACTCGCGTACACGGGCGGGGTGGTCTTCTACGTCGCGCGTCGTCCCTACAGCCATTTCGTATGGCACCTCTTCGTGCTGACGGGTTCGGTGTGCCATTTCTTCGCGGTCCTCTGGTACGCTGCATAACCCGCATAACCCGGCCCACGGCATCCGCATAGTCGACATGCCTCCGGGAGGGGGCCGGGCGCGACGGCGTCGACGAGTGCGACACGCACCTGGCGGAGCTATGGGGGTAGCCGCGCCTCCGACGATGGCCCGACTCGCCCTGGTAGCGACAACTGCGGTGGCGTGTGCCGCGTGCAGCCCCCCGGACGGGTCGCGCCCGGCCACCACCGTCTCCGACAGCGCGGGCGTGACGCTGGTCGAGAATCGAGGCGCAGCCTGGGCCGCCGGAGCGGCCTGGTCGATCGATCCCGCACCCACCGTCAGCATCGGCGTGCTGGACGGCGCGGCGGAGTATCAGCTGTTCGGCGTCGTCGCGGCGGCGCGTCAGTCAGACGGAACGATCGTCCTCGTGGACGAGTCGCGGATGATCCGGCGCTACGCATCGGATGGGTCGTTCATCGGTGAATTCGGTGGCGAAGGGGCGGGGCCGGGCGAGTTTCGGGGACCCGCCCACCTGCTTATCGGTCCCGGCGATTCGATCGACGTCGGGGACGTCACGCTGTCACGCGTCACGCGATTCGGTCCCGCCGGCGAGTTCGCCGGGATGCGGGCCCTCGACCTCGCGGCTCTGGGCAAGGCGATCAGGCCGCCGCTCTACCCCGCCGCCGCCCGCCCGTTACCCGATGGGCGGATGCTGGTTCGACTGGTCCGGAAGGGAGGCGGCAGGGCCGAAGCAAACGCGGTCAGCGGCGTGAGTCGGGGGGCGGCCGGGGCCGTCTTCGTCGCGACCGATCTGTCCACGATCGAGTCGAGAGTGACGTTCGCGGACACAGAGCAAACACCCCTTTCGCCTTCGGCGGGCTCGGTTCCCGTGCAACCCGCCCTCGCGAAGCGAACCGTGATCGCCGTGCACCCGGTCGAAGCGACGGTTTGCTTCGGTGAACAGGCAGTGCCCGAGGTGACCTGCATCGCTCCCGACGGGTCTCGCACATCCATGCGCTGGACCGCGAGAGCGGCCCCGATCACGGAGGCCGAGATCGTCGCGTGGCGCGACTCGACGGCCGATCTGTGGTCGGCGAAGATGGGTACCGACGAGGCCCGGCGGCTGCTCTCGGAGGTAGTGCACGCCGAGACCCGACCGACGTACGGGTACCTCGTGCTCGATCATCGCGGGAACGTATGGGTCGAACAGATTCCTCCCGACCGTGACCCGTCAGGCCCGGTTCAATTCCTCGTCTTCGCGCCGTCGGGCACATTGCTCGGGAGCGTCGAGCTCCCATCTCTCCGGGTGCTCGAGATCGGCGACGACTATGTCCTGGGCGTCCAGCGCGATGAGATGGGCGTCGAATACATACGTCAGTACCGTCTGATCAAGCCGACGGGGTAGCGTCCGCAGGACTGTCGCCCTCGACAACGGTGTGTCGTGCTCGACACTGTGTGATCGTCGTACTCCGTAACTTCGGACCCAGTCTCAAACACGGGGATCAAGATGAACAAGGCCGTACGCGCGTCTCTGTCAATCGCGGCGCTTCCCTTCCTCGCCATCGCCCTTCCCGCGTCCACAGCCGACGTGACCCTGTCCCTGGATTGCACAGAGCTGTCCGGGGTGGACTGGAGCGGCTTCCAGATCGACGAGGTCGAGGCACTCGAGGCCGCGGGGGATGTACCTGCCCACTGCGTCGTTCGGGGCACCGTCGATTCGGAGATCCACTTCGAGCTTTTGCTCCCACAACCGGACGGATGGAACGGGCGCCTCCTCATGGGCGGGGGAGGTGGGTTCGCGGGCAGCGTCCGGAACCAGGCACTCGAGGTGTTCGGCGGCGCCACGATCCTCGGCCGCGGGTTCGCGACGGTCGGCACGGACACGGGCCACCAGGCGAGCGCGACCGACGCGAGCTGGGCGCTCGACCGGCCCGACCGTGAGATCAATTTCGGACACCGCGCGGTACACGTGACGGCGGAGGCGGCAAAGACCATCGTCCGACTCTTTTACGGACGTGACATCGACTACTCCTACTTCCTCGGATGTTCGCGCGGTGGCGGTCAGGGGATGATGTCGTCGCAGCGCTTCCCCGACGATTTCGACGGCATCGTGTCGGGTGCACCCGCCTACGACTGGACGGGTCTCGGCGCCCTCTTTCTCCAGACGCAGCAGGCGCTCTACCCCGACCCATCGAACCTCGCGGAACCCGTGATCACGCCGGAGGTGGCGAGGGTCGTAGAGGACGCGATCCTCGAGGCCTGCGACAATCTGGACGGCGTAAAGGACGGGATCATGACCGACCCGCTCGCCTGCGATTTCCGACCCGAGAGCATCGCGTCGCTCACGCCGGAGCAGAGTCGGGCCGTCGCGGTGATCTACGGCGGCGCGCTCGTCGGCGATCGGCGGGTCTATCCCGGGTTCCCGTTTGGCGCCGAGGCGGACCCTGCAGGCTGGGGGAGCTGGATCACGGGCGGCGGAAACCAGTTCGGCCCCGGCACGCCGAGCCTGCAGTACGCATTTGGAACGCAGATGCACAAATACCTCATTTTCGACGATCCGGAGTTCGACTATTCCACCTACGATTTCTCCGACTACTTCGCGTGGGAAGAGGACACGCGCCGGGCGGCCGGGATCCTGAACGCGACCGAGACGGATCTCACCCCGTTCAAGACGGCCGGCGGGAAGCTGATCCTCTGGAACGGGCTCTCCGACCCGGCGATCCCCGCCACCGGGACGATTCGGTACTACGAGGGAGTCGCCGCCGGCGACTCCGAGGTCACCGACTACGTGCGGTTGTTCATGCTGCCCGGTGTCCTGCACTGCACGGGCGGCCCCGGACCGGGCACGGTCGACTGGCTCTCGGCGATCGTGGAATGGGTCGAGGAAGACGAGGCCCCGGAGCGGCTGATCGCGACGAAGATCAATCAGGGCGAAGTCGAGATGCAGCGTCCGCTCTGTGCCTATCCCGGAAAGGCCGTGTACGACGGTACCGGTGACGCGAATCGGGCAGAGAGCTTCGAGTGCTTGGTCCCCTAGCAACTGGCCACATAGCTTGCCCGTCATGAAAACACTCGGATTCGCCGCCATCGCGGTTCCACTGGCACTTGGCGGCTGCACGCAGGAATCCGGTACCCGCACGTCGCGGTACGACCCCGTCGCCGACGTCCAGACGATGATGAACGGCATCCTCGAGCCCGCGGCCGAGACGTATTGGGACGCGGTCGGGACGATCATCGATTTCGACGGCGTCCATGACTTCCGTCCCGAGACGGAGGAGGAATGGGAGCAGGTGCGCCACGCCGCATACGTGCTCGCCGAGTCCGGCAATCTGCTGATGATGGACGGGCGTGCGATCGATCGGAGCGCCTGGATGGGGTTCTCGCAGGATATGGTCGACGTCGGCCGTGTCGCGATCGCGGCCGCGGAGTCGCGTGACGTCGACCAGATATTCGATGCCGGAGCCGAGGTGTACGCGGTCTGCTCGGCGTGCCATGCCTCGTACGCGCTCGAGACACTGCGGCCGAGCGACGACCGGACGGACACCGCGCCGGACGACACGCCCACTAACGAGTCCGGCGGCTAGCGGCCTCCCGCGTGCACGACTTCCTGGTGTGGGTCGACAACACGCCGTGGAGCATCGCCCTTCTCGAGTCCTACTGGGTGTGGCCTCTCCTCGAGTCGACGCACGTCCTCTTTCTCGCCGTCTTCGTCGGGACGGCCATCGTCAACGACCTGCGCCTTCTCGGCTGGTCGCTCAAGGGTATACCGGTGTCGGAGGTGACGGGACGAATCCTGCCCTGGACCCGGGGCGGCTTCGTCGTGATGGTCGTGACCGGCGTGCTGCTCTTCTACTCCGATCCGGTCTATTATTACCACAACATGTTTTTCCGCTTCAAGATGGTCCTGCTCGTCTTTGCCGGCCTGAACGCATTCCTCTTCCACAAACGGATACACCAGAGCGTGAAGGACTGGGACCACCTCGACGTGCTGCCCAAGGCGGCTCGCCGCGCGGGCCTGCTGTCGCTGATCGCGTGGGGCTTCATCGTCATCTCAGGACGTCTCGTCGCGTACAACTGGTTCACCTGCGACCTGCAGCCTCAGCCCGCGTTCGTGAACTGGGTCTCGGGCTGCATCCTCGTGGTGCAGTAGCCCGGCGGCGCGATGCTCTTTCCCTTCTTCGAGTGGCTCGAGGCGACCGCCGTGGGCTCGGCGCTGGCCCAGTCGTTGTGGGCGTTTCCCCTGATCGAGGCGGCCCATCTCGTCGGGCTCACCTTGCTTGGCGGGACGCTGCTGGTCGGGGACCTGCGATTGCTCGGGCTCGGCCTCACGAATCAGTCGATCGCGGAGGTCGCCGAGAACATGCACCGGTGGATGGTCGGGGCGGTCGTATTCATGCTCACGACGGGGCTCCTGCTCTTCATCAGCGAGCCCATCAAGCTCTACTTCAGCACGTCGTTCCTGGTGAAGATGATCACGCTTCCGATCGCGTTGATCTTCACATTCACGGTGCGCCGCAGAATCGTCCGCGCGGGCACCGCGGACACGACGATGAAGACCCGGCTGGTCGGCGCGGCCTCGCTGCTGCTCTGGTTCACCGTGGCGGCGGCGGGCCGCTGGATCGGCTTCTCCTAGAAGGGTGTTGCCCCCCGGGCTACGGCCCCGCTCCACACCAGTCTAGCAACGGCCCTTCGCCTGCCGTTGCCGCAGACGCTCCGCGTCATCCGGCGCGCCCGTGCCCGACGACCCCATGAAGATCTTCGTGCCGTCGGTGAACGTGACGTCGCGGCCGTTCGCGCGCTTGAGCGAGTGATCCTTCGCCTGGTAGCCGTCGACGATGATCTCGGTGCCCGGCGTCAGGCAGTCACGATGAAGACCTCGGCGAAGCAGGACGTTGGGCGTCCCACCCTCGACCATCCAGACTTCCGTTCCCGT
>JBGMQU010000001.1:51777-55895 GCA_048060725.1 Gemmatimonadota bacterium | reverse complement strand
GCTTCTCGTTCTTCCGCCCGCGCTCCACTCAACACGTTGAACAGCGCATAGTTGGCCTCGTGACACGCATACTCGTACACCCTGTCGGGGAGCCACTTGAACGGCACTTCACCGCCCCACACTGCGGTGTATGTGTCGAGGTCCTCGATCATGAATTCATAGTTGATCGTGTATTCGTCAACCCGTGTGAAGCGCTCGGTGAACTTCGGGTTCCCGAGACCGCCGCCGAGCACACGGGCGTACCCGGCGAGCTGCTCGAGGCTGACGTTCGTCGTCTCGATCACGAACGTGTCTCCGTCCCAGTGCCCCCACGAGATGCCCATCCAGGGGCGATAGTCGTCGGGCACGTCGGGCTTCTGGCCGATCGGGATCACGCGGACATCATGGACCATCTCCGTCATGATCATGACGTGATCGGGCGTCTGAACGATCGTGTAGTTGTTGTTGTAGAAGTAGTTCGGCAGCATCGGCGGACCGGCATTCGATCCGAACGACATCATGCAGCGTTCGGCCAGGGGCCGGTTCTCCGGGTTGTCGTACTGACCGCCCTGCCCCAAAGCGGACGCCCGCGACTCCGCCGCCCGCTTCCCGGCGGGCGTCAGATCCGGGATCTTGCCGTCCTCGGGCACCGTGATCAACGAGCCGCGGGGCTCGCCGTTGTAGATCGCGACGCGATCGCCCCCGTCGATGTAGAACAGGTTGTACCCGCCCGTCCCACCTGAAGCGGCGTCGAACAGCGCGTTCCCGGTGTATTCCCCGCCGGCGGCAGGGGCCCCACGGTTCGGATCGCTGTCCTTGTATCCGTCCTCGATGAACGCCTGGCGGTCGCCCTCCCACGCGGCGACCTGCTCGGCGGTCATCACCTTCCCGAGGCCGTCCGGTCGCTGGATCAGGGTCATCGTCGCGTTGGACCAGTTTCCCTGGAGATCGGGCTTTCCGTCCTCCGTGCGGGGAACGGCCCACTCGCTCGGCGTCTGAGCCGCGGCAAGAGCCGGCGCGGCCAACAGAACGGCGGCGGCGAGGCCCGGGAGACCGCGTGTCGCTGGTGTCTTCATGTATTACGGCGTCCTGATCGGGTTCTTGCGCAGGGTCCCGTACATCAGCTCCTCGACGAACGGGACGCATTTGAACTGACCCAACCGCGCATTCGGATCGATGTTCCGGTACAGCGGCAACCGGATCGTCCACGGTCGCGAGAACGTCTCCGGGTCTTCGATCGTCGCTTCGTACATCAGGTGGTCGGGGCCGAGCATGGACCATCGCTCGGTGACCTTCATGGCGTAGCCGTGATGATTCCCGGCGCGGTCGAACCACGTCTGATCGAGCTGGCCGGTAACTTCGACGACGAACGTGTCGCCCTCCCACCGACCCCACGACTGCCCCATCCACGAGTCGATCTCGGGCGGGCCCGGGTCTTCGAGATAGACGTCGCGCGCGGCGCCGGCGTATTCGTACGCAATGAAGAACTTCGAGTCGCTCTGGAAGATCTGAAACGGCATGTGCATGTAGTTCGCCCGGGGGACGCCGGGCAGATAGCACTTGATCTCCGGGTCGCGATTCACCCAGTCCGCGCGGTTGGCGTCTCGGACCTCGAGCGCCTCGGGCAGATAGGGGATCTCGCCGCCGACCACGACCCCGTAACCCGACGGAACGCTGCCGACGGCGCCCATCGCAACCACGGCGGTAGCAGGAACCGGCACCACCGGGCCCTCCTGCATGGCGAGGGCGGGTCGTGCGAGGTGCGGCTCGATGTCCCAATACGCGTTCCCGAGTGCCTGCCAGATCCCGTTCAGGTCGGGCGTTCCGCCGGCCAATCTGGGGATGTCCCCGCGGTCGGCGTCTGCCGACTGGGCCTCGCAAGAGACGGTCACGAAGCTCACAGCGATCAAGGCGCAGACGCCGCCTCTCGCGAGAGTGTGCCGCCGTACTCCGGGGCCGTTCGTCATCGGCAGATTCCCTTCCGTGAGTCGCATGGTGCGTGGCGTTGAAAGTGGGATGTGTCGGCCGATTCAGCCAGTCGGCTGGCCTTGCCGACCGACCGCCCGCTCACGCGCGCCGCGCCTGCCGTGTCCGCCCGTTTGGCCGTCGGCTAGCTTGATCGAGCGTGCAGGTTCGATCAGGCCTGAGGAGGAAGACCATGAAGACCATCGCTACGGTTTTCGCCGGATTCGCCGTGGCAGGTGCGACTGCATGCAGCCCGGCCGAGGAGAGTGAGGGAGGGGCCTCCAGCTGGTCGTTGTCCGTCGAACCGGCGCTGACCATCGGAGAAGTCGATGGGGCCTCCGAGTATCTGTTTCAGCAGATCGTCCGTGCCCGCCTCATGCCCGATGGACGGATCGCTGTCGCCGATGCAGGCCTCTCGACCGTGCGGGTGTACGGTACGGGCGGCGAGTTCGTGGTCGAGATGGGGGGCGCCGGTGAGGGGCCGGGCGAGTTCGCGAATCTGCGCGATATCTGGATCCCTTCCCCCGACATCATTGCGGCGTTCGATCCGAGGGCTCTGCGCGTCACGCGCTTCCGCACCGACGGCACGCTCGTCGATTCCCGGCACCTCGTGCCCCCGGGGAACCAGCAGATACCGGGCGGGACGCTCGACGTCTTCCTCGGGGCGTTCGACGACGGCAGCATCGCGACGGGCTTCCTCGCCGGTGGAGGTGGACTCGAGCCCGGGGTGATCACGGAGGACCGGTTTTTCCTTGTCCGCTTCGATGCCGCCGGGTCGTTCGCGAACCTGATGGGAGAGGAGACCTTCTTCCACCGAACGGGCTTTTCCGGCGGGGGGGGAGCCCCCGTGCCGTTTAGCCCCCGGCCGTATGCCGCCGTGTTCGGTGACTCCCTCTACTTTTCCGACGGATCCCGCCCCGAGATCGAGGTGCGGGACTGGCGTGGCAACGTGAGCCGGACCATTGCTCTCCCCGTCGGGTCGACCAACGTCAATGCAGCCTTCGCCGCGCTCGAAGCCGAGCTGGGAACCGAAGGATTTTACACAGTCGAGAGACTTCGGGAATCGCCGCGTCCCGACGTCATCCCTCATATCGCGGGGATGCTGGTGGATGACGCGGGCTACATCTGGGCACGAGCCTACGATGCGCCTCGGGACGCGTTGTGGTTTCCCGCAGGGTCCCGGAGGTTCGGCGGAACCTGGTGGGTGATCGACCCGGCCGGAGAGCACGTCGCAACCGTCGAGATGCCCGATAACTTCAAGCCGCTCGATATTCGGGGGGACCGTATCGCAGGACTGACTCGCGATGAGCTCGACGTGGAGCGCGTCGCCGTTCATACGATCGACCGGTAGGTAACAGGTCCAGCGCACAGACAGGGAGACTCGCAGTGAGTGATTTCAGTCGCAGGAACTTCCTCAGAACCACTGCCGCCGCTGGGCTGGCCATCCCGCTGGCCGGCCGGCCGGCGATTCTGGGCGCCTCCCCGGGCGCGCGGAGCTCGACGGCGCCGCGGAGACCCTCCGAGGAAGACCCGCTCGGCATACGGGGCGAGTTCCCGATCACCGAAGAGACGGCGTACCTGAACACCGCGTCGCTCGGACCTCTCTCTCGAACGGTACACGACGCCCTGGCCGCGTACGCCGAGGAAAAGATGATGTACCGAAACCCCGGGAGCCGTGGGCAGGCCGAGGCGAGCGCGCGGGAGAAGTTCGCCCGCCTCTTCGGCGCCGACGAGACCGAGATCGCCTTCCTCTACTCGACCAGCGACGCCGAGAACATCATCACGAGCGCGCTGGATTGGAAGGAAGGCGACAACGTCGTCGTCGACGAGTTGCACTTCACGACGACGTTCGTTCTCTACCGCGAGATCGAGCGGCGGCACGGGATCGAGCTGCGGATCGTTCCCGCCACGGACGGACGGGCTCCGGTCGACGATTTTGCCGCGCGGACGGACGACCGTACCCGGTTGCTCAGCGTGGCATGGGTCTCGAACCGAAACGGATACCGACACCATCTCCCCGCCCTGGCCGAGGTGGCGCATGCGCACGGCGCATATCTGTATGCGGATGCGATCCAGGCGTTCGGTACGGCCGCGACGAACCTTCACGAAGAAGGCGTCGATTTCGCGTGCGGCAACGGATACAAGTGGATGTTCGCCGACTTCGGCTGTGCTCC
>JBGMQU010000001.1:0-51677 GCA_048060725.1 Gemmatimonadota bacterium | reverse complement strand
CGAGTTGTACGCGGGAGTTGCGGATCTCGGAATGAAGTTGTTCACGCCGCCCGACAATCCGTCGTCGATCGTGAGCTTCTACCACGGCCTCGACACGGATGAACTCCGCAACGGGCTTGCGGCAGAGAACGTCCCCGTCACGTTCCAGGAGCAGGGACGCCTCCTTCGTTCAGCGGTCGCGATGTTCAACAACCGCGACGACGTGGATCGTTTGCTCGGGGTCCTGGCGGCACTCGTCTGACGTGACCCGGAAGTCGAGGCGCCGATAACCGATAGGGGAGGGACGCATGTCGATCCGTCATGATGGAAACGCCCACCGGATCCGCCGGGGCCGCCGGATTTCCGGAGCATGCGTCCTCTTCGTGCTCTCTGCGGTTCCCGTGCTCGCACAGGCTCACGCGAGCGCGGTGGCACCCGATTCCATCCGTCGCATCCAGCACCTCGAACCCCGGAGCGGCCCGCCCGGCACGGTCGTCTCGATCCACACCGAGAACCTCCCGCTTCAGGCGAGAGTCGTCCTCGGCGTCGGCGCGATCGGCACCGGGTTCGAGGAACTCGGCGTGGCCGAGCAACAGGAGATGGGCGAGGTGACGGCGTCGCTCCGCGTCCCGATGGACGCGAGTTGGGATCGGCCGCTCGTGTTCATCATCTTCAACGGGAACTTCAGCCCGACCGGGCTGTCCGACCCGTTCCACGTCACGGATGCCGAGGGTCTCATCCACCGCGAGGGCGTGATTACCGATGAGGGTGAAGGGTGTCTCGCCATGCGTGACACGGACGGGTACCTGTATACGCTCACCGGCGATACGGACGGTATGGAGCCCGGCGACGCGGTCGCCGTCGAGGGTCGGTTCTTCGCGACCAGCGACTGCGCGCAGGGCGAGACGCTCCATGTCGACCGCCGCCTCGCACCGACCCACCGCTGACCCGAAGAGGCGGCTGAGAGCGATGGATCAACCCCCCGTTACGCGTCCGGATGACGGCGGGTAGGTTGTGGCCATGCCGATACCAGAACTCCAACAACGTGGTGTTTTTCGCCTCGCGGCCCTGTTGGGTCTCGTCGTGGCCGGCTGCGCCGGTCAGACGCATGGGGCCCCGGCGACGGCCCCGGCGATCGCCGTCCCTCCAGCTGTGCCCGACGTGGAGGCCGCCCCGCCACCGACAGATCGGCTGCGGGTGCTGTTCATCGGGAACAGCTACACATACGTGAACGATCTGCCGTTCCAGATCCAGCGGATCGCGGAGTCTGCGGGCGCCGAACTCCCGCTCGAGGTCGTGAGCGTGACACCGGGCGGCATGACGCTCGAACGGCACTGGGACTCGGGGTCACCGCGGCGGCTGATTCGGCAGGGCGGCTGGACGCACGTCGTGCTTCAGGAACAGAGCACGCGGCCCATCGATGACCCGGAGAAGTTCTACGAATACGCGAGACGGTTCGACGAAGAAATCGACCGGGTGGGGGCCGAGACGGTCCTCTACCTGACGTGGGCGCGTCAGCACCGGCCAACGAGTCAGGACACGCTGTCGCACGCCTACCTGACGGCCGCCGAGCGCCTCGACGCGCGAGTCGCCCCCGTCGGGATCGCGTGGCAACTCGCCCTCGACGAGGATCCGGCGCTCGTGCTGCACACCGAGGACCGTTCGCACCCCGGGCCTACCGGCACGTACGTGGCAGCGCTCGTGTTCTACGCGACGCTTTTCGATGCGTCTCCCGTCGGCGTGACGGGGACGCGCTGGACCTCGCATTTCGGCGAACGCGAGACGCGGCCGGGATACGCCGGGGGACGCCGTCCGGCGGAAGAGATGAGTCCGCTCCCCGACTCGACCGCGGCGATGCTGCAGCGTGTCGCGTCGGAAGCGATCGACAGCGTGCGGCCCGCCTCTCTGGCGCCAGGGGCCGAGCGAGGCCACCGATGACGGAAGGAGAGGGTCGCCGGCGAGGGGTGCGCGACCTCGTCGGCTTCATCGGGGTCGTCCTCTCCATGCTGTTCGTCGGCCTCGAGGTTCGCCAGAACACGACCGCCGTCCGCAGCGCCACCCAACAGGCGATCGCGGATCAGGCCAACACGCTGGACCTGCTGGTCGCTTCCGACCCCGCGATGGCACGCCTCATGGGCCGGCTGTTCGAGGAGCAGATTACGTTCGCCGATGCTGCCGACGACCCGGAGCTGCTGCAACTCGCGTTCTTCGTCAGGGCGGCGCTGAGGCGCGTCGAGAACATCTACCTTCAGGTCGAGAACGGCGTGCTCGATGAGGCCGCATTCGATCGGATCGGGTACGGGTTCTATCGGACCCCGTTCGCCCGGTCGGTATGGGTCGATATGAAGAACAGCTTCGATCCCTCGTTCAGGGCGTTCTTCGACCAGCGAATCGCCGATGCCGTGCCCTGAAAACACCCGAAAAGATGGGCTCATGACCCTGAAGAAACTCGCCGTCTTTTTCAGCCTTGCGTGTGTCTCGTCAACGCCGCTGGCGGCTCAGGAACCGTCGGTGGGGTTGACCCTCGGCAGCACCTACGCGGTGCAAGCCGACGTCGTGTACCACACGGCCGGCGGACACGAGCTCACGATGGACATTTATACGCCGATCGGCGCCGACGGGCCCGTGCCGGTCCTCGTGTACTACCACGGCGGGGGATGGGTGATCGGCAACCGCACGCAGGGGTCGTTGCTGACGCTGCCCTACCTCGAGAAGGGGTTCGCGGTGGCCAACGTCACGTATCGACTCGAGGACCGGGCGCTCGCCCCGGCGGCCGTCGTCGACGCCCTGTGCGCGCTCCGGTTCGTCGTCCAGAACGCGGAGAGTCTCGGCATCGATCCGGCTCGCGTCGTCACGAGCGGACACTCGGCCGGCGGACACCTCGCCATGATCGTCGCGATGCTGCCCGACGACACCGCCTACGCAAACGAGTGCACGACGATGAGGGAGTTGTTCGAGAACACGCTCGACGCCATCCGACCCGCGGCCGTCGTGAACTGGTACGGGATCGCCGACGTGAACGACCTGCTCGTGGAACCGCACCGGGCGCTTTACGCGGAGCAGTGGATCGGCGGACAGCTGGACGGCGAGAACATCGCCCGTTCCGTCTCGCCGCTCACCTACGTGCGGGCCGGCCTTCCGCCCGTGATGACGATCCACGGCGACGCGGATCCCGTGGTGCCATACGAGCACGCGACCCGCATGAAAGCCGCGCTCGACGAAGCCGGCGTGCCGAACGAGTTGATCACGGTGCCGGAGGGCGGGCACGGCGGGTTTTCGCTCGAGGCCGACGCCGTCCACTACGCCCGCATCTGGGCGTTTCTCGAGAAGCACGGGATCATCGGCTGACGACGACGTTTCCATTCACACGACCACCGAGCGAGCCATGGCCAAGAAACAGTCCTTCGATATTTCGACCGGCGTCGACCTTCAGGAAGTCGACAACGCCGTCAATCAGGCGATCCAGGAGACCCGGACCCGCTACGACTTCAAGGGGACGGACTGCAAGATCGACTACGATCGCGATGAGGCCGAGATCCGGCTCGAGGCCGACGACGAGTTTCGCATGCAGCAGCTCGCTCAGGTCGTGCGCGAGAAGCTCAGCCGGCGGAAGGTGCCTCTCAAGAACGTGCGCGAGAGCGAGATCGAGGTCGGAGGACTCGGGAGGGCCCGCGTCACAATGAGCCTGCAGAACGGGATCGACCAGGAGACCGCCAAACGGATCCAGAAGGACATCAAGGGCGGCGGGTTCAAGAAGGCCCAGGTGCAGATTCAGGGGGAAGAACTCCGCGTCACCTCCCCATCGCGTGACGAACTCCAGGACATCATCGCGCTCGTAAAGGGGAACGACTACGGGGTCGAGCTGATGTTCGGGAACTACCGCTGACGGGTTGTGACCCGCCCCAATTCCCACGTTCACCTCCCGGCTAGCGCCCGTGGTCGTGCTGAGAAAAACAGGCCGGTTCGCCCTCTCGCAGTTCACCCGATGGGACCCGGTCGCCCCGTCGAAGGACCGGCGGCGGCTCACCCACGAATACGACGCATTGCTGGTTCATCCAGGCGTGATGGGCGAACGCGCGCCATCCGTCATCCAGCCGGGCGAGCTCGATGGTGACCTGCGGCCGGGGCTCGAACGCCGAGAGATCCGCGAGCCGCGACGCGTAGGAGTCGTGCTCCTCGAAGTAGCGCCGCTGGAGCGCCGCCAACTCGGACAGGTCCTCTGTGATCAGCGTGAGCGGATTCGGACTGGTGACGACCGAGACAACGCCATTCCAGACGATCAGATCAAACAGCTGTTCGGCCGCCTTCCAGCAGATGATCTCCACATACGCGATGTCGAGGCTGTGAGGATCGGCCTTCATCTCCTCGACGAAGACGTCCGACGCGATCACCCCGTTCACGAGGGTGAGGATCTCGGGAATGTCGGGAGGGCGTTCTCCCCGTCGGGAGCCACACCCGGCGGTGCCCCGACTCGCACCTGTAGTTGAGGCCACGAGCACGACGATCGATCCGATCACGGTCAGCCTGAGAGGCAGAGTCGTGGAACCGCGCATGTGACCTCCAACCACTACGAGTCGCCTGCACAAGAGATGAACGGCCGGGAGGGCGATCCTGCGACGACCTATTGAGCGAGAACCAGGCGTAGACCCCGGTCGACCTGCTCCATTACGCGCGCGGATATGCGGCCGAGGCGTTCGATGAGGTAGTGACGATCGAGGGTGACGAGCTGAGCGACGTTCGCCACGGCATCGCGGCCGAGGCCAGACGACCCTGACGGAACGAGCACGTTTCCGGGAGCGTCGAGAAGACCGATGTTCGAGGAGAGGACTACGGCGACGACGGTCCGCAGTCGGCTTCGGTTGAAAGGGTCGGCCTGAACGATCAGCAGCGGTCGCCGCGCACCCGACTCGGAACCACCCGGCTCATCGAGATCCGCCCACCACACGTCCCGCCGCTCCACCACCATACTGCCCCCTCACTACCACCCCGGCGATTCAACGCTGCGCGCCTGAGCAGAACCCAGGCGATCGTCCAGGCCGCCACCTTCACGTGCATACACTTCATTCAAACGCGCGGTGATGTCCGTCCCTGCTTGCTTCGCCAGGTATTCCGCCAACGCCGTCGCGTACAAACGGCTGCGAGACAACCCCAGCCGTCCCGCCAGGGTGTCCGCCGCCGCGAAAACGTCATCCGGAATGGAAACCGCCGTTTTCATACCTGTATCCTACTATGGTATAACTTCGATGTAAAGAGCTCGGGCTGGATGTGGGCCGGTCCGTCCGTATGTTCGGAGGTCTCATGCTCGGCGCGGCCGATACCGCGCACCGCATCCACAACTTCGGAACCTCGATCTCGGAACCTCGATGACGATCCCACTTCCCTCTCTTTTCGGGTCCGGCCCTTCCCTGGCGACGTTGGCGATTGCGGCCGGGTTCCTGTCGTGCATTCCGTCTGTCGCGTCGTCTCAGGAGAGTGCCGCTCCGGTCCTCAGGGCCGCTCCGGTGTTCCTGGATGGCCAGGCGCAGGTCGTCCCGGCGTTCGAGGACTCCGCGCAGTGGATCCGACACGAACTCTGGGTCGAAACCGACTTCGACACAGATGGTGATGGAAAGCCGGACCGCATGCACGTCGCTGTCGTCCGGCCGGGCCAAACCGAGTCGGAGGGGCTGAAGGTCCCCATCGTGTATGAGACCAGCCCCTATTTTTCCGGTGTGTCGGGCCCACGCGAGTTCCTCTGGGATGTGCGGCAGGAACTCGGTGAGCCGCCTCCCCCGCGGACGGATCAGCCCCCGGTCCGGCAGCAGAATCGCCCCGGGATCTCGGGCAGCTTCGTTGGAGATTGGCTGCCGCGCGGGTTTGCGGTCGTGCACTCCTCCTCACCGGGAACGGGCCTGTCGCAGGGGTGCCCAACCGTGGGCGGGCCGAACGAGTCTCTCGCACCGAAGGCGGTCATCGACTGGCTGAACGGCCGGGCCGAAGGGTTCACCACACCCGATGGGAGCGAACGCGTCGAGGCGGATTGGTCGACAGGCAAGGTCGGCATGACGGGGACGTCGTATAACGGCACCCTGCCCGTGGCCGCGGCGACCACCGGCGTGGACGGCCTCGAAGCGATCATCCCGGTGTCTCCGAACACCTCGTACTACCACTACTACCGGTCGTACGGGCTCGTCCGGCACCCCGGCGGGTGGCTCGGCGAAGACATCGATTTCCTCTACGACTTCATCCACAGCGGCGACCCCGAGAAGCGCGACTATTGCAACGCGAAGATCCGCGACGGCGAGATGGCCGCGGGACGCGATCGGGCGACCGGGGACTACAACGAGTTCTGGGCGGGCCGCGATTACCTGAACGCGATCGACGGGGTGAAGGCGGCGACGCTGATGTCGCACGCGTTCAACGACTGGAACGTGATGCCGTACCACAGCGTTCGGGTGGCGCTGGCGCTGAAGGAGCGCGGCGTGCCGGTCCAGATGTACTACCACCAGGGAGGGCACGGTGGACCACCGCCGTTCGCGATGATGAACCGCTGGTTCACGCGATACCTGTACGGCGTCGAGAATGGCGTGGAAGACGACCCGAAGGCATGGATCGTTCGCGGCGACGACGATCGGCTCGAACCGACGCCCTACGCGGACTATCCCAACCCGGAGGCCGAACCGGTGGCCGTGCACCTCGAACGCGGCGGGATCGGCCGCGGCGCGCTTTCCATGTCGGCGAGTCCCGGACAGGGCGCCGAAGCCCTCATCGACAACGTGTCGTTCGACGGCGCCACGCTCGCGAAGGCCGAGTGGACGAACCACCGCCTGATGTACCTGACACCGACGTTGCGGGAGGACGTCCACCTGTCGGGCACACCCCGGATCACCATCAGGATGGCCGCCGATCAGGCGGCGGTGAATCTCTCGGTATGGCTCGTTGCCCTCCCGTGGGACGCGGAAGACCGGGGGACCGTCATCACCCGCGGCTGGGCTGACCCGCAGAACCGCGGCGACCATCACGGCGGCGGCCCGCTCGTCCCGGGCGAATTCGTCGAGTTCTCCTTCGACCTCCAGCCCGACGACCAGGTGATCCCGGCCGGGAAGCAGATCGGCCTGATGATCTTCTCCAGCGATCGGGACTTCACGCTGTGGCCGCGGCCGGGCGCCGAGCTGACGATCGACCTCGACGGCACGTCGCTCAAGTTGCCGGTGGTCGGCGGAGCCGAAGCGCTCGCGGCGGCGTTACGGGACACCAACCGGTGAGTTCACCCGAGTCGCCCCGCACGAGTATCCCCTGGGGTCGGATCGTCGCCGAGGCGGTATTGATCTTCGCATCGGTCTACATCGCCATCGTTCTGGAAAGCGCATCGCAGGATCGGAAGGACGCCCGCCAGGCGCGCGAGGCGCTCGGGCAGGTCCTCGCCGAACTTCGGGAAGATCAGCGCGATCTCGTGGAGATCCGTGCCCAGCAAGAGCGGGTCGGGAGACAGTACGATCGATCGATCCGCTGGTTGTCCAGCCCATCGACGATACCGGGAGACTCTCTCACCCGGGCACTCATCGACCTCGGGGTCATTAATCGGACCCTGTATCACAGACGGGCCGCGTGGACGACGATGGTCGCCGCCGGACAGCTCGCCGACCTCAAGGATCCGGAGCTCGTCACGCTGCTCGGGAACCTTTACGAAAACTTCAGTCGTCGGTTCGAGGACAACGGCGCCGGTTACGACTACGACGTGAGCCGTATTTCGTTGGAATGGATCCCGGAGGTCTGGGACAGCGTCGAGCACCAGTTGAGACGGCCACAGGAGGCCGGACTGCTGCGCCAGAGACTGCAGTTTATGCAAGTCGCGTGGAACCTGTACTACCTGGACCTTCTCGGGGAATACGAGGAACGAGTACTTGTGATCATCGACGGCATCGAGGCGCACTTCGAGCGCCATGGAATCGAGACGAGCCCGCAGATGAATGAATGACCAGGAAGCGTTCGTCGGGTGGACCGAGACCCACGATGTAGAGGAGATTCGGAAGCTGGTCGACGCCGGCGCGAAGGTGGACGACGACGCCTTGAACGCCGTGCTGCTCGACGACGGCGACGCGGTGGGCGCGGCGCTCGCCGGCGACCGGGGCGCGATCGACCGCCGACACACTGATGCCGGGGCCGATCTCGAGGCGCGAGCCGCCGTAGACGAACACGGCCTGGGCGGGAAGACGACGCCGGACGATTGACTGACGAGCGCGTAATCTCCTTCGTCGTGCCGGCCTATAACGAAGCCGAGTTTCTTCCCGCTTCGCTCGAAGCCATCCACTCGGCCGCGCGATCTCTGGGCCTCGCGTACGAAATCGTCGTGGCGGACGACGCGTCCACGGACGACACGGCTGCCGTCGCCGAGGCGCACGGCGCCCGCGTCGTCGCGTGCTCGAACCGTCAGATCGCCGCGACCCGAAACTCGGGCGCCGCCGAGGCGGTCGGCGAGTACCTGATCTTCGTCGACGCCGACACGACCGTAAGCCGTGAGGTCGTGGGGGCCGCCCTCGAAGCGCTCGACGGCGGCGCAGCGGGCGGAGGTGCGGGCGTCAGATTCGTGGAGCCCGTTCCGCTTCAGTGGCGGATCTTCCTGTGGACGGTCGTACACTCGTTTCGCGTCGTACGGTGGGCGGCCGGCAGCTTCGTTTTTTGCAGGAAAGACGCGTTCGAGGCGGCGGGCGGATTCGACGAGACCATGTACGCTGCGGAGGAGATCGAGGTCAGTCGCGCCCTCAAGCGACAGGGGCGTTTCGTCGTGCTGCGCGAATACGTGGAGACCTCGGGGAGGAAGTTCAACGGCCACGGGAGTTGGAAGATCTTCTTCGTCCTGGCCTCCATCGTGCTCGGAGGGCGCCGGGCGGTAAGCAGCCGAGAGGGACTCGAGTTGTGGTACGGGGACCGAACCCTGCCTTGCCGATCGGGTAGTCGTTCCGCACCGTCTCTCTCGTCCGGACGCGACGTCTGATCAGGGAGACGGTCCAATGCGAGCACGACACGTCACGCACCTCATCGGGGCAGCCCTCGTTCTCACCGCCACGTCGCTCGCCGCTCAGGATCCCGGCCCCCGTTTCGGCGTCTGGAAGCTGCGCTCCGACAATCCGCCGCCTTCGATCAACATCATGACGTACCAGCCGTACGGCGATGGGGGGATGCGGATCACGGTCCGCTCGACGAACCGCGACGGCGAGTCGAACGAATGGGGATACGTGACGATGTTCAACGGCGAATTCCGGTCCGTGGAGGGACAGGAACACGCGGAGACCGCCGTAGAATTCGTGGACGAGCGGACGACGAAGATCTCCAACAAACGAAACGGCCGGGTCTCTCAGGAGATCATCAACGTGCTGTCCGCCGACGGAAACACGATCGAGAACGAGTACATCCGGATTGCCGAAGACGGGACCCGGCGAAGCTCACACGCCGTCTACGAGAGGGTCATGACCGATCCGTCACAGTTCGTCGGGGTGTGGACGCTCGAGTCGGTCGAGACGCTGTCGGAGCCGAACGTCTGGGTGCCGGCAGAGACCTGGTCGAACCCGGTCGGATACATCATGTACGACGATGCCGGGAACATGGGCGGACAGCTCACGTCCGACCCGCGTCCACCGGACAACCAGGAAGTGGTGGACGGGTACGTCGCCTACTTCGGGACGTACGACGTACAGCTGACCGAGGGCACCGTGTCACACCATCGGCTCGGCCACCTCGACCCCGAGATGGTGGGAACCACGGTGACGCGCTTCTTCGAGTTCGACGGTGACCTGTTGCGGCTGACCGTCGCCCCGGGCGGCTCCCTCCGACTCACCTGGCGACGGGTTTCGGGCGGTTCGGAGTGATCGTCACCGACGGGAGGCGCGCGAACGATGGCTGACCAGTCGACCTCTGAACTCTCGATCCTCGTCCTCAGACTCGGCCTCGCCGGGGTCTTTCTGATTGCCGGCGGCGCGAAGCTCGCGGGTGCGAAATCGCTCCGCGACTTCTTCGAGGGACTCGGGCTGCCGGGGGCGCCGATGTACGCGGTCGGGGCCGCCGAAGTCGCGGGAGGCGTGGGCCTGCTGTGGCCGCCAACCGCGCTCTGGGCAGCCGGGGGGCTCTCGCTCCTGATGCTCGGCGCGATTGGCAGCCAGGTGCGGGCGGGACGGTCGTTCATTCAGACCCTTCCACCGGTCGTCGTGTTCGCCGCGACGTCGTACCTGATCTTCCTGATATGGAGCGCCGATTGAACACGCGTCGACACATCTGGCTGGCGCTGGCCATCACCGCGTTCGGGGCGTGCGGAGGGGGAGACGACGTCGAAGCTCCGCCCGAAGACACGCTGCGGATCCTCGCCTACAACATCCACCACGGCGAGGGGATGGACAGCGTGGTCGACCTCCAGCGCATCGCGAACCTGATCGCCGAACTCGACGTCGACGTCGTGACGCTCCAGGAAGTCGACTCGGTCACGCAACGCAGCGGAATGGTCGATCAGACCCGCCGGCTCGCCGAGTTGACCAGCATGTCCGCGGCGTTCGGACGCTTCATGGACCACGACGGTGGTGCCTACGGGATGGCGGTGCTCTCCCGCTGGCCCATGCTCGACGCCACGAACTGGACGCTGCCCGAGGGGCCCGAACCTCGGTCCGCGCTCGCGGTGAGGGTCCGATCGCCGCTGTCGGGACGGGAGGCCCTCGTCATCGGGATCCACTTCTACGGGACGAACGAGGAGCGCCTGACCCAGGCGCTCACGCTCGAGGAACACCTGCGCGGCGAAACGGGCCCGATCATCCTGGCTGGCGACTTCAACTCCACACCCGGCACCGGCATCATGGATCATCTCTCCCTCGGATGGACGGTCGCCGCGAAGGGCGAGGATCACCTCACCTTCCCTGCCTATGGACCGGACCGGGAGATCGACTTCATCGTGTATCGTCCGGCGGACGCGCTCGAAGTACGGGAGCAGACTCTTCTGGACGAGCCCGTGATGTCGGACCACCGGCCGCTCGTCGTGACCGTCGTTCTGAAGTAGACCCGAGCCGCGGCCGATCGCCGCACGATACGCGGAGCGTCACACGGCGCATCACGCGCACCCGATGGAGAAATCGCATGTCCCCGACTCGACGAGAGTTCATGGCCACCGGAGCCGCTGCCGCCGCCTTTCCCCTGGCGGTGTCGGGATGCGCGCCCACGGGGTCCGGTGGGGGAGGCGGTTCCGACCCGGACCTCATCGTCGTAAACGGCAACGTCCACACGATCGATGACGGCCAGCCGCGCGCGGAGGCGTTCGCAGTCAACGACGGGCGGTTTCTGGCCGTCGGCTCGAACGATGAGATCCGGAACCTCGCGTCCCCAAACACCGAAGTCATCGACGCCGGCGAGATGACGGTCACGCCGGGATTCATCGACACGCACTCCCACCCCTCCGGGATCCAGGAGTTGACCGGCGTGAACGTGAACCTGACGACGGTGGAAGAGGTGAAGGCCGCGCTTGCCGAGAAGGCACAGCAGACACCGCCCGGCTACTGGGTGTCGGGATACATGTACGACGACACGAAGCTCGATCGGCCGGTCACGCGTCTCGATCTCGACGAAGCCGTGCCGAACCACCCGGCCAGCGTGGGTCATCGCGGCGGCCACACCGGGGTGTACAACAGCGTGGCGTTCGACCTGGCCGGAGTGACGGTCGACACGCCCGATCCGTTCGGCGGGGCCTTCTACCGTGAGGGCGGCGAGCTCACGGGGAAGGTCGTCGAACGGGCGCGCGGAGCGTTCAACGGGGTCGGCGAACGGGAACCGATCTCTCGCGAGATGCGCCAGGCCGGTGTTGCGTTCATCTCGCAGGAGATGACGAAGGCCGGGCTCACGACGGTTCACCAGACGGGCGGCGGTTCGAACGCGTTGACCGCGCTCCAGGACGCCCACGCGGCGGACGAGATGCGGTTCCGGATGTATTTTTTCCCCAGCGGCGGTCTGTTCCGTCAGTTGAGTCAGGCCGGCATCCGGACGGGCTTCGGAGACGAGTGGCTCCAGATCGGTGCCGTGAAGTATGGGGCGGACGGGTCGGCCTCCGAGCGGACGATGCGCATGAGCACACCGTACGTCGGCCGGCCCGACGACTACGGCATCCTGACGATGACTCAGGAGGAGATCCACGACGCGGTCGACACGGCGCACCAGGCGGGCTGGCAGATCGGAATCCACGCGAACGGAGACGTCACGATCGACATGGTGCTGAACGCGTACGAGCGAGCCCAGGCACAGTGGCCGCGCGCCGATCCTCGACACCGCATCGAGCACTGTACGTTGATCAATCCGAATCTCGTACAGCGAATTAAGGCAGCGAGTGTAATCCCAACGCCTTTCTATACTTACGTGTACTATCACGGCGACAAATGGGGCGAATACGGAGAAGAGAAACTGGCCAACATGTTCGCCCACAAAACCTTCCTCGACGCCGGAATCATGGTCGCCCCGGCCTCGGACTACATGCCCGGTCCGTACGAGCCGATGATGGCGCTCCAGAGCATGGTCACGCGCACCGATTTTCGCGGGAAGGAGTGGGGCGGGAACCAGCGGATCACGATCGAGCAGGCGATCAGGATCTGTACGCTGCACGGCGCGTACGCGTCGCACGAGGAGGGGGTAAAGGGGACGATCACCGCCGGGAAGCTCGCGGATTTCGTCATCCTCGGTCAGGACCCCCACGCGATCGACCCGAGCACGCTCAAGGACGTGCCGATCCTCCGCACGGTCGTCGGCGGCCGCACGATGTACGAGGCCTGACGTGCCCGTGACCAGACACAGGTTCGGGCTGTCCTTCGAACGGGCAATCGCCGAGCTCTTCATCGTGGTGGTCGGCGTGCTCATCGCGCTGTCCGCGGATTCCTGGTTGCAGGCCCGGCGAGACCGGGCGGATGAGGTCGATCACCTCATCGCGCTCCGGGCCGACATCGTGGAGTCGGTGCACCTGCTCGAAACCGCGAACCTGGTCCAGGACGTCCAGTTCGCCTCCCTCACCCATCTCCTCGAGGGTGACGCGAGTCGGACACCGAAGGACTCCGTCGCAGCGTGGATAAATGAAGGCCTGTACAGTATCGGCGGGTATGCGCCGCGCCTGAGCGCGCTCCGGGATCTGGAGATGTCGGGAGAACTACAGCTCATCGGGAGCCCAGAGCTGCGGCGCGAACTCGCCAACTTGAGGACCGCACTCGAGCTTCTCGACACCCTGCAGTCCGACTTCACTCTCTCTCAACAGGGCCTGCTCGATCCCTTCCTGACGCGGGAGACCCCGCTGGCCGAAGCGCTGGTCACCGCTTCGGAACTCGACGTGGACCTCGTGAACGAGATTGATATCGGCTGGGTATCTCCTCCTTCGAGGGAGCTCCAGAATCTGATGGTCTTCAAGCTCGAGCTCGGTCAGTTGGGTCGGATCCGTCGCACCGAAGTGCGGCAGCGACTCGACCGGGTGCTGGCGCTCGTGGACGCGCGGCTGTCGGCACTCGGTCATGCTGACAGCGATGGATAGACTCCGGGACCTACGCGGCCGGCCGAGCGCCGCACGTACGGCCGCCCTGGTGTGTCTCGCCGGTGTCGGGGCGGGCTGCTCGGAGTCGGGGCCCACCTCGTCGGTCACCGTCAGAGACAGTTCGGGCGTAACGATCGTCGAGTCGACGGCCCCTGCCTGGTCCGACGGCGAGGGCTTCACGCTCGACTCGACCCCGGTCCTCGACCTGACGCTGACCGGAGCGGGCGAGGCCTACGAGTTCTACGGGGTCAGCGACGGTACGCTGCTCTCGGACGGATCGATCGTGATCTCCGAGCGGCGGTCGGGTCAGATCAAGTACTACTCGCCAGCCGGGGAATTTCTCGGCGCGTTCGGTTCTCGGGGTGAAGGCCCGGGCGAGTTCAGCTGGATCCGGGCGATCCACCGCATGCCGGGCGACACGGTCCTCGCGTTCGACCAGCGGAATCGCCGGCTGACGAAGATCGGCCCCGATCGCGAGATGGCCGGCATCGGCCCTCTGCCGCTCCAGTTCGTGTACGGCGCCCACCCCCTCGCCGCCGATACCGTGCTCCTGCAGGTCGGCGCACCGGATCAATCGGAGCCTTCCGATCCGGGTCACCTGCGCATGCCCATTTACGTCGTCCGGGCGTTCTTCGCGGGGGAGGTGATCGACACCGTCGCGAGGGGGGCCGGATCGGAGTCTGTCAGTCTCGATGGCGGGACGATCGACGCCGCTCCGTTCTTCGGGAAGAACACGTATGTGACCGTGCACGCCGGGCGGTTCTATCTCGGCGACTCCGACTCTCTCGAAGTCAGGACGTTCGCCTTCGACGGGACGTTGGAGCGCGCGATCCGCGTCTCGGGGTTCGACCTGGGCGTCGAGGACGGCAGCATCGATGCGGAGGCCGCCCTACGCGTCGAGATCAACCCGCGGAACCGGCAGATCAACGAGATGTTGCCGCGGCCGAGCCACAAGCCGGCGTACGCTTCGATCATCGTCGACTCCGAGGGCTACGTGTGGACGGGGGAGCACCGGGGGAGGTTCCGCAACATGCTCGGCGACGGCCCGCAGGAGTGGCAGGTATTCTCCCCCGACGGGGCGTGGCTCGGCAGCCTCGATCTGCCCGGCCGGTTCCAGGTGTACGAGATCGGTCGGGACTACATCCTCGGACTCCGCCGCGACGCCATCGACCTCGAGCGCCCGCAACTGTTGCGGCTGAACCGGTAGCCGGAAGCGGGATGTCGTTCGCCGAGGACGTACGCCCCAGCCGGGGCGAGCTCATCGCCGTGGTGCTCGCGGGCGGACTTCACGTGGGCACCGAGATCCTCTTCACGGAGCCGCACGCCCTGTGGCTGAGCGCAGTCGTCTCCATCGCGTTTCTCGGCTACCTCGTGTGGCGAGGCCGAACGCCGGGCATGCTCCGGGCGTGGGGGATGAGGGCCGACAATTTCCGGGTGGCGATCGGCCCGCACCTGACGTTCGCCGTCGTCGGCGGCCTGACGACCGTCGGCGTGGGCGCAGCGCTGGGGACGCTCTCCTTCCCCCCCACGTTCTGGATTACGCTCGCCCTCTACCCCATCTGGGGGACGGCCCAGCAGTTCGCGCTCCAGAATCTTCTCGCGCGAAACGTGTACGGGTTCACGTCCAACACGTTCGTGGTCGCGCTGATCGCGGCCGGGCTCTTCGCCGCTTCCCACTATCCGAGGCTCGAGCTGGTCGCGCTGACGGCGGCCGCGGGCATCCCGTTCACGTTGTTGTTTCGGCGATACCCAAACCTGTGGGCGGTGGGCATCGCCCACGGCATCCTGGGATCGCTTGCGGTGTACTCGGTGCTCCGGGAAGATCCCGGGGCGGCAATCCTGGGGTTCTTCACAGGAGTCTTCGGCGGATAGGAGGACAACATCTTTCCCCAACTCGAGGTATTTCGGTAGCCGATGCAGGATCTCACCGAAGGGTCGATCCCGGGACACATCGCCCGGCTGGCCATTCCCATTGCCGTGGGGATGGTCTTTCAGACCCTGTACTACCTGGTCGACCTGTTCTTCGTCGCCCAGATCGGCGAGGCGGCGGTGGCAGGGCTCACGTCTGCCGGGAACATTCAGTTCCTCATCATGGCGCTGACCCAGGTGCTGGGCGTCGGGACGATGGCGCTGATCGCACAGGCGAGCGGCCGAAAGGACAGGGACGACGCGAACCTGATCTTCAATCAGAGCCTCGCCATCGGCGGGGTCTGCGCGGCCATCACGCTGGCAGGCGGGTACGGGCTCACGAGGTTCTACATGAACGCGCTGGCGGCGGACGGCGCCGTGGTCGAAGCCGGCACCACGTACCTGAAGTGGTTCCTGCCCGGGCTGGCCCTTCAGTTCGCCCTCATCTCGATGGGGTCCGCGCTGCGCGGCACGGGAGTCGTGAAACCGACGATCATCGTTCAGATCTTCACTGTGGTGCTCAACGCGATCCTCGCCCCGTTCATGATCGCGGGGTGGGTGACCGGACGACCGCTGGGCGTCATGGGCGCCGGTCTGTCGAGCACGATTTCGATCGCGGTCGCGGTCGTCCTCATGACCGTCTACTTCGTGCGACTGGAACGCTTCGTCACGTTCGACACGGCCCTGCTCAGGCCCCGGCTGAACGCATGGAAGCGAATCCTCACGGTCGGCCTGCCGCCGGGAGGCGAATTCGCGTTGTTGTTCGTGTACATGGCGATCATTTACTGGGCGATCCGCGGGTTCGGGGCAGAGGCGCAGGCGGGGTTCGGAACGGGGTCTCGCATCATGCAGGCGGTCTTCCTGCCGGCGATGGCGGTCGCGTTCGCCACGGCGCCGGTCGCTGGTCAGAACTTCGGCGCCGGAAAATTCGACCGGGTCCGGGGGACGCTGCGCTGGGCCGTGATCGTGGGCAGCGCGATCATGATCACACTCACGCTACTGTGTCAGATCGCGCCCGAGATCCTCGTGGGCGGGTTCACGAACGACGCGGGCGTGATCGCGATCGGCGGTGAGTTCCTCCGCATCATTTCGTGGAACTTCGTCGCCACCGGACTGATCTTCACCTTCTCGGGCGTCTTCCAGGCCCTCGGGAACACGGTTCCGGCGTTGCTTGCCGGGGCCACGCGACTCACGACGTTCGCCATCCCCGCGATCTGGATTTCCAGACAACCGGGATTCGAGCTTCGACACCTCTGGATACTCTCGGTCGTGACGGTCGCGTTGCAGGCAATCGTCAGTTGGTGGCTGCTGCAACGAGAACTCAAGAAGAAGCTCGTCGATCACGCCCGGCCGGGTTCGGCCGACCATCTCGTGGCGGAGACGGAGGCGTCGCTGTGAGTACGTTTCTCGTGCCGATCTCGCCCGGCGAACTCCTCGACAAGATCACGATCCTCCAGATCAAGTCGGATCGAATCAACGACGCGCAAAAGGTCGCCAACGTTCGGCGGGAACTACGGATGCTGGAGGACATCTGGGCGGTCTCGGTCGACGAAGACGACGTCCTCGCGGCGCTCCGCACGGAACTTCGAACGCTCAACGAGACGTTGTGGGAGATCGAGGACCACATCCGCGAAGAGGAGCGCACGGCGAGCTTCGGTGCGCGGTTCGTCGAGTTGGCGAGAGCCGTGTACCTGACGAACGACAGGCGCTCCCGCGCGAAGCGGAGCGTCAACCTGCATCTTGGATCGGAATTGTTCGAAGAAAAGTCCTATTCCGACCAGGAGAGTGAGGAGAGACGGTGACCCTGTCCCGAAGAGCGGCGAGCCTGGGCGCTTGCCTCGTTGTGGCGATGCTCGCGATCGCCGGCCCGACCGATGCCCAGACGAGCGATGAGGTGGCGATCGGCGAGATCGTCGACGACCTGTCGGTCGCCTGGAACGCCGGTGATGCCGGAGCGTGGGTGGAGCATTTCACTGAATCGAGCGGATTCACCAACATCCTCGGCATGCACTTCCCCGATCGCGCCGCGAACGAGGCGCGTCACGCGTCGCTCTTCGAGACCGTTTTCGAGGGTAGCAGGCTTACGTCGCGGCTGATTTCGATCCATCAGGTCGGGCGAGAAGCGGCGGTAGTGGAGGTTGGACTCGAACTGCGGGAATATGTGGGCCTTCCCACGGGGATTACCGAGACCGAAAGCGGTGTCTTGAAGACGAGGCTGATCCTCGCGTTGCAGAAGATCGAAAATCGGTGGTGGATTATCGCGGCGCAGAACACGGCGATCCACCCGCCGTCGTGAGCCGGACCGATTCGTGAGATTCCGCACCCCGCCGGATCATCTGCCCGAGTTGATGGACGCACCCGACTGTGACGTGGGAGAACTCGCCGCGGCGCTCGACGCGCTCGCCCACGCCGGACGGGTGCTCGGCGACGACCGGCTGCTCCGCCGCAGGGTCGCGCGAGTGGTCGGCAATCCGGGGACGACGAACGGGAACGTTTTGCGCGTTCTCGATGTCGGAGCCGGCGGGGGCGACGGTTCTGTCGCGCTGAGAAACGATCTTGCACGGGCCGGCTGGGAGCCCCATTTCGTGCTCTCGGACCTTCACGCGCAGACACTCGAACTCTGCCGAGGTCGCGTCCACAAGCGACTCGGCGCAGACGCCCACGTCCGCTACGTGCGACTCGACGGCACCCGGCTCCCGTTCGCCGAGAACGCGTTCGACCTCGCGATCTGCACACGAACCCTGCACCACCTGAGCGACGACGAGGCCGCGAGCTTCATCAGCGATCTCGACCGGGTCGCGCGCCTCGGGTGGGTCGTGACCGACCTCTGGCGATCCCCGCGGACGCTCCTCGCGGTACGGCTGCTCGCGGCCACGATATGGAGGCGCCACCGCTTCCCGCGCACCGACGGCCCGATCTCCGTCCGACGCAGCTTTACGCCCCGCGAGATCCGTAGCCTGCTGGCGAAGCTCGAAATCACGTCCGCGCGTGTTCGGGCGGGCGTGGTTCGCTGGGAGGCGTGGTCCGGATGACACGAGATGTCATCATCGTCGGGGCCGGACCGGCGGGCTCGGCGTCGGCGATCGATCTGGCCCGGAGGGGGTTCGACGTGCTGCTCCTCGACGCGCGATCCTTTCCGCGGTCCAAGCCCTGCGGCGATGCGATCAGCCCGGGGGCGATCCCTCTCCTCGAACGACTCGGCGTCTGGGATGCGGTGCGCGCGGCGCCCTGCGAGTTCATCGACGGGTGGAGCGTCAGATCTCCGGCCGGCACCTGGTTCGACAGCACGTTCAGCCAGCGACGGTCCGGCTCACCGCCACACGGCCTGTGCATCGACCGGGCGCTGCTCGACCACACGCTCGTCGAAGCGGCCCGGGCGTCCGGCGTCGAGGTGATCGAGGGGATGCGAGTGTTCGACCTCATGCGCGCCGGTGGCCGCACCCGGGGTGTGGTGGCGCGCGGGCCCGACGGAGAGACGCGGGCCTTCGACGGCCGCTTCGTGGTCGGCGCGGACGGACTCCGCTCCCGTGTGGCGCGTCGACTCGGGCCCGTGACCCGGGGGAAGCGTGCCCGACTGGCGCTGGTCAGCCGGTGGAGCGGCGTAGACGGACCGCGGGGCCGCGGTGAGATGCGGGTTTCCGGTGAAGGAGCCCTGGGGTTCGTGGCACTGGGCGGCGGCACGGCAAACGTCACGATGGTCGTCCCCATCGCAGAGGGGTCCGCACTCGCACCCGACCCCCTGCCCTTCTTTCGTGACCGCGCCGCGCGATACGGGCTGGAGAGGCGCCTGGAGGGCGCCCGGCTCGACCGACCGATCGAAGTCACGGGTCCTTTCGAGGTCACGCCCTATCGACGAACCGCCCCCGGCACGCTTCTCGCCGGAGACGCGGCGGGCTACCTCGACCCCTTCACGGGCCAGGGTGTGTTCCGGGCGCTCGACGGGGCGACGATCGCGGTGGATGCGGTCACCCACATCCTGCGGGAGACGGCGACGGAGCCCGCGGCGCTGAGAGCCTACGAGCGCGAACTCACCCGACGCCTCCGCGTGTCCCGCGCGGTCCAGCGCGGCGTCGACTTCGTGATCAGCCGGCCGGGCCGCATCGACGCCCTCGCCGGAGTGCTGCGTGCGCAACCGCGGCTGGCCTCGTGGCTGGCGGACACCACCGGCGACCGCGTGAAGCGGCGTGTCTAGCCTCTACACGCGAAACGAGATTGTCGTGGCAGCGCCGCTCGACGCATGTTTCGCGGCCGCGGCACACGTAGAGCGATGGCCGAGCTTCCTGCCGCACTATCGGCACGTCGGGTTTACGAACCCGGCGGATGCGCCCCTGACGGTCCTGATGAAGGCGTACCGGGACTTTGGCCCGATCCGCTATCCCATCTGGTGGGAGTCGGAGATGGAGATCGACGATGAGCGATCGTGCGTGCGCTACCGACACATCGCCGGGGTTACGACGGGGATGGACGTGGAGTGGCGGCTTGCACCGCGTGGCGGCGAGACGCACATCGTCATCGTACACGAGTGGACGGGTCCGGGATGGCCGCTGATCGGGGAGTTCGCAGCCCGCCAGGTCATCTGCCCGCGTTTTGTCCACGTCGTCGCCGGCCGGACCCTCGCGGGCATCAAGCGCTCGATCGAGAGCGAGGCCGCGTGACGGGACTCGGGGCGGGTCCGTGACCCACCGCCGAGTGGTCGTGACCGGCATCGGACCCGTGACGCCGATCGGCGAGGGCGTCGAGGGGCTTTGGGACGGGCTCAAGGCCGAGGAGTCCGCCGTGAGAGGAATCGACCGGTTCGACGCGACCCCTTTTCGGTCCAGGATCGCCGCCGCGGTGGAGGGTTTTCGACCCGGAGATCGCCTCGGTGAGAGACGGGCACGCCGTCTCGATCGGTTTGCCGCGCTGAGTCTCGTGGCCGCATCGCACGCGCTCGAGGACGCGGACCTCGATCCGTCGACGATCCCTCCCCACCGGGTCGCCGTCCAGATGGGAACCGCCCTCGGCGGGATCGCGTACGCGGAGGAGCAGCACGGCCACTACGTCGAGCGAGGGCTCCGCGGCATCAATCCCCTTCTCGCGCTGTCGGTGTATGGAGGCGCCGCCAGTTGCAACATCGCGATCGAATACGGGTTCACCGGACCCAATTCGACCAACGCGATGAGCTGCGCCTCGGGGTCCATGGCCATCGGCCAGGCCCTGCGGTTGATCCGTTCCGGCGAAGTGGACGTCGCGCTGTGTGGTGGAAGCGAGGCCCCGCTGGCCCCGCTCACGTTCGGGGCATTCGCCGTCATTCGCGCGATGTCTACCCGAAACGACGATCCGGAGACGGCCTGTCGACCCTTCGACGAGGGACGGGACGGGTTCGTGATGGGGGAAGGCGCCGCCGTCCTCGTTCTCGAGGACCTCGAAGGCGCCCGGGCCCGCGGCGCCCGGATCTACGGCGAGGTCGCCGGCTACGGGACGACGAGCGATGCGTTCCACATGACGCAACCACGGCCCGGCGGGGCTGAAGCGGCGCGGGCCATCGAGCTGGCGCTCGCCGACGCGGGGGTCGCCCCCGAATCGATCGACTATGTGAACGCCCACGGCTCCTCGACGCCGCTGAACGACTCCACCGAGGCACTCGCCATCCGGAAAGTTCTCGGGGAACGGGCGTCCACCGTGCCGGCGAGCGGTACCAAGGCGTACTACGGTCATGCGCTCGGCGCGTCCGGCGCCATCGAGGCGGCCATCGTGATGCTCGCCATCCAGCGCGGCTGGGCGCCCCCGTCGCTCAATCTCCAGACACCGGGCGACGGCTGCGACCTGGCGTTCATCGGCCCGGGCGGTCAGGACCTCGAGATCGACTGCGCGCTCAGCAACTCGTTCGGGTTTGGCGGGATCAACGCGAGCCTCGTGTTCCGGGCCTTCCGCGACGACGGATGACCCACGGTTCTGGCCGGCACTTCAAGGGGGTCGCAGGTTCCGGGGATGACACGACGATTCGACGATCGGGAAGTCGCCGAGATTCTCGGCAAAGCGACCGAACCCCGGAGCTCGCGGGCCCTGTCCGCGTCCGCGTCCGCCGAGGGGCTGACGCTGGCCGAGGTCAAGGACATCGCCCTCGAGGCGGGGATCGATCCGGCCCGAATCGAAGAGGCGGCGAACGGCCTCGTCCGACCTGTCCCCACCTCGAAGCTCGACGTGTTCGTCGGCGCACCCACGACGGTGCGGTTCGAGACGCATGTCAGAGGCGACCTCGACGACGATGATCGAGCGGAGATGGTGCGCCTGATCCGTGCCACACTGGACCGCCAGGGCGTCGTGGGGGGCCAGGGAGGGACACTCGAGTGGATGGATCAAGACGGGCTCGGCGGGTGCAATGTGACGGTCTCGCCGACGGGGGACGGTGCCCGCGTCGAGGTAGTCGGCCGCTTCGACGTGGCTGCGGGAGGCGCGGCCGGCGTGACGGGGGTGACCGGTGTCGTCGGTGCCGTGGGAACCGCGCTCGTCGTCGCATCGACCGGACCGGTCGGGTGGCTGCTCATCCCGGCCACGCTCGTCGCGATGGTCGCCGTGCCGCGACTGACGATCGGTGCCAGGGTACGGCGCGAAACCCGGAAACTCGCCGAACTCGCAGACCGTTTGCGAGACGCAATGTCGTTCCGGAAGTGACCCCCTGAACGGGGCGGAGCCCTCAACCAGATCGGCGGTCCGTAGACCCATGCAAGCGAAACCGAGCGCGTTCCTGTCACCTGGTCTCATTCTGTTGCTGGCGTCCTGTGCGCCCGCGGATCCGCCGGAGGTCGACCCGTGCGCGGAGCCCGCGAACGCGATCGTCGAGGAGAACTGTCTGGCCGGAGATCCGGCGACCGAGTGGGACATCAACGGGTGGGGCGACCCCAGCATCCAGGGGTTCGGGCATGACATGAGCATCTCGCCGGGCGAGACCATGCAGTTCAAGGTACTGACCGACTCCGACGACTACCGGCTCGACGTGTATCGAATGGGCTATTACGGCGGCATGGGCGCGCGCCTCGTCGACACGGTCGAGCCCTCGGCCGAGCTCCCCCAGGAGCAGCCCGATTGCCTCACGGATCCGGCCACACGGCTCTACGACTGCGGCAACTGGGCGGTGTCGGCCTCCTGGCGGGCGCCCGCGGACGCCACGTCGGGCATCTACTTCGCCCGTCTCGTGCGCGAGGATCCGACACCGCCGGGGCTATGGCAGAACGATCGGTTCCGGCCTACGCCGCAACCCGAGGGTTCGTTGAACGACCCCGAGTGGTACCGGACGAAGGCCACGATGGCGAACGCGCTGCGCGAGCCGAGGGCGAGCCACGTTTACTTCGTCGTGCGAGACGACGACGGCGACTCCGACATCCTCTTTCAGACCTCTGACATGACGTGGCAGGCTTACAACCGGTATGGCGGCCACAGCGTCTACGGCCGGCTCAACCCCGAGCGCCCGAGGGCCCACGGTGGTCCGCCGCGCGCGTACAAGGTGAGCTACAATCGGCCCTTCGAGACCCGCGACTACCGGGCGGTGAACCTGGTGTTCAACTCCGAGTACCCGATGGTGCGGTGGCTTGAAAGGAACGGGTACGATGTCAGTTACTCGACCGGGATCGACAGTCATCGGCGAGGCGAAGAGCTGCTCGAGCACCGGCTGTTCCTCTCGGTCGGACACGACGAGTACTGGTCAGGTGGCCAGAGGCGGAACGTCGAGGCGGCCCGGGCGGCCGGGGTGAGCCTCGCGTTCTTCAGCGGGAACGAGGTGTACTGGAAGGTGCGCTGGGAGGACAGCATCGATCCGGAAGGCGTGCCGTTTCGCACCCTCGTCACCTACAAGGAAACACAGGACCACGCGAAGATCGACCCGCTGGCCACCGTTTGGACCGGGACGTTCGCCGACGGCCGCGCGTTCAATCCCGAAGGCCCGTGGCCGGAGAACGCGCTTACGGGAACGCTGTTCTCGGTGAATGCGTGGCGTAACGATCCGCTCATCGTTCCGGCGGAGTACGCGGGACTGCGGTTCTGGCGTGACACCGAGGTCGCCGACCTCGAGCCGGGGGACCGCGCCGTCCTTCTCAAGGGTCTCCTCGGGCACGAATGGGACTCGGACGTGGACAACGGGTTTCGGCCGGCGGGCCTTTTCCGCCTTTCGGAGACCACGATCGACAACGTGCTGGCATGCTTCTATCACGGGTCCACGTGCGATTCCGGGACGGCGACCCACCATCTCGTGATGTACCGACACGAGAGCGGCGCGCTGGTGTTCGGCTCCGGGACGGTGCAATGGCCGTGGGGGCTGGATGCGCACCACGATAGCGAGACCGGCGTTCCACCGGAGCGCGCGAACGGGCTCGACACGCGGGTCGGCGTCGACCCGCACGGCCCCGATCGGAGCATCCAGCAGGCGACGGTGAACCTCTTCGCCGACATGGGTGTGCAGCCGACCACGCTACAGATCGAACTCGTTGCCGCCGTGCCGTCGACCGACTCCGCACCACCCACCGCTGTCGTCACGATACCGGCAGCCGGTCAGGCGATCCGCGGGACCGTGCTCGTCGAAGGGACGGCGACCGACACCGGAGGGGGCGTCGTCGCGGCGGTCGAAGTCTCGTTCGACGGGGGCGCGCGCTGGCACCCGGCAAACGGGCGAGAGACGTGGAGCTACGAGTGGGATCCAGACGCTGCGGGGAGCGCCGCGATCGTTTCACGGGCGATCGACGACAGCGGAAATATCGGGGCCACCAGCGACGCCGTGACGATCACGGTGTCTGGAGGTTGATCGTGAAACGCACGACCGCTCCGAGCGGATGAAGATCTTCACGGCGGGGGCAGATCACGCCGAAGAGGTCGCGCGTCTCTTCGACATGTACCGGGTGTTCTACGGCCAGCCGTCGGATCTCGAGGGCGCACGCACGTTCGTCGCCGCGCGACTCAGACGCGGCGACTCGCACATTCTGTGCTGCGCGCTGGACGACGAGATCGTAGGGTTCACACAGCTTTACCCCAGCTTCTCTTCGGTTCGGATGCGGCCGGTGTGGATTCTCAACGACCTGTTCGTCGATCCGTCCGTGCGACGGCGAGGGGTTGCCCGAGCGTTGATGCGAGCGGCCCGGCGACACGCCGCGGACACGGGTGCCACCTACCTCACCCTCGAGACGCATCGAGAGAACACGTCGGCTCAGGCCGTGTACGCTGCCGAAGGCTGGACCCGCGACGACGACTACTATCACTTCAGTATCGGAGCCGACTAAACCGGGATGGTCTGATCGATGCCGATCTACGAGTACGTCTGCAAGGGTTGTGGCGAGGAGTTCGAACTCCTGATCCGTGGGAAGTCGACGCCCGCCTGCCCGTCGTGTGCGAGCGAGGACCTCGACCGACTCCTCTCCCTCCCCAGGGTCCATTCCGAGGGGCGGAAGGCGCGCAGCATAGAGGCCGCCAGGAAGCGCGATCAGCGGCAGGGCAACGAGCGCGTGCGGGCACAGCGTGAATACGAGTTAAATCACGACGATCATTGACGTTATACGACTACGAATGATGTATTTCAGAGTACGCTCGCACCGCTGCGGCCGACCCTGACGCGGACGGCCGCAGGCTATGCCTACAGTACCGCCACCGGCTTGAGCGCCAGCACCGCTCCCTCGACGCGCCGAAGGACTCCCTCCGTGACGCTACCGATCAGGATCCGCTCGAATCCAGAGTGGCCGTGGGTCGGCATCACGACCAGGTCGGCGTCTCGAGCGCGCTTGGCGATCGTCTTGCCCGCGCGCCCCACGAGCACCTCGGTCGTCACCTCGAACGAATCCCGCAAAGGACCCGCGACGCTCTCGAGCTCCATGGCCGCGTTCACGGCGATCGTCTTCATGTCGGTGGCAATGGGTCCGACCGGGACATACAACTCCGGAACGGTGGGCGGGTCGATCACGTGCACGATGTCCAACGCCGCTCCGAATCGCTCGGCAAGATCGACGGCGACCTGCATCTGCGCTTCGGTCTCGCCGGAGAAGTCGACCGGAACGAGCAGCTTGCCATAGGCGGGGGCCTCCAGCCGGGTCTCGTGAACCACGAGCACCGGGCAGGCACTGCCGCGCACGACGTCTTCCGCAACGCTCCCCAGGAGAAGCCTGGGAATTCCGCGATACCCGTGGGACCCCATCACGATGAGATCGATTTGCTCATCGCCCGCGTACTCGAGGATCGCGGGCCCCGCCGCAAACCCGCGCCGCATCGCCCTGACGACCGGCCGACTCCCGACCGTCAGTGAATCGAGGGTCTCCCTTGCCTCTGCTTCCCCGGGGAATTCATCGACGAGAGGGGAGGTCGGGCCGTAGGGCACCTGGACGTTGAGCAGGTGCGCCTCGGCTTTGAACGCCTCGGCGAAGAGGATCGCGTGAGCGAGGGCTGCGTTGGCGTGAAAAGAGAAATCGGTGGGAACAAGTATGCGTTCCATGGATCGCCTCCTGATCATGGCTGATGGGCAGTCTTCATCCGGCCCTGCAAACTCGGTCGCGAGGGGCCGGCCCGCCAACTGCCGTGTCATGCACCGGATATGCCGCCCTCCGGGAGCGTCGCCCGACGACGGGAACCCGCGAGCAACAGACCTTTTGGGAGTATCCGACAGCGGCCCTGTCGGGTGGGACGGGACAATTCATCCCGTAACTGCCCGCTCAACGTCCCGGAACGCCCCCCTCACCCTTGACGGAGATCCTCGATTGTGATGTAGGTAACTCCTTTCAATACAATGGTATATGGCCGATTCCGGGATCGATGGGTTGTCCAGGCGGCAAGGCATGGTCCTCGCCTCACTGCGGATCGGACAGCCGCGATGACCCATTCCCGGGGAAGGTGCCCGATGACCCTGCTAGCCGAGATCATGACCCCGGCCGTAAAGGCCGTGAAAGCCGAAGCGACGCTCAAGGAGTTGGCCGAGTTCTTTATGGATGAGGACGTCAGCGGCGCCCCGGTGGTGTCTTCGGGAAAGCTCGTGGGAGTGGTTTCGGTAACGGACCTGATCGAGTTCGAAGCGGATGATCGGGGTACCCCGACGTACGAATCAGTGGCGGTATCGACCGACGCGGAGGACGGATGGACACCCACGGAACGGTCGGCCGCATATTTCTTCGACCCGCGGGACGACGACCGTGTGCCCCTACAGGCGCGTCTGGCGACGACGGGGGCGCTGTGGAACTCGCTCGAAGAGTACACGGTCGAAGACGTGATGACCCGGCAGTTGCTGACGCTACCCTCCCACGCCGAGATGACTGAGGGAGCCCGAGCGATGATCGGCGCCGGCGTCCACCGGCTGCTCATCATGGACGGCGACGCGCTCGTCGGGGTGGTCACGACGACCGATATCGTCCGCGCGGTGGCGACCCACGGCCTGGAAGGCCTGTCGGGCTAGAAACGCCCGGGATCGAACGGAGAAAGGTCCGTGTCGGACTTCCCTCGCAACACCAGTTCGGCGAGCGCGTGGCCGGTGCTGGGCGCCAGCGTGACGCCCAGCATCTGGTGTCCGCTGGCGACGAAGACGTTCGTCAGATCCGGCAGCCGCCCGATGACCGGGAGTCCGTCCGGCGTCAGGGGACGCATACCGACCCACTCCTCGACGTCCGCCCCGTCGAACGCGCGGGGAATCAACGAGGAAACCATGCGTCGGATCGAATCGACGCGTCGCCTATCGAAGGTTCGGTTAATTCCGGAAAGCTCCATCGTCCCGCCGACGCGGAGGACGCCTTCATATGGCGTCATGCCCACCTTCGCGTCGCAGAGATAGAGAGGGCTGTTCAGCCGAACCTCGGGCTCGTGTACCGACAGGCTGTAGCCCTTCCCGGCCTGGATAGGCAGCGGGCAGCCGATACCGGCGGCCAGCCGTCCCGCCTCCGCGCCAGTCGCGAGCACGACGGCGTCTGCATCGAGCGTCCCGCCGAGCCCCTCCACCGCCACCGCGCGGCCCGACTCGACCCGTACCCGGCGCACGTCGAAACTCTCTTCGATGCATCCCCCATCGGCGACGAGGCGCGCCGCCACGCCGGCACACACGGTGTCTCCCTTCACGTGCCGGTCGCTCGCGACGTGGAGCGCACCGGCGAACACGCGTGGAAGGGCCGGCTCGCGGGCACACAATTCGTCCGGGGTCCACGACTCCACCTCGCTCACGCCGACCGCCTCGATGTCGTCGCGCTCGGCGTCGAGCGAACTCCGCTTCGTAGACACGAAGGTCAGACCCGCGCTCGCGTATTCGAAGTCGACGCCGTCCGCGCGCAGTTCGTCGTACAGCTCCATGGTCCGGCCGTTCAGCGCGGCGAGCGCCGCACACCCCGCATCGAAGTCGCGAGCGTTGCAGTGGCGTCGAAATCGGATAAGCCACGGGGCCAGGCGAGGCAGCGCTGTCGGTTTGACATACAGCGGCGAATCGGCGGCGAGCGTGGATAGCAACGACGAGACACCGATTCCCGGCGACGGGAGGGGAACGGCGATCGACGGACAGACCCACCCGAGGTTCCCCCACGAACACCCGGCCCCGGGCCGGTCGCGTTCCAGGATCGTGACATGGGCACCGGCACGGCGCAGATAGTGGGCACAGAAAAGGCCGATGATGCCCCCACCCACCACGACGACGGACTTCGGCGACCCGACGTTCACGCGCGGCCCGCGCCCGCCGCGTCGCCCGCCGCTGCCGTCGGCTCGGCGAATCTGGAAGACGCCGATCCGATCTCGTAGGTCACCCACCCCGACCCGAGCAGATGCTGAAAGAACGTGCGGTAATCGTAGACACGGAAGCGCCGTGCGAACTCGAACGCGGCCATGCAGGTGAGGCTGGCGAGGATCGTCGACGGCAACATCCAGGATGAGGCCGGGAGCGGCGACCCGGACACCACGGGACGTGGGGTCACGCTAGCCCGAGACCCCCGACGAACGACGGGACCATCTTCATGATCAGTGCTCCGACCGGTTTGAGGGAGTGTGCTACTGATCTACCCGTTCTCGCCGGATTTATCGAGACGTATCAAGGTTCGACGCCGGGCTGCCGCCGCGGTATGGTTCGCGGGATCATTGGCGTGGGCGACGGGCCAGCGTTGGGACGCGATCATCCGTACTTCTTCGACAGGTTTCTGATGGTCTACAACCCGCGCTCATTCCGTGTGGATGACCTCCCGACCCTCCACCGGCTGATCCGCGACTTTCCCTTCGGCGTTCTGTTCAATCAGAACGACGAGGGCCCGATCGCCAGCCACCTGCCCTTCATGGTCGACCCCGACCGCGGGCAGAACGGGACGCTGGTCGCGCACATGGCGCGGGCGAATCCGCAGTGGAAGAGGTGGACCGAGACGACGACAGTGCTCGCCGTGTTCCAGGGTCCCCACGCCTACATCTCTCCGGCGTGGTACGAAGATCAGGTGACCGTCCCGACGTGGAACTATGCGACCGTCCACGTGACGGGCCGACCGGAGGTGGTCATTGAGCCCGAGCGGCTGCGCTCGATGGTCGAGCGACTGCTCCTGTTACACGAGTCGGGTGTCGTCCCCGGAACCAGCGCTGCCCCACACGGGCCCGACGGCCGACACTGGGACCCGTCGCTCATCGAGGCGGTGATGGATGCGGAACTCGAGGCCATCGCGGGATTCGAGATCCCGATCGACCGAATCGAGGGCAAGTTCAAGTTCAACCAGAACCGCTCGCGAGAGGATCAGGCCGGCGTCGCGCGCGCCCTCAGCGAGTCCGACGATCCGGCGATGCAGGACGTGGCCAGAATCATGAAAGATAACCTGGACGACTGAGACGTCCCCGGGCGCGACCCAAGATTCTGCCTCAGCCGGTCGGCTCCGGGCGTCAGCCCATGGGTTCCGGGATCTCGGCCGAGTTGTTCTCCGGGTTTGAATCCAGGATCCATCCGTCGGGGTCGAGGATCGCCGTCGTCGGACGTTCGTCGGTGATGAACTCGACGCGCTGGGAACGGCCGCGACCGTCGAGGCGACGCTCGTCTTCGCCCACCCGCAGCGTCACGGGCATCCAGGCGTCACCCTCGCGCAGCACGCGCACGCGTGTCAGCCACCGACCGTCTTTTTCCTCCTGCTCGATCTCGCCAATCGAATAATCGAGCGTCGCCGTCGTATGGAGCCACTGCTCGAAAAACCACTCGAGGTCCTGGCCGCTCACGGACTCCGCCGTCGTACGCAGCGACTCCTCGGTGACGTGCCGGAGCGCCCAGCGAGAATAGAACTCGCGCAGGATCTGGCGGAACGTGTCCTCGCCGACCAGGCCGCGAAGCATGTGGAAGAAGAACGAACCACGGGCATAGGCCATGTAGTTGTAGACCCCGAAGCTGTCGAAGTCCTCCGAAACGGTGGAGATCGGCTGCGAGAAGCCGGCCGCTTCGGTCTCTGCCATACGATCGCGGGTCTGGACCCACATGCCCGGCACGTCGTCCTCGAACGCCCAACTGGTGAGGAACGAGGCAAACCCCTCGTCGAGCCAGGCTTCCTTCCACTCGTTGTTCCCGAAGATCCCGTGCGCGTACTGGTGTGCGGTCTCGTGCATGATCAGGCCGGCGGACGCCGAGCCGTTCATGATCATCATCGGGAACTCGGTGCCGCCGCCCTCGATGCGGTGAACGTTGGTCAACTGCGGCCACGGGTAGGGTCCAAACCGGTCTTCGAGAAACTCGAGGGCGAACACCGTGCGCTCGACCGCCTGGCCGCTGCCCCACGTTTCCTCATCGCCCGGTCGGTACAGGACGTGGATGTCGATCGGCGTCTCGCGGCCCGAAGCGGCCGCCACCTGGCCACCTTCGTGGATGTAGTCCGGACTCGTCGTCCACGCGAAATGGTGGACGCCCCGGGCGTAGAACCGCACGCGTTTCCGGTCGAGTCGCGGGCTGATGTCGAGCAGGTTCAGACGCTGCCGATTGCCAGGGGCATCGCCGTAGTACGTTCGCTGACCCGGCTCGACGCCCCACCCCGGATCTCCGGAGATCGGAACGCCCGTCCCGGCAACGACCTGATCCTCCGCCAGGTCGAGCGTGACGTCGTAGGAGCCGAACGCGCCGTAGAACTCGCCCTGGGGGTAGAGCGGATGTTGCGCCCAGCCATCTTCGTCATACGGTGCGATGCGTGGATACCACTGCGCGAAATCGTAGTGTCGCCCCGCGCGACACTGCCTGCGGCAGACTGTCGACGGGCGGGCCTCCCAGTCCAGTTGGAGCGTAATCTCTTCCCCGGGCTCGAGCGGATCGGGAAGGGGAATCTCGACGACAGTCGAATCGGGGGCGCCCGGGTACGACCACCGAAGCGCACGCCCGACGACATCGGAACCACCCTCTCCCGCCGCGAGCGTTCGCGCGCCGAGAAGTCGCTCGAAGGCGTGGTCGGGATCGCCCAGCGTCGTGAAATCGGGCTGCGGCCGCTGGCCCGACTCGGCCCACGCGCTGTTCGGTCGAAACGCGTTCAGATACTGGTGGAAGAAGAGCCGGTCGAGCGTATCGGGTGACCGATTCGTGTACGTGAGACGCGCTCGGCCTCGCAGGATCTCCGTGTTCTCATCGAGTTCCGCCTCGATCACGTACTTCACACCCTGCTGCCACGACTCCTGGCCTGACGCCGGAGCGACGACCAGGAACCCGACCGCAATGGACACCGCCGCCCGTACCGTCCAGCGAACCGCCTGCGCCTTCATACTCTCGACTCCCGTTGGGTTTGCATGTCGCGCCAAAGGTAGTGTGCGGCACGTCTCGATGCCGATCTGATGCCGCTCTCTTGATGCGGATCGGGACCTTCGGCAGGTTGCCGAAGATTCTCCGAAGACCGGCCGCCCCGCCGCGCCCGCGGCCACCGGAAACGGGATGAAGACGAGGAAGAGGGAGGAGACGTTTCGTGTCGCAGTCGACCGTCCAGCGTGAGCGGATCCAGGTCCGTTTTATCGAACAGGAGATGCGGGACTCGTTCATCGACTACTCGATGAGCGTCATCGTCCAGCGCGCGTTGCCCGACGCGCGTGACGGACTCAAGCCCGTCCACCGCCGGATCCTCTACGCCATGCGCGAAGAGGGCTTGCAGCCGAACCGGCCCCACAAGAAGAGCGCGACCGTCGTGGGGAACGTACTCGGCCGCTACCACCCGCACGGCGACGGCGCCGTGTACGATTCGATCGTTCGGATGGTCCAGGACTTTTCGCTGCGGTATCCGCTCATCGACGGACAGGGAAACTTCGGATCGATCGACGGCGACCCCGCCGCGGCGTACCGATACACGGAAGTTCGGCTGACGCCGGTGGCGGAGGAGCTTCTGCGGGACATCGACAGCGACACCGTCGACGAGCACCCGAACTTCGATGGGCAGTTGATGGAACCCGAAGTGCTGCCCTCCCGCCTTCCCCACCTGCTACTCAACGGATCGGACGGCATCGCCGTCGGAATGGCCACGAAGATTCCGCCCCACAACGCGCGCGAGTTGCTGGGCGCGGTCGACCACCTGGTGCGGAACCCCGAGTGCGAGATCGACGACCTGATGGAGTTCGTCGCCGGCCCCGACTTCCCGACCGGCGGCTTCATCTGGGGTCGCAAGGGCATCGACAGCGCGTACAGGACGGGTCGGGGCCGCATCGAAATGCGGGGGCGCATTCACGTCGAGGAAGGGCGGTTCGGGAAAAGTTCGCTCGTCGTTACCGAACTCCCCTATCAGGTCAACAAGACCCGCGTGATCGAGCAGATCACGAAGATGGTAAAGGCTGGACGCGGAGACGAAATCACCGAATTGCGCGACGAGTCGGACCGCGACGGCATCCGGCTCGTGATCGAGCTGAAGCGCGATGCGAAGCCCGACAAGGTCGTCGAGAAGCTCTTCACGAAGACCCAGCTCAAGTACACGTTCGGCGTGATCATGCTCGCGTTGGTCGACGGGCGACCGGAGGAACTCGATCTCAAGGCCGCGCTGAGTTGCTGGGTAAAGCACCGGCTCGAAGTGATCCGCCGCCGAGCAGCGTTCGACCTCGCGAAGGCCGAGGATCGGGCGCACATCGTCGAAGGGCTGCTCATCGCGCTCGACGACATCGATCGGGCCATCGAGATCATCCGCGGATCGCGGAACCCGGAGTCGGCACGAAACAAACTCCGCAGAGAGTTCAAGCTCTCCGAGCGGCAGGCCGACGCCATTCTGGCCATGCGGCTGGCTCAACTCACCGGTCTCGAACACCGGAAGCTGGCGGACGAGTTGTCGCAACTCGAACGCGACATCGCCGAGTTCTCAGAGTTGGTCAACGATGAAGAGGCTCGCCGCGACTGTCTCGGCGTCGAGATCGCCGAGCTTCGCGACCGCTACGGAGACCCTCGTCGCACCGAGATCGTCGAGGACACTGAGTCGTTCAAGGTGGCGAAGGGAGGCGATCACGAGACCCGACTGGTACTTGTGAGCCGGCAGGGGTACGTGAAGGCGCAGCCCGCGGGCGCCGGCGGCGGTCTGGCCGGAGCGGAGGCGCTGGAGGCGCGTGAAGGCGACTTTGCGCGGGACGCCTATTTGTGTGGCGCCTCGCATTCTCTGCTCATCGTGAGCGCCCGCGGTCATGCGTTCGTGCTGCCGATCTCCAGCCTGCCCCGGGAAACGAGAAGCTCACGAGGCAGGCGTCTGGACGATTTCGTCCAGCTCGAGTTGGGCGACGAGATCGCGGCGGTCCTGCCGGTCGAGGCGTTCACGGACGATCGATACCTCGTGGTGGCGACGAGGCAGGGTCAGGTGAAACGGTCGGCGCTCTCCGAGTACGCCAACGCGCGCGCCGGAGGGATCATTGGCGCGGGTCTGGCGAAGGGCGACGAGATCCTCGCTGCGTTCGTCACCGATGGATCCCAGGACGTGCTCATCGCCACGCGACTGGGTCAGGCCATCCGATTCCAGGAAAGCGACATGCGGCCCATGGGTCGTGCCGCGAGGGGCGTAAAAGGGATCGACGTGGCGAAGGGAGATCTCGTGGTTTCGGCCCTGGCCCCCCGTACCGACTCCGATCTTCTCGCGGCCTCCGAGGGTGGATACGGGAAGCGAATCCCATTCACGGAGTTCAAGGTCCAGGGTCGAGCCGGAAAGGGTCTGGCGATCCTGCCCGAGCGCAAGCGGGTCGGCAACCTGATCGGGTTGTTGGAGGTCCACCCGTCAGACGATGTCGCGTGGGAGCGATCGGATGGTACCGTCGATACAAAGCCCGCGGGGGACATTCTCACACGTGCGAGGCGGGAGGCTGGACGGCCGGTGATCGACCTTCCTGCCGGTGCCGTGATCGAAGCGGTGCACCCCATCCGCTCGGCCCCGTCGGCGTCCACCGTTACCGAAACAGCAGTCGAGCCGGCGTCTACCGGAACAGATCACTCGACGTCAGTCGAGACAGACGACCCGGCGTCAACCGCGGCCGACGACCTTGCCGGGGACGTATCATCCGTCGAGGCCGACGGCGCACCGGACGCGCAAACCGAACTCGGGTTCGAAGGCTGACCGAGTGACGTCGCCCGAGGGACCCCTGGTCGTCGAGGCGACGGACGAGGAGGGTCGGCGATACAGGTCGGGCGTCTACGAACCCGTCGACGAATCGACGCTGGAGGACGCGCCGGAGAGCGCCAGTTTTCCAGTGCGCGGCGCCGGGCCAGCGTTCAAACGCATGGCCCGCGTGCCGCGCGTACCGCGCGTCCGTCATCTGGTCGGGCCCTCCGTCATCGCCGCCGGGATGGGGCTCGGCGCCGGAGAGTTTCTCCTCTGGCCCAACCTGATCACCGTCAACGGGTACGGGATCTGGTGGCTTTTCTGGATCGGTGTCCTCACGCAGTTCCTCGTGATCGGCGAGATCGAGCGGTGGACGATCGCCACGGGCGAATCGATCTTCGGAGGGATGGCCCGGCTCGACCGATTCTCCTTCTGGCCCTGGTTCTTTCTCGTCGCGACCCTGTTCAGCTTCTTCTGGCCGGGCTGGGCATCGTTGTCGGGCGAGTTCGTCGGCGAGATCGTCTTCCTGGTGACCGGCGTGCAGCTCGCCTGGCAGCCCCTGGCGATCGTCATGCTCGCCGTCATATGGGTGGGGCTCGCGCTCTCGAAGGTCGTGTACAACGCGCTCGAGCGCTTCGAGATGGCACTCGTGCTCGCGTTCTTCCCGCTCCTTCTGATCACGCTGCTGCTCGTCGGATTCGTCCCCTCGGACTTCCTCGATCTCCTGAAAGGCGCAGCGTCGGTCGGAACGGCACCGCCCGACCTTCTGACCGGCAACCAGTTCCCCACGCTGCTTCTGGCGGTCGCCTATGCGGGCACGGGCGGCACCCTGTTGCTCGCCCAATCGTTGTGGATCCGCGACAAGGGATTCGGCATGGCGGTCCACCAGGGCCGCATCGCGGGGATCCGCGGGCAGAACGAGGAGATCAGCGACACGGGCTTCGTCTTCGACGTCGAAGACCCGACGGCGCTCGCCCGGTTCGGCGCCTGGATGCGCGCCGCCCACAAAGAGCTCCTGGTGACGTTCGTCCTCCTCACACTCGTCAGCGTCGTCATCACCTCGATGCTCGTCACGTCCACTCTGGGTGTGGGGAATCTCGATCTGGCCGGCGATCAGGCGGGAATGGTCTCGCGCGAGGGAGAGGCGATCCAGGCGATCGGCGGGGTCTGGCTGCGAGTGGCGTTCCTGTTGGGCGGCGCGTTCATCCTGTTCTCCACCCAAGTCGGCATCATCGACACGGTCACGCGGATCAGCGGGAGCATCTTTTACGAGCGCTACGGCCGTCGGACGTCGTTCTGGACGGTCAAGCGGACCTTCGCGCTGTTTCTCACCGTCCTCACGCTCGCCGCCATGGGAATCATCGCCGCGTCGTGGTTCGGCGGGCAGGCCCTCGCGGCCCTGCAACCGAGCTTCCTTCTGTTGGTGGCGGGGCCGTTCACGATCTCGAGCATGTACGCCTACACCCTCGTGGTCGGGTACATGAACACGACCAGGCTCCCGGCCGCGCTCACCTCCCCGGGTTGGAAGCGCTGGGGGATGCTATGGGCCGCCACCCTGTGGGGCTGGTTCACGGTCGAGGTCGTGACGAGGGGCTTGATGAGCAGCATCGGGGTCGAGACGGCCACGGTGGAGTCGCTTGCGTGGCACCCCATACGGGTTGTGGGCTACGCGCTGTGGATCGCGTCGCTCGTCTGGTTTGCCGTCCGCGTCATCCCTTCACGGGGACGGCGGCGCTGGACCCCGCCGCCATCTCCTCCGCGGTCTTCATCCGTGAGAGATCGAGACTGTAGTCCGGGCGCACCGGAGCCCTGAGCTTCTCCACGAACTCCCGCACCTCTCGGGGCGACATGCCCAGGTCCTGCAACGCCCTGGTGTCGAGCGAAGCCGAATCGCGTGCCGTGACCCCGTCTTCCGTCGCTTCGAGCAGCCGGCTCAGGGCGGCGCGGTCGGCGAACGTGATTCTGTCGCCCATCACTTCGTAGTCCAGCCAGGCTTCGTAGCTGAGCGGAGCGACTCTCTCGAGCATGCCCGCCATGACCCGGCCGTACTCCCGGATCTCCCACTGGGCGTGCTCATCGACCCGCAGGCGAAGGAAATGAAGCAGGTTGTGCAGATCGATCTTCCAGTACCACTGCGTGTACGTCGAAAGCGGCAGATCGATACGCGCGATCTCTCGGGCGACGTCTTCCTGGATCATCCAGCCATACGTTTCCGACGCCGAGGCGCGAAGACGCTCCCACCGCCCGACCGCATCCGAATACAGCTGCGCGGACGCGGGCTCGTTCTGACGACCCTGGTTGTTCGCGGTACTCTGGAGGGCGAAGCTCGACGCGTCCGGTTCGTAGAACACGAGCGGCATGAGCGAATAGCGCGCGCTGAGTTCGTTCACGGACGCCGTACGATGCCGGATCCACTGGCGCGCGACGAAAATCGGCATCGAGCAGTGAAACTTGAACTCCACCATCTCGCTCGGCGTGGTGTGGGCGTGCCGTCGAAGATACCGAATCAGCCCGCGGGTCGCGCTGACTTTCCGCGTCCCGTAGCCATAGCTCACGCGGGCCGCCCGCTCGACGTCTTCGTCCGTTCCCATGTAATCGACGAGCGAGACAAAGCCGTGGTCGAGGACGGGGAAATACCCGCCGAGAATCTCCTCGGCGGCGGGGCTGGTAGGGCGCTTGGTCTCTGCCATGTGCGAGAATACGAGAGGTCCGCGGCGCCCGCTACCCACCGGTGGCGACCGAAAGAACGCTCCGGACGGCGCGTTGCCACCCCCCGTACAGACGATCCCTTCGGGCCTCATCCATAGCGGGTTCCCACGAGACGTCGAGCCGCCAGTTTGCCGCGATGTCGTCCATGGAGCGGTAGACGCCGCTTGCCAGCCCCGCAAGGCTCGCTGCCCCGAGCGCGGTGGTTTCCGGCACCGCCGGGCGTTCCACCGTGACGCCCAACTGGTCTGCGAGAAATTGCATCGCCCAGGCGTTCGCGGTGAGCCCACCGTCGACGCGCAGCGCGGTGGGGGGCGCTGCTCCGTCCGCGCTCATCGCGTCGAGCAACTCCCGGGTCTGATACGCCACGGCTTCGAGCGCGGCGCGGACGACGACCTCCCGGCCGCTGTCCCGCGTGAGGCCCACGAGGGCCCCGCGCGCCTCGGCATCCCAGTGCGGAGCGCCGAGGCCGACGAAGGCCGGGACGAGGTACACTCCGCCCGTGTCGTCGACCGAGCGAGCGAGGTCTTCGGTCTCCGCCGCCGAGTCGATGATTCCGAGGCCATCACGCAGCCACTGAATGGTGGCCCCTGCCACGAAAATGCTCCCTTCCACGGCGTAGGTGTTTCGGCCATCGAGCCGCCAGGCGATCGTCGTGAGCAGTCGGTTCTGTGAGTCGACCCGACGCTGACCGGTATTCAGCAACGCGAACGCCCCCGTGCCGTAGGTGCATTTCATCATGCCCGGCGCGAATGCGGCCTGACCGAACGTCGCCGCCTGCTGGTCGCTGGCGGTCCCGCGCACGGGAATCGCCGCACCGAACAAATCTGCCGATGTCTCTCCGAAGTGGCCCGCAGAGGCTCGGACCCCAGGCAACAGGGAGCGTGGGATGTCGAAGAGGTCGAGAAGCTCCGGGTCCCAGGTGGCGGAGTCGATGTCGAGCATCATCGTGCGGGACGCGTTCGTCGCGTCGGTTGCGTGGACGCCGCCGGTCAGAGACCACAGTAGCCAGGAGTCGATGGTTCCGAACGCGAGGTCGCCGCGGTCCGCCGCTGCGCGCGCGCCATCGACGTTGTCGAGAATCCAGGCGAGCTTCGTGGCCGAGAAGTACGGATCGAGCAACAGCCCCGTCCGCTCTCTGACGAGCGATTCATGACCGGCGGCGCGGAGCTCACCGCACAGGTCGGCGGTGCGCCGGTCCTGCCAGACGATGGCCGGGTGAATCGGACGACCCGTCGCGCGCTCCCACACCACCGTGGTCTCGCGCTGGTTCGTGATCCCGATCGCGACCACGGCGTCCGCACCCGCCGCCGCTTCCGCGATCACGTCGCGGCAACAGGCGATCGCGTCGTCCCGAATCCGTTCCGCATCGTGCTCCACCCAACCGGGGTTGGGGAAGGACTGCGGCAATTCCCGCTGAGCCATGGCCTTCGGTCGGCCCGCGAGATCGAAGGCAATCGCCCGCGTCGACGTCGTGCCCTGGTCGATCGCGACCAGCAGGCCGCTCTTCATCGGCGCGCGGCCCCGAACTCCCCTCCGAAGTCCCGTCGCCGTCTCCACGCGTAAGCGAGGAACACTACGGCCGTGACCTGCGGCACGAGGATCGTGAGATTCGGCCAGGTGCCGAACGCCCTTCCTCCTACCTCCACGATCGATACGGCGCCCCAACCCATCACGATCCACCAGGCCCATCGTCGATGGCGAATGAACCCGTAAGCCCCCGCGCAGAGGACGACTCCGAGAACGGCCACGGCGGTACGAACGAAAACGACGTTCAGCCACGACGGGTATTCGATCCACCCGAGCCCCGGGTTCGCAGCGGAGACGATGGCGACGATTCCCGGAATCAACATGCCGAGGACCACCAGCAGCCAGCCGAGAACGCCGTGCCCGACCCCGCGCTGTGCCTCATCCCTCATCGTCCTGCTCCTTTCCAGAAGGACCTTCCGTACTTCCACACCCTTCTACGGTGCGAACGTGACCTCTGCGCCTTCGAGTCGATAGATGCGCAACTCTGTCCGGTACAGCGCGATCAAGCGGTCGCCCATGACGGCGGCGTCGATGAGACCTCGGTACACGGCTTCGCCTCCGACGACGACCGTGAGAGTCTGACTCTCGCGCGTGGGGACCGACAGGGCGATCACGCGGGAGCTCGGCGAGGGTACCAGCCAGAGCCGGCCACCCACCGCATGCATGCCCTTGAACGGGACGAGAAAATCACCCTGGGCGAACTCTTCGGGCACCGTGCGTCGCACGACCTCGACTTCCTCCTCCAGAATCGTGTAGAGCCAGCCGGGGAGAGGCAACGGGGCAATACCCTCGATTCGTGTCGCATCGCGATCCACGTCGATCGTCCACGCCCTGAAATTCGTACCGTGTCGGTTCTGAAGCATCGCGAACGAGCCGTCCGGCAGACCGGCAAACATCAACCCTCGAAACGAGATTCGATCGCTCGGACCGGCACTCACCTCGGACGGCACGAGGTTCGGATCGACCACGAGATCCGTCGCGCCGTCAGCCGACACGCGGGCCAGGAGAGACCGCTCGCTGAGCGTCGGGATGAGCGCCATTCCGGTAGCGGACACTCCGATGTTGACTGGCGGATAGGGTGTGCGGTACTCCTCGATGTGCGTGCCGGACCCGGCGAATCGAGACAGTCGCCCGGCCGCCGGATCCGCCACCCAAACCTCGCCGTTTCGCCCCACGGCGATGCCCATGGGGGATGAGAGTTCCGCGGGTCCTTCCCCCGGGGAACCCGCACGACTCAGCAGACGCGCACTCAGATCGAACCGGAGCACCGACCCGGCCACCCTGTCCAGCACGTGTATGGCCCCGTCTCCCACCGCGAGGCCCATGGCTCCTTCGATGATCTCCCCGGAGGTCTGATCCGACGGATTCTTCGGGAAGCGCCCGATCAACTCACCGGGCGTCAACGTTTCGTCCACCGTCGCGTTCGACGCCTCTCGTGGGTGCGCCGACGGCTCGTCCGCGCACCCCGCCCACGCGAACAGGCATGCCGTCGTGATCGCCAGCCAGCGTCCGTTGGATGTGCGACCGCGCGCGAAAACGCGCGCGGTCCACCTGGGGGCCTTATGCGACATGTATCTGCAGCCCGGGGAACCCGGCGCTGCAACCCGACTTGGTCGTCCGCTTGAAAATGTCGTTTCCAAGACTGTTCGTATAGACGTACCAGCATTCGCAGAGGTGGCACTCGCCCTCGAAGGAGGGCCCGATCTGCACCCAACCGAACCTGGCCTTTGCCTCCCAGGAGAAGGCAAGCGCGCAGAAGCCCGATACCAGTCTCGCGCTGCAGCCGGCTCCGCAACTGACGGTCGTGGGGCAATTACCTACCCCCGCCATGGCCACTCCCACCGCATCAGCGGAGGGGGCCTCGTCCGCGGCAGCGGCGGATACGATTCCGCTGGCGCCGATCCACACCGCGAGCAGCGCGCTGGCCACCCGCTTCCGTCCACTCATCCTCATCCCGTCAACCTCCTGTAAGACTCGGGAGAGCCCTGTGCTCTCCCGCGGCCTCAGACTGGGCGCGAGGATCATCCCCCTATCAACAGACGCAGTCGATGGTGCAGCGAAGCCCCGGGGCGGTATGCGACCGGGGCTTCAGGCACGACGGTTTTCGGGGCCGGGGTTCGGGAAACTGCGCCGGCTCGACTACACGTCGAGGTTCTTCACGTACCGGGCGTTCTTCTCGATGAACCTCCGGCGAGGCTCGACTTCCTCGCCCATCAGCGTTTCGAAGAGGAGCGCGGCCTCGGTCGCCTCGTCGATGGTCACCCGCAGCAGCGTTCGCTTCTCGGGGTTCATCGTGGTCTCCCACAGCTGGTCGGCATTCATCTCCCCCAGGCCCTTGTAACGCTGAATCGAGACCTTCCCGCCAGTGCCGTTCAGGCGCTCGATCGCGCCATCACGCTCGTCATCCGTGTAGCAGTAGAACTCCTTCTTCCCCTTCCGGACCCGATACAGGGGCGGCTGAGCGATGTAGATGTACCCGGCCTCGATGAGGTCCTGCATCTGGCGGAAGAAAAACGTCAGAAGCAGCGTCCGAATGTGCGCCCCGTCGACGTCCGCGTCGGTCATGATGACGATCTTGTTGTAGCGCGTGTTGGAGAGATCGAAGTCCTCCCCGATCCCGGCGCCGATCGCCGTGATGATCGCCCGAATCTCCTCGTTGGAAAGAATCTTGTCGATTCGGGCTTTCTCCACGTTCAAAATCTTCCCCCGTAGCGGCAGAATCGCCTGATACCCCCGATCACGACCCATTTTCGCGGTGCCGCCCGCGCTGTCGCCCTCCACCAGGTAGAGCTCGGAAATCTCAGGGTCCTTGATCGAACAGTCGGCGAGCTTCCCGGGGAGAATGCCCGTCTCCAGCGCAGACCGTTTGCGGGTGAGATCGCGGGCCTTTCGGGCGGCCTCCCGGGCCCGCGCCGCCTGCGTCGCCTTCTCGATGATCCGTTTCGAGTTCGCGGGGTTCTCCTCCATCCACGTCCCGAGCTTGTCGTTGACGAGGCTCTCGACGATCCCACGCACCTCGCTGTTTCCGAGCTTGGTCTTGGTCTGCCCCTCGAACTGCGGCTCCATCACCTTGACCGACAGAACCGCAACCAGTCCCTCTCTCACATCGTCGCCGCTCAGACTCGAATCGGACTTCTTGAGGATCTTGTTCTTCGTGGCGTACTGGTTGATCGTTCGCGTCAGCGCGCCCTTGAACCCGGAGAGGTGCGTCCCGCCTTCGTGCGTGTTGATGTTGTTGACGAAGGTGAACGTGTTCTCCTTGTACCCGTCGGTGTACTGCATGGCCAGTTCGATCTCGGTGTCATCCTGCGTTCCGGACACGTAGATCACGTCGGAGTGGAGCGCCGTCTTGGCGCCTCGGAGATACTCGACGAATTCCGAGATGCCGCCATCGAACTTGAAGTCGTCCGAGGATCCGTTCTCCCGCTCGTCGCGCAGGCTGATTTGAATGCTGCGGTTCAGATACGCCATCTCGCGGAGGCGGCGGGCAAGCGTGTCGTAGTTGTACTCGAGTTCGGTGAAGATCTCGCTGTCGGGCGTGAACGTCACCGTCGTACCCGTCTCCTTCGTCTGCTCGCCCTTGACCAGATCGGTGTCCTTGATGCCGCGCCGATAACTCTGCGACCAGACGAACCCGTCGCGCTTGATCTCGACGGTCAGGCGCGACGACAGGGCGTTTACGACGGAGACGCCGACCCCGTGCAACCCACCGCTGACCTTGTAGCTCGATTTGTCGAATTTTCCGCCGGCGTGCAGCGTCGTCAGCGCGAGTTCGACACCGGGGACCTTCTCGGTCGGGTGGATATCCACCGGGATGCCGCGCCCGTCGTCGACCACGCGAATCGAGTTGTCCTCGCCGATCACGACCTCGATCTGCGAGCAGTGACCCGCCATCGCTTCGTCGATCGAGTTGTCCACGACCTCGTAGACCAGATGGTGGAGGCCCCGGGCTGACGTGGACCCGATGTACATGCCGGGTCGCTTGCGGACGGCCTCGAGCCCCTTGAGGACCTGAATCTGCCCTGCGTCATAGTCGTCGCCCCCGGCGGGTTTCTTTTTCGTGGTCGTCGAGCTTGCCATCAACCCCTCCCCCTTGGGTACCGGTCGCGCCAGTCTGACGCGGCGGGTCCTGTCTCTTCGGCCTGTACGAACATGATCCGCTCGATGCGGCCGCGTTCCCGATCTTCGTTCAATCGACGGAGCAGTGTCCGTCGCATCATGCTCAACTCCGTCATCCAGGCCGCGCCCGCGACTTCGATGAACAGCGTGCCGCCACGCACGCGGCCGACCTTCGTCACACGCTGGATGTGCGGTCCCACGATGTCTTCCCAGCGCGCGGCCGTCTTCGCCTTCTCGACTCGCTCACGGATCCCCAACCGCTCGAACAGATCGTCGAGCATCGAGCCGACGGGTGACGGCCGGGAACGCCGGCGCTCCGCGGTCTCCGTCACGACAGGAACCGACCGTTACTGATTCTCCAGCGCTCCAGTGCGCCGCCTCGCACCTCGATGTCGCCCGCCTTGGGCGCCGTCAGGATCACCTGCCCCGTTCGGCCCGTCTCGAGCAGCTCGAGAAGACGCCGAGAGCGATCGTCATCCAGCTCGGCAAAGACGTCGTCGAGCAGGTAGAGCGGCTCACGGTCGAGCCCTTCACGCAACCGATCCGCCTCGAGAAGCCGAAGCGCCAGCGCCGCGGTTCGCTGCTGGCCGCTAGATCCGAACCCTCGAAGATCGCGCGCGCCTTCCGGAGCATCCATCGGGAACCGCAGGTCATCACGGTGCGGACCCACAACAGTCATGGCTCGCCGCCGCTCCCGATCGGCGGTGGCGGCGAGTGCCGCCGCGAACCGTTCCTCCCACACCGTGGCCGGCTCCGCCTCATCGGCGGTCGTCACGCCGACCGTCCGGGCGATGGACGCCGAGTGGATCACGTCCGCTACGTCGCCCCCGGATATGGCCGCGTAGTGCGCCGCATACCGATCACGCCCCTCGAGGACCCAGCGCTGCCGGGCGGCCGTGATCCGGGCGCCGGTCTCGATCAGACCGCTCGACCAGGCAGCGAATTCCTCGCCGGCGACGCCCTTCCTCAAGGCCTCGTTCCGCTGCGCGAGCATGGCCCGGTATCGCTGGAGGTCTCCGAGATACGACGGCGCCGCCAGAGACAGCGCAACATCCAGAAACCTGCGGCGCGACTTCGGCCCTCCCCGAATGATCTCGATGTCCTCGAGCCGGAATACGGCGACGCCGAGCCGGCCGATCCCGTCCGACACGCGTTCCATCTCCTGCCTGCCCATCTCCACCTTCTTGAGCCGCCGGACGCGATCGTACGCCGCGGCCACCGCGATGTCCTCTCCTGCAAGCTCGCCCTCGATCCGAAACACGTCCTCGCCGAACCGCACCAACTGCCCGTCATTAACCCCTCGGAACGACCGGAACACCTCGAGATAGTAGATCGCCTCGAGGAGGTTCGTCTTACCCGATCCGTTCGGACCGATGATCGCCACGCCGGCCTCGGGGAACGTGCAATCGAGTTCCCCGAAGTTCCGGAAATTCCGCAGCGACAGGTGTCCGAGATGGGGTTCCGTGTGCGCCGAAGGGGCGCGAATCGATCGTGCTTCGGAGGCCACCATTATGAGGATCAAAAATATGCCGAAAACCCTTGCAATGCAAGGCATTTTCAGTGTTTTGGTCAGGGTGAAACACCGGGACCGGCAGGGCCTCCGGCCAACAACGATAAAGGGCGGCCGGTCCCGAGGCCGACCGCCCGAAGCGAACGCTACGCGGGACTACTGCACGAAGTCCGACACGACGGGCTCGTCATCGCTGTAATCGTAGAATCCCTTCCCGGTCTTCCGGCCATGGTACCCGGCGAGAAACATGCGGCGAAGCAACGGCGGGGACGCGAACCGCGCGTCTTTGTATTCGTCATACATGATCTCGGTGATGTGGTAGAGCGTGTCGAGACCCACGAAATCGCCGAGCGTGAACGGTCCCATCGGGTACCCGCAGCCCAGCCTCATCCCGGTATCGATGTCCGGGATCGAGGCGACTCCCTCCTCGTACGCCCGGATGGCGTCGAGCATGTAGGGTACGAGTAGCCGGTTCACGACGAACCCGGTGTTGTCCCCGCAGGCGATCGGAGATTTTCCGAGCGTTTCCCCGAAGGCGTAGGCCGCCCGGAACGTCTCATCCGACGTCTGACCGCAACGCACGACCTCGAGGAGCGGCATCACCGGGACCGGGTTGAAGAAGTGGAGGCCTACGAATCGATCCGGTCGATCAGTGGCGGCGGCGAGCTCCGTAATTGAAAGGCTCGACGTATTCGACGCGAAGACGGTGGACGCCTTGCAGATTTCTCCAAGGTTCCCGAACAGTTCGTTCTTCGCGTCGAGATTCTCGATGATCGCCTCGATCACGAGATCGCACTCCTCCAACGCCGCCAGGTCAAGGGTGGGCGTTATGCGCGCGACTACGGCATCGGCGTCCTCCTGTGTCATTTTCTCCTTCGCGACCGACCGGTCGAGGTTTTTGTTGATCGACTGGATCCCCCGATCGAGCATCCCCTGCTCGACCTCCCGGACGACCGTCTGATACCCCGCCTGCGCACTCACCTGGGCGATCCCGCTCCCCATGAGCCCGCACCCGACGACTCCCACTCGCTGTATTTCGCTCAATTCGTACTCCTCGCAGTTAGGTGGTTCTGTTTCAGAAGGCTGCGTGTGACCCACCGTACTTCTTCAACACCCTTCCATTCCGGTGTCTCGATCTTCTAGTCCGGTGTCTCGATCCCTGCGGAGCGGAGCAGCTTCTGGTGCCATGGCTCTCCGTCCGGCTCGAGAGTCTCTCCTCGCTCGAGTCGATCGAGCAAGCCCTGTAGCGCCAGTTCCATTCGCAGACGCTGCTTGCGCACGCTGAACCGGGCCGCGACCGTCGCGCCCGCGACCGCTCCGCCTATCAGCGCGATTCCGCCGACGATGGCGAGCGCCGCCCCTCCCGTGCCGACGATCAGGGCCACCGCGCCGCCGACGCCGGGCAAGCCGAGCCCGGCGAACCACCCGCCCGCGTTTTCGTTCCGGACGTTGCTCATGTCGGCTGTGAGGGTCACGAGCGACCAACCGCTCTCCAGCGGTTGGATCGCCACCTGCAGGCGTTTCGCCTTCGCGAGGGTGTATCCGTGTCCTCCGACGTCCATGGCGCGCCGCATCGAACTCACCAGCCCGCCCGCGGGCTCCCACAGTGATTGGCCGGTCCGGCTGCGCACGGGCCTGAGCAACTCCTTTTCGCGCAGATAATCCTCGAGGTTCCGCTCGACATACGCCTGGTCGCCGGGGACGACCCGGCTGACCCGAACCGTGGCCGGGCCCGCGAGACGGACCATGACCCCCCGATCCTCCGGCGCGTCGGGAACGAGCGCCTCCGCACGCACCTCCGCGATCGCCTGCTGGACGTGCCGGGCATCGATCCCGACCTCTTCGCCGATCCGGACGACCTCCGCCCGATCCAGATCGCTCGAGCCCGTGGAGGAGCTGCGAAACTGGAGGTCGGATGCTCGACGGATGACGCGCTCGAGCTGCTCCTGGGTGATCGGCGGCTCCGAAGGCACTCGACGGGCCGGCAGGTCGGACCGAGAATCCGGGTCGGGGAATCCGGACTCGCGTTCAGTCGGCGGCATCGGTCCCGCGTTCGACCGTCTGTGCTTCGGGGTGCGGCGTCCCCTCGCTCGCAGCGGCCGGCGGCGGAAGCTTCCCGGCCTCCTCGGCCGCATTCAACACACGCTCCGTCTCGCCTGCGATCGCCGGGACGGGCTCAGGCTCCTCCGTTTCGGATTCGCCCATGATCTTTCCCATCAAGCCCTTGAACCCGGAAAAGTCGATGGGCAGAGGAAACAATGTCGTGGAGTTGTTCTCCGCAGCGATCTCGACCGCGGTCTGGAGGAACCGGAGCTGGAGCGACGCGGGATACTTGCTGAGTTCTTTCGCCGCATCGCGAAGGTTGGCGGAGGCCTGGAGCTCGCCCTTGGCGCTGATCACCTTCGCCCTGCGCTCCCGTTCGGCTTCGGCCTGCCGCGCGATCGCCCGCTTCATCTCCTGCGGGAGGTCGACATCCTTCACCTCGACACCCGTGACGTCGATGCCCCAGGCGTTGGTCCCCTCGTCGATGATCTCGCGTAGAATCCTGTTGAACTTCTCGCGTTCGGCGAGCACCTCGTCCAGCTCCGCCTGGCCGATCACCGACCGCAACGTCGTCTGCGCGAGCTGCGATGTCGCGAACAGGTAGTCCTCGATTTCGAGGATGGCCTTGATCGGGTCCGAGACGCGAAAGTACAACACCGCGTTGACCTTTACCGAGACATTGTCCCGCGTGATGACGTCCTGCGGGGGAACGTCCATGGCGATGATTCGGAGGCCCACCCTCTCCATCCGTTCAATCCCGAACGGAACGAGGAAGATGAGACCCGGTCCGCGCGCGGGACGGGCTCGACCGAGCCGGAACACGACGGCCCGCTCGTATTCTTTGAGAATCCGAAGACTGGTGGCCAGCGCGATCGCGCCGGCCCCGGCCAATATCGCAAGCATCAGTTCCACAGGTATTCTCCCGGCCTGGGGGAGTGCCGGCGCCCTGATCTAGCCGCCGACCTCCACAATGACAGCCGCGCCCTGCCCGCCGCCGATGCATGCGGTTCCGAGGCCCAGCCCACCGCCCCGCCGCTGGAGCTCGTGCAGCAGGTGGCACGTGATTCGGGCCCCGGTCATCGCGAGTGGGTGTGTCAGGGCGATCGCTCCACCATCCACGTTGACCCGGTCGCGGTCGAGTTCGAGTTCGCGCTCCACGGCCACGTACTGCGGCGCGAAGGCCTCGTTCACCTCGATGAGGTCGATGTCGTCGAGCGTGAGCCCGGCGCGTTCGAGTGCGACTCGTGACGCCGGGGCGGGGCCGATCCCCATGATCCGAGGGGGAACGCCGGCGACCGCCGACGAGACCAGCCGTCCGATCGGCTCCAGACCCTGCGTCGCGGCGTACGCCGAACCCGCCATCACCAGGGCAGCGGCGCCGTCGCCGATCCCGCTCGCGTTCCCCGCCGTGACGAGACCGTCTTCCTTGAAGTACGGGCGCAGACCGCCGAGGCCCTCCATCGTCGTGTCTGGCCGAAGGTGCTCGTCGCGGTCGAACGCTTTTTCGCGACCCTTTCGGCCGACCATCACGGGGACGACCTCGTCGGCGAAGCGATCTTCGTCCCAGGCGGCCTTCGCGAGTTTCTGGCTCCGCACGGCCACCTCGTCGGCCTCCGACCGACTGATTCCATACTCTTCGGCGAGATTCTCGGCCGTCTGGGCCATCGAGAAGCCACAGTACGGATCGGTCAGCGCCTCCCAGAGCGAATCCTCCAGTTGCGACGACGGGCCGAGGCGGAGGCCCCAGCGCGCGCCGCGCACGACATGAGGCGCCTGGCTCATCGACTCCGCGCCGCCCACCAGACAGACGTCCGCGTTTCCGAGCCGGATCTCCTGTGAACCGTCGATCACCGCCTGAAACCCCGACCCGCACAACCGGTTGACCGTCAGCGCCGGTGTCTCGACGGGCAGACCCGACCGAAGTCCGATGTGACGGGCCAGGTAAATCGCATCGGCAGACGTCTGCATAACGTTACCGAACACCACGTGCCCGAAGTCTTCCGGCGGCGCGCCTGCTCGCTCGATGGCGGCCTCCGACGCGACGACACCGAGATCGATCGCGGACTTGTCCTTGAGACTCCCTCCAAACGTTCCCATGGCCGTCCTGGTGGCCGACAGGAAGACGATCTCGTCTCCGTTCGTGCTCATGCCAGTGCTCCTCGATGTGCCCGATATGTGTCCGACTACGACGTGTATCCGAGTGCAATAGTGTCCCGGAGAACGTATCGAACGGAAGGGAGTCCCGCTTCCGGGAACAACGGCCAGCGGGCTTGCGCCCCCCTCGACGGCCGGTCAGATCGTGGCGGTACTCACGTACTCGCAGAGCCTGTCACCGACCTCGGTCGTCCTCGCGGATCCACCCAGATCGGGCGTCGTGATGCCTTCCGCGAGCACCGCGTCTACGGCCGCTTCGACGATCACCGCCGCCTCGACCGCGCCGTGGTCCGCGAGCAGCATGGCGCCGCTCAGGACCGCTGCCATGGGGTTCGCCTTGCCGGTTCCGACCAGATCGGGGGCGCTCCCGTGAACCGGCTCGTAGAGGCCGTGTCGACCGGGGTTCACATTGGCGGAAGGGGCGAGCCCCGGCCCGCCGATGAGCTCGGCCGCGAGGTCCGACAGGATGTCACCGAGCAGGTTGTCGGTCACGATGATCCCGAAGCGCTCCGGTGAGCGGACCATCTCCATCGCCAGCGCGTCCACATAGCGCATCTCCGACTCGACATCGGGGTACTCCGCGGCGATCTCGGCGAACACACGGCGCCACAGCCCGTACATGTGCGGCACGGCGTTCGCCTTGTCGGACAAGGTGAGGCGCACGCCCGACGCCCGGGCATCCTCGAAGGAGAGGCGGACGATTCGCTCGACGGCCGGCCGGCTCGCGATGCCCTCGCTGACGGCGACCTCGGCCGGTGTCCCCTCGTTCTCGTAATGGCCGATCCCGCCGTACAGACTCTCCGTGTTTTCCCGGTAGATTGCGAAGTCTATCGGCACGTGGTCGGCGGACCGTAGCGGAGAAAGCGCAGGCACCCGGAGCTTCGCAGGACGGCGGTTCAGGAATAGATCGAGCCGGAACCGAAGTCCGAGCAGCAGATCTCTGGCGTGCCGCCCGTCAGGGACGCGGGAGTCGCCAACGGCTCCGAAGAGAATCGCGTCGAAGTCGTCTCGCAGCCGCGAAAACGATTCGTCGGATAACGTCTCACCGGTTTCGAGGTAGTGATCGGCGCCGTGGGGGAACTCGGTGAACTCGAGCGTGGCCAGTCCTCTCGACGCCGTGGCATCGAGCACTCGCCTTGCCTGCTCCGTGACTTCCGGGCCGATTCCGTCGCCGCCGATGACGGCGACCCGAATCACCGTCACTCCTCGAGGGCGCGGCCGCACCGCGGACAGAACGCCCAACCGGGTTCGAGGCGATCACCGCAGGCCGTGCACCGCGGGGCTTCCTGGTCCACACCGCAATGCGGGCAGAATCGGACGACATCCCGCGTCGGCAACGTCTCCATGCACGCCCAACAGTCCCCGGTCGGAGCCGGCTCCGGTACCGACTCGGGCTGTGGTGCCAGATCGGGCTCGGGTGCTCGCTCGGGCGATTCAGGCCCTGGTCCCGGCTCCCCGTCCTCGGCGGCGGGCGGACCCTCGGGTGGTTCATCACCGGACACCAGCTCGAACGCTGGCGTGTCCGAAGGGACCGGGACGTCCTCACCCTCGTCTTCGTCGCCGCCCTCGGTTCCGGCCTCCGCGGGAAGACGATCGTCAGGGGAGCGCAATCGAACGAGTCTCTCGGCGAGCACGTCCGCAAACGCCAGTTCTGGTTCCGGACTCTCGAGTTCGCGTCGGGCCGCTGCCGCGACTGCGGGATCGACCTGCAGCAACGTCCGGTCGGCAAGCAGCCGGAGGATCGCCACGTCGTACTCCCCTTTCCCCGTCATCTGGAGCTCGGGCCGCACCCTGGAATAGGCGAGGTGGTCTTCGAGGAGTCGTTGGAGCGTGACGGCCCGCATCGGATCGCCGGCGGCGGCGAGACGCTCGGACAGGAGACGGGCCAGGGTCTGCGGAGGAGTCACCTTCATGGGGTATCGGGTCAGTGCTCGATTTCGAGCGCCCCCACCCGCGCGGAATCCTCGATGAAGGCCCGGGGATTGTCGAACGAGATGAGGCCGCCGGTGAGGTCCTTAAGGCGGTTGGCCTCCGCGCGCATGAAGTCACCCAACGATTGATTCGGATCCGTCCGGTCACGCATGTCGCGCACGATCGAGTCCCAGTCCCCTTCGAACACCGAGCCGTCCGACGCACGAACGCGGTGCAACCCTTCGTGCACGATTTCGGGGGCCCGCCCGAACAGGTCGAGCTGGCTCCGCACCCACGATGTACGGAGACCCTGGGCTTCCGCCTCGATCTCGGCCAGGAGCCTGTCCTCGGGACTGGGATCCACCGAAAGCTCCTCGAGAACGAGCAGGTATGGCCGCACGGCTGGAGCGTCCTCGGGCAGATCGTATACCCGACGCTTCAACTCGACGATCCGCCAGGCGACCGCCGGATCGACGATCTGTGTGGGAGCGATCCGCTCCAGTTGCTCGAGCGCCGCAGTGAACTCGCCGCGCTCGTACAGCACGTTGCCACAGAGCGCCCGCGCATCGGAGAAGTCGGGGTCGAGCCGGATCGCCTCGCGGCTCCAGTCCAGGGCGGAGTCGTTCTCGCCGCGACGGTAGGCTGCGAATCCGAGATCGAGCGCGACGTCCGGGCTCAGCGGATCCGCGCTGCGAGCCCGAAGGAAAAACCGCACGGCACGGTCGATCAGTCCCTCTCGAAGGAGGCTTCGCCCGACGCACAGCATGAGTTCGACGTCGCTATCGAAGCCCAGCTCGAGAAGTAAGTCGTACGATCTGAACGCTCCGGCGCGGTCGCCGAGGCGCAGCTTGGCATCGCCGATACCGGCCAACGCCTCTTCGTGTTCGGGGTCATGCCAGAGCGCCAGCTCGAACGCGCCGTGGGCCCACGCGAACTCCTCGCGGGCCAGCCGCGTGTAGCCGAGCGAAATAAGCAACTCCGGAGATTCCGGGTACTTCACCAGGGCCCGCGTCAGAATGTCGAGCGCCTGATCGTAGTCGCCGGCTTCGTAGAGGCGCTGGGCCTCCGCGTCGTATTGGTCCCCGTTCCAGTAGTCGGGTTTGATCACCCTATGGACCGCTCGAACGTTTCAGTGTGGATCGAATGACAGATCGAGTGAACGCCTTGTTTGTAATACACACGAAGGGGCCCTTCGAGCAACTCCGTGCGTGCTCGGGAATCCGCCGTCACCGCTGACCAAACGACATCTTCACCCTTCCTCCGACGATGAGTCATCGGTCGAGTCCGATCGCTCCGTGGCTCCCCGCAACTCGAGACTGGTGATCCTGCGCTCGTTGAGTTCGGTCACGCGGAGCTCGGCCTCGCCGATCGCGATGCGATCTCCGACCTCGGGAATCCGTCCGAGCGCCCCGAGCACGTAGCCCGCGACCGTGTCGTACTCGTCGCTTTCGCGCGCCCCCGTAAGCTCGAATCGTTCCAAGAGATCCGAGAACGACGCGCCCCCATCGAGTACCACTGTTCCGTCGGGACCGACCGCCACTTCATCCTCCGCGACGTCGTGCTCATCGTAAATTTCGCCAACGATTTCCTCGAGCAGATCTTCCAGGGTCACGACGCCGTCGGTGCCGCCAAACTCGTCGACGACGATCGCGATGTGCGTCTTTCGAAGCCTCAGTTCGGCGATCAAATCGTCCACCGCCTTCGTGTCCGGGACGAACAGCGGCTCGCGCATCACGGCATCCGCTCGAGTGGCTTCGTCGCCGGCGACGACACGTTGAAGCAGATCCTTCACGACGACGGCCCCGATGATTTTGTCGAGGGAGGGGGCAACCACCGGCAACCGGGGGAACCCCGA